>DASUCS010000387.1:0-35681 GCA_036275935.1 Acidimicrobiales bacterium
GTCGCCAACCCTCTGCAGCTGCACGTCACTCACCTTCCAGTCGGTGCCGCGTGAAACCAGCTGAGCCCGCGCCTTTACCGTCGATATGTGGTCATTCAAGACGGAACCGTCGGCAGCGACCTGAACGCGGTCGTCGACGAAGCAGTCGGAAACAACTGCGCCCGTCGAGCTGAGTTCGACGGCAACTGTTCGGTGGCCATACTTGGCGCCGTCAGGTATTCGAGTAGTTCGTCCCTCGGAGGGCCTCGTCGTGAGGTCGTCCCGCACCGCGCTCAGAACGGGATCAACGGCCCGGGTGTTGAGTGCAGCGTCGTCGGGATCGGGCGCCGTACCGAGCCGATCGAGAATCCTCCAATAGTCGAGATAGGCGGCCTTGACCGCCTCTTGCGGGCTGGTGGTCGTGGTCGGGGCGAGGGTGGTCGCCGTGGTGGATGTCGTCGTGCTCGAGGCCGCAGAGCCGCTTCCTTCACCGGAGCACGCGGCGAGGAGCACCAGCCCGACCAGCGCGAATCGCCCGATTCCCCGCATTCCAGTGCCCACAGTTCGACGCGGGCGCGTACGAACCCTTTCGCGCACTTTCAACAAATCTCGTCCACCTGGTATCCTGTCTCGACGCCGATTCGGCGTTCCGCTGCCTGCCTCGCAACGCGGGTGTGGCGGCCGGGTCCAATACCCAAGCAAGAACCAGGATTCACGCATGTCCGAGAAGATCGACCTGGCGAAGCCCGGCATCATCGCCGAGCACCGTCTGCACGACAGCGACACCGGGTCACCCGAGGTCCAGATCGCTCTGTTGACCGAGCGCATCAACCACCTCACCGAGCATCTCAAGGTCCACAAGAAGGACCATCACAGCCGCCGCGGTCTGCTGATGCTCGTTGGCCGTCGCCGCCGCCTGCTCGACTACGTCCGTTCGAACGACGTCGAGCGCTACCGGAGCATCATCGGCAAGCTCGGCTTGCGTCGCTAGCAAACCGCGACACGCAAACCGCAACCAAACACAACACATCACTGATGCCGCTGCGGGGGCGGGTCAGCTGCCAGTTGCCCCGGCCTCAGGTGCGAACACGAGCACCGAGACCCCGACAACTGGGAACTGGCCCCGCCGCAGTGGCGCACACGGGACACAACGAATCGTCCCGAGAGGAGCCATAGATGGCAGACGCCATTTCCGTATCTGGTCCCGTCACCGGGACCGACAAGACGCTGTCCTTCGAGACCGGCAAGCTCGCATTCCAATCGCAGGGCTCGGTCGTCGCGAAGATCGGCGAAACCCTCGTGCTCGCCACCGCCAACGCGGCGACGGGCGTGCGTGAGGGCATCGACTTCTTCCCACTGACGGTCGACGTCGAAGAGCGCGCGTACGCCGCGGGCAAGATCCCCGGCTCGTTCTTCCGTCGTGAAGGCCGCCCGACCGACGCCGCCATCCTCAACTGCCGGCTCATCGACCGTCCGCTGCGCCCGTCGTTCCCTGACGGCTACCGCAACGAGACCCAGGTCGTGATCACCGTCATGGGTGCCGACATGCACAACCCGCAGGACGTGCTCGGCATCAATGCCGCCAGCGCGTCGCTCATGCTCAGCGGCATCCCGTTCGACGGCCCGATCGGCGCGGTGCGCATCGCGTACAGCCAAGAGGGCAAGTGGATCCCGCATCCCACGTACGACGAAGGCGACGACGCCACCTTCGAGCTCGTCGTCGCCGGCCGTGAGGTCGACGGCGACATCGCCATCATGATGGTCGAGGCCGGCGGCACCGAGAAGGCGTGGGACTACTACGAGGCGGGTGCGCCGAAGGTCACCGAAGCGGTGATCGCGCAGGGCCTCGAAGAGTCGAAGACCTGGATCCGCGACAGCATCAACATGCAGCGCGAGCTCGTCCAGAAGGCCGGCGTGCACGAGCCGATCCCGTTCGACGAGCAGGTCGACTACACGCAAGACGTGTTCGACCGCGTCGCCGCCCTCGGGACCGATCGCATCGCGCAGGCGAGCACGATCAGCGCCAAGGCCGAGCGCAACGCCGCCACCGACGAGGCGATGGACTTCATCCTCGGGGAGCTGTGCGGCGAGGGCAAGGAGTTCGCCGGCAACGAGAAGCAGGTCAAGGCCGCCGGTCGCGCCCTGCAGAAGAAGCTCGTGCGCAAGCGCATCGTCGACGACGGTCTGCGCATCGACGGCCGCGGTCCCAAGGACATCCGTCCGCTCAGCGCCGAAGTCGGTGTGATCCCGACCGCGCACGGCTCGGGCCTGTTCCAGCGCGGTGAGACGCAGGTGCTCAACGTGTGCACCCTCGGCATGCCGAAGATGGATCAGCTGCTCGACACGCTCGCGCCGGAAGATCGCAAGCGCTACATGCACCACTACAACATGCCGCCGCACGCCAACGGCGAGGTCGGGCGAGTGGGGAGCCCGAAGCGTCGTGAAATCGGCCACGGTCTGCTGGCCGAGCGCGCGTTGCTGCCGGTCGTTCCGAGCAAGGAAGAGTTCCCGTACACGCTGCGCCTCGTGTCCGAGGTGCTGTCGTCGAACGGTTCGACGTCGATGGGATCGGTGTGCGCGTCGAGCCTGTCGCTGATGGACGCCGGCGTGCCGATCAAGGCTCCTGTCGCCGGCATCGCGATGGGCCTCGTGTACGCCGAAGGCAAGTACACGACCCTCACCGACATCCTCGGGGCGGAGGACGCCTTCGGTGACATGGACTTCAAGGTCGCCGGCACCGCCGACTTCGTCACCGCGCTGCAGCTCGACACGAAGATCGATGGACTGCCCGCGGACGTGCTCGCGCAGGCGCTGCAGCAGGCCTACGAGGCCCGCATGCAGATCCTCGAAGTCATGAACAAGGCGATCGCCGAGCCTCGCGACGAGGTCGGCAGCACGGCGCCGAAGATCATCAGCTTCGAGATCCCGATCGACAAGATCGGTGAGGTCATCGGGCCCAAGGGCAAGGTCATCAACGCCATCCAGCAGGAGACCGGCGCGGACATCTCGGTCGACGACGACGGCAGCGTCGGCACCGTCACGATCGGTTCGGTCGACGGTGGCGCGGTGGAAGAAGCCAAGCGCCAGATCCAGCTGATCCTCAACCCGCCGACCGCCGAAGTCGGTCAGGTGTACAGCGGCAAGGTCGTGAACATCACCAAGTTCGGCGCGTTCGTGAACATCCTCCCGGGCCGCGACGGTCTGCTCCACATCTCGAAGATGGGCGGCGGCAAGCGCATCGACCGCGTCGAGGACGTGCTCGATCTCGGCGACGAGGTCGAGGTGCGCGTCGACGACGTCGATCCCAGCGGCAAGGTGTCGTTGACCCCGATCAACCCACTGGGCGGCGACGGCAGCAACGGCGGCAATGGTGACGGCGAGTCTCGGCCGCGGTCGAGCTCCGGTTCGACGTCGAGCGCGTCGGGTGTCGAGACCGTGTCGTTCGAGGACTCGTTCGACGCCGAGTTGCGTGAGGAGTTCGGTGATCTCGGTCCGGCCGAGGTCTCGTCGGGTGATCGTGGTGATCGCGGCGACCGCGGCTCTCGCGGTGGACGCGGCGGGCGTGACCGGGGGCGCGGCGGGCGAGATCGTCGCCGTTGACCGACACGCACGTACGTAGGACGACGCTGCCGAACGGTATACGCGTCGTCACAGAGCGAATGCCCGAAGCCCGGTCGGTGACGACCGGGTTCTGGGTCGCAGTCGGAGGTCGTGACGAGCCCGCGGAGCTCGCGGGCGCGTCACACTTCCTCGAGCACCTCGTCTTCAAGGGGAGCGAGACCCGTGCGGCGCGCGAGATCGCGGAGTCCGTCGATGCGATCGGCGGCGAGATGAACGCGTTCACGTCGCGCGAGCACACGGCGTACTACACGCGCTTGCCGGCGGATGAGCTGTCGTTCGGACTCGAGCTGCTGTGCGACGTGCTCGCCGAACCTGCGTTGCGGCCCCACGAGATCGACGCCGAGCGCGAAGTGATCCTCGAAGAGCTGGCGATGTCGGAGGACACGCCGGACGACAAGGTGCACTCGCTGATGGCGGACGCGGTGTTCCCTGACCATCCGCTCGGACGCGAGGTGCTCGGCGACGAGAACACGGTCGCTGCGCTGTCGCGTGACGAGATCCAGATGTTCTTCAAGGAGCACTACCGCCCGGCGAACGTCGTGATCGCCGCTGCGGGGCGGCTCGAACACGACGATGTCGTGGACGGCGTGAGCTCGTTCCTCGACTCGGTCGACTTCGGTGTCGCGCCCGAGCGTGCGAAACCCGATTCCGCACCGAAACCGCTCGCCTACGAGCAGCGCCCGACGGAACAGGCGCATCTCACGCTCGGATGGCGGGCCATCGACCAGCGCGATCCCGATCGGTTCGCGCTTGCGGTTGCCAACCAGAGCTTTGGCGGCGGACTGTCGAGCCGGCTGTTCCAGGAGATCCGTGAGGAACGCGGCCTTGCCTACGCCGTGTACTCCGCCGCGTCGCTCTACACCGACAGCGGCCTCTTCATGATCTACGCCGGTACGGCACCTTCGAAGGTCGACGAAGTGCTCGACTTGATCGACGCCGAGGTCGCGAAGATCGTGGCGAACGGGATCACGGAGCGCGAGCTACGAGTCGCGACCGGCTACCTCGTCGGCGCGTTGAACCTCAATCTCGAGGACAGCGGGAGCCGCATGGGCCGTCTGGCGCGTGGCGAGCTCGCCGCGGGGGAACCGCTCACCGTCGACGAACAGGTCGAACGCATCCGTGCCGTCACGCTCGATGATGCGCACCGAGTCCTGCAGCGGATCTTGACGGGTCCTCGCGCGCTTGCGGCGGTCGGGCCGATGGAGGAGAGCGCCTTTCGCTCGCGCGCGTAGCTGGCGGCGGATGTTGTCTGGCAAGCGTTCGCCTCAGGCGCGCCGTCGCTGGCGGTCCGGCCAGCGCACTGTGCCAATGGAGACTCGCCGAGGGCGAGCCTCTAGCGCTCGTAGGTGACCGCGTCGCCGATCTGCGTCGACGGATCGGCCGGCTGCTGCCCACGCTCGATCACCAGCGCATCACCGATCTGCACGTCGTCGGGACCCGACGGATGCGTGTGCGTTTCCGGTGCGGCCGGCTCGGTGGTCGCCGGTGCCTCGGGGGTGGTGTCGACCGGAGCCACGGGCTCGGTGGTGGTCGGCGCGGCGACGACGGTCGACGTCGTGGTGGGCTCCGCTACGTCCGCGGCCGTGGCCGTGACGACTGCGGCGGGCCTCACGGTCGCGGGCGATGGTGCCGCGGCGACCTTGGTCGCTCCGAACAGCGCCAGTCCACCGACGGTCAATGACGCGGCGGCGGCGACGAACGCGTGACGGCGGCGCAACCGGCGGCCGACTTCGGCTGCGGTCGCGGGGCTGACGCCGAGCAGCCGCTCGAGATCCATCTCGAGGTCCGCGTCGTTCAGGTCGAGCACCTGGGCCAGCACGACGACGTCGTCGTGACGGATCTCGATGCCCGAGCCGATGGGTGTGCCGCGCACCTGGCCGACGAGCGAGAGGTAGCTGCGAAGCACCGCCTCGTTCCCGAGCGCGGGATGGCTGACGACGGTCGAGTGCTCACCGATCGTCAATCGCATGGTCTCCGGGTCGAACTCGACCGGCTGGCGTGTGTCGTTGTCGTGCATCGCGTCCCTAGCTACGTCGCCCACTGGGAAACTGTCGGCAAAGTGCCCAAAGATCTTGAGGTGCTGGCCTACGTTGGCGGGCGATGAGCATTCGAGTTGGCGTGTTCGGGGCCGGGGGGCGGATGGGGACCACCGTGTGCGAGGCGGTGACCGACGAGCCCGGCCTCGAGCTGGTGGCGGGAATCGACCCTGGTCACGAGGGCGAGACGGTCGAAGGAGTGACGATCGTGGGCGATCCGTCGAAGCTCGACGCCGCCGTCGACGTCGTCGTCGACTTCACCCAGATCTCCGCCGCCCGGGAGAACGCCCGCTGGGCAGCGGAGCAGGGCGTGCACGCGGTGATGGGGACGTCCGGCTTCAACGCCGAGGACGTCGACCAGCTGCGCGCCTTGTTCACCCGGAGCAACTGCGTGATTGCCCCGAACTTCGCAATTGGTGCAGTGCTCATGGTCGTGCTCGCCGAACGCGCCGCGCCCTACTTCGACACCGCCGACATCATCGAGCTCCACCACGACGGCAAGCGCGACGCGCCCTCCGGAACTGCGATGCACACCGCCGACCGGATGGCGGCCGCCTCGCCGAAATGGGCTCCCGACCCGACGCAGGACATGGTGCTCGAAGGCGCTCGCGGGAGCACCGGGCCCGCCGGCATCCACATCCACTCGCTGCGTGTGCGCGGGATGGTGGCGTCCCAAGAGGTCATCCTCGGCACGACTGGCCAGTCACTGGTGATCCGCCACGACAGCTACGACCGGTCCAGCTTCATGCCGGGCGTGATGCTCGCCGTCAAGGCCGTCGCCGACCACCCCGGCGTCACCGTCGGACTGGATCAGCTGCTCAATCTGTGAACTCGACGAAATAGGCATCGCCAAGCGATGCCTATTTCGTCGAGTTTCGGAAAACCATCGTCGCTCGCGCTTGGTCGCGGGGACGCACGACGATCTGGTCGATGTCGACGTGACTTGGTCGCGTCGCCACCCACGCGATGCAGTCGGCGATGTCGTCTGCGGTGAGCGGCGTCATTCCTTCGTAGACCTTGGCCGCAGCGTCCTCGTCGCCCCCGAAGCGCACGATCGAGAACTCCGTCTCCACCATCCCGGGGTCGATCTCGCTGACCCGCACGGGCTGACCGAGCAGCTCCATGCGCAGCACGTCCATCACGGCGCGCACTGCGTGCTTCGCCGCGTTGTAGCCCGCGCCGCCCGGATAGGGCTCGATCCCCGCGATCGAACCGATCGTTATGACGTGACCGTCTCCCGACGCGACCAACTTCGGCAACAGCGCCTTCGTGACTCGAAGAACGCCGAGGACGTTGGCCTCGTACATCCACGTCCACTGATCTTCATTCGCCTCGGCGACGGAGTCGCGTCCGAGCGCTCCGCCGGCGTTGTTGACCAGCAACCGGCAGTCCTCGATCGCCGTACAGAACGCGTCGACCGACGCGGCATCGGTGACGTCGAGCTCGAGCGCCCTTGCTGCAGGGCCGATCGAGGACGCCACCTCCTGTAACCGACCGACGCGACGCGCGCCGAGCACGACGTCGAATCCCTCGGACGCGAGCCGACGTGCCGCGGCCGCGCCGATGCCACTCGACGCGCCCGTGACTACCGCAACGCCGCGATCACTCATCGGGTTCGGCCTCTTCGGACTCGAGCTCGTCCTCGAGATGGCGCAGCCCCGAGATCTCGGACTCGCCCTGCCGACGCTCGTTCCACACCGTGAAGGCCACGAGGCCGACGGAGAGCACCAACAACGGCACGCGGTAGTCCTGGATGAACCCGAGGACGGCATCGATCGGCTTGTCGAAGATGTTGCCGAGCACCTGGATGATCCACAGGCGGAAGATCGTGCCGCTGACGTTCAACGCCACGAACACAGGGATGGACATGCCCGCCGCCCCGGCGAACAGACAGATGTAATTGTTCGGAGCGAGGAACACGAGCGGGTACGCGGCGACACCGAACCACCGCTCCGCGCTGCGCATGAAGCGGCCGTAGGTCGGTGCCTGACGTTCCATCCATTTCGTCGCGGTGTCGCCGTAGTAGTAGCCGAGTATGTAGAAGAGCGGGTCCGACAGCAGGAGGCGGAACGTCCCCACGAGGTAGTAGGGCACGGCATCGACCTGGTTCACGACCAGAACCAGGTTGCGATTGCGGGCGTTGAGCGCGATCAGCCACAGCGGATGCTGATCCACGAGTGTCGGCGCCAGTGCGTCGCCGACCATGCCGCCGACGACGAGGACGATGATGGCGCCGATGATGAGGGACAGCGTCCGCCGACTGAGCCGCCGCGGAGAAGAGGTCGCCGACGCGTCGTCCTGGTCGTCGCCCACCGAGTCCAAGGTGGGCATTCTTGCATTACCGTCGCGGCTCACTACGCGTCACTGAACAAGGGGGATGGGGATGCAGGGCTTGATGCAGGACTTCCCGCTCACGCTGTCGCACTTCTTCGACCGGGCCAAGTACCTCTTCCCCGAGAAGGAGATCGTCACCGCCACCGCGACGGGAATCGACCGGACGAACTACGGCGAGTGGGCCGATCGCACCCAGCGCCTCGGTGGCGTGCTCGACGATCTCGGCATCTCCGAGGACGGTCGAGTGGCGACGTTCGGCTGGAACACCGCCCGTCACCTCGAGCTGTACTTCGCCGCCCCGTGCACAGGGCGGGTGCTGCACACGTTGAACATCCGGCTGTTTCCGGAGCAGCTGACGTACATCGTCAACCACGCCGAGGACGAGGTGATCTTCGTCGACCGGTCGCTGCTGGCCCTGATGTGGCCGCTCGTGCACACGTTCGAGACGGTGCGCCACTTCGTGGTCATGGACGACGGCAAAGGTGACGTCCCGTCCCCCGACGGCGGGCGCCCGATCCACGATTACGAAGATCTCTTGTCGAGCGCGGACGCTGTCGACTTCGAGGTCGACGACGAGAACCGCGCCGCGTCGATGTGTTACACGAGCGGTACGACCGGCAACCCGAAGGGTGTCGTCTACTCGCACCGCTCGACGTTCCTGCACACGTTCGGTTGCATCGCCTCGAGCAACATCGGCGTGATGGAATCGGACGTCGTCTTGCCTGTCGTGCCGATGTTCCACGCGAACGCGTGGGGCCTCGCCCACGCGGCGGTCGCGTGCGGAGCGAAGTTGGTGATGCCGGGACCGGACCTCTCCGCGCCGTCCATCGCCAACCTGATCGAGAAGGAACGAGTCACCGTCGCCGCGGGTGTGCCGACGATCTGGATGGGCGTGCTGCCGGAGTTGAAGGGCCGTGACACCTCGAGCCTGCGGGCCATTCCCTGCGGTGGCTCCGCCGTCCCGCCCGCGTTGTCGGAGGCGTACAAGGCGCAGATCGGTCTCCCGATCATGCAGGCGTGGGGGATGACCGAGACCAGCCCGGTCGCCTCGGTCGGCAAGATCAAGTCCTCGCTCGAGGCCACGCTGAGCGAAGAAGAGAAGGTCGACCTGCGCGCGACGGTCGGGCAGATCTCGATCGGTGTCGAGTTTCGCGTCGTCGATCCGGCCACGCTCGAGCCGAAGCCCTGGGACGGCGAAACCTCCGGCGAGCTGCAGGTGCGCGGGCCGTGGATCGCCCGCACGTACTACAACGACGATCGTGCGCCCGAGTCGTTCACACCGGATGGCTGGCTGAAGACCGGCGACATGGCGGTCGTGACGCCGGACGCGTACATCCGTCTCGTCGACCGTACGAAGGATGTCATCAAGTCGGGCGGGGAGTGGATCTCGTCCGTCGATCTCGAGAACGCGATCATGGGTCACCCCAAGGTGGCGGAAGCGGCGGTCATCGCGGTGCCGCATCCGAAGTGGTCTGAACGTCCGCTCGCGTGCGTCGTCGTGAAGCAGGGCGAGGAGCTCTCGAAGGAAGAGGTGCTCGAGTACCTCAACGACAAGGTCGCCAAGTGGTGGCTACCGGACGACGTGGTGTTCATCGACGAAGTGCCCAAGACGTCGGTCGGCAAGTTCTCCAAGAAGGACCTCCGAGGCAAATTCGAGGGGTACACGCTCCCGACGACCTGACCGGCGGCTCTGTTGGGCCGGCCCGGATGCCCGTCCCCTCGCCGGCTCGCGAGAACCGGCCGGCGTCGACGTTGAACCCCGGGAGTGGGTTCAAGGATCGCCGACGCCGACCGGCGAAGTACGCAGACCGTGTGCGACGTGAGTCAAAGGGCCGGCTCGGCGGGTGGTCCGAAGAGGTAGCCCTGTCCGAGCTCGCATCCGATGGCCTGCAGCGCGTCGGCCTGCGCGTCGGTTTCGACGCCTTCAGCGATGGTGTAGAGCCCGAGTGCCTTGCTCATAGCGAGGATGGCTTGCGTGATCGCTTTGCTCTGGTGGTCGGTGTCGATGTCGGCGACGAGTGAGCCGTCGATCTTGAGGAAGTCGATAGGCAGTCGTCGGAGGTAGGCCAGCGACGAGTAGCCGGTTCCGAAGTCGTCGAGGCCGACCAGGCAGCCGAGATCGCGTAGTCCTTTGAGTACGGCGACCGCGTAGTCGAACTGCTCGATCAACAGGGTTTCGGTGACTTCGAACACCAGCGCCGAGCCGGGTAGTCGCTGCGCGGTCAGTGTCCGGGCGATCCGTTCGTGGAGGCCAGGTGATGCGAGATGACGCGCCGACAGGTTGATGCTGATCCGTCCGCCGGGTACACGGTGGACGAATTGGGCGGCGCGTTCGATGGTCCAGTCGCCGAGCGGCACGATCAGTCCGGTCTCTTCGGCGACGGGGATGAAGACGTCTGGTGCGATCGACGCCTGGTAGGGCGGGTACCAACGCAGCAGCGCCTCGGCTCCTACCGCGGTGCGGTCGGCGAGCCGCACGATTGGTTGCAGCACCATCGACAGCTCGTTGCTGGTGATCGCGGCGCGAAGATCGGCTTCCAACTGGAGTCGGGCGACGGCCTGGTCGCGCATCGTGGTGGCGAAGACCTCGACGCGGCCGCGCCCCGCTGCTTTGGCTCGATGGAGTGCGAGGCCGGCGTCATGGAGCAAGGACTCCGCCGTGGCCGTCGAGTCTCGGTGGGCGATTCCGACGCTGGATGACAGTCGGAACTCGCGGCTGGCGATGAACAGCGGTTCGCCGATCCGTTCGACGATGCGCCACAGGAGTGCATGCGCGTTTGCGTTGTCGATCCCGTCCAGGAGGATGGCGAACACGTCGCTGTGCAGCCGGCCGACGCGTCCCACTTCCAGGAGCGACGTCACCAGCCGAGAACCAACCGCTCGGAGCACGTCATCTCCGACGCTCTGGCCCAGTGAGTCGTTGACCAGCTGGAAACGGTCGAGACCGATCAACGCGACCGTCAGCGCGGTCGTGTTGCCCATGCGCACGTCGAGATCGTTCAGCACCTTGGCCCTGCTGGGCAGGCCGGTCAACGCATCACGAAACGCCGCCTCGTACAAGTCCCGCTCGCGGGCGCGTTGCTCGCTGATGTCGCGTGCGGAGATGAGGACGCCCGCAACCGCGTGGTCATCGACGAGGTTGTCGGCAATCGATTCGAACACGCGCCAATCTCGGGTTCCGTCGCCTCGGAGGCGGTAGGTCGTCACACCTGATGGTGGGCGGCCCGATGCAACCTGCCGGAGCTCACGCGTCACGCGTTCGCGGTCATCGGGATGGATCAGGTCGAGCATGCGTCGTCCCAACAGCGCGTCGGGCTCGGAACCGACGGCCCGAGCGGCCGCCGGGTTCACGTAGAGCAGGGTGCTGTCCGCGGCGACAACGGCGACCGGAGCCAGAAGCCGATCGGCGAGAAGTCCCAGCTCCTTGGTTCGCCATCGGCGATCTGCGTGCACCGGCTTCACGTTGCGACAAACCAGCGCAAACGCCCATAGGCAGCCAGTCCGTTGAGCTAGACAGACCGTCCAAACAGCGCAAGCCTTGGGGAATTCGGAACTCAAGGTTCGTGTGTCCTGCTCGCCGGGAGCGTGATGGCTGCTGATCGACTGCGCGACGCGTTGGCGCAGTTCATGAACGACGCTCCGGCGTCGGCGAGGGTGCGGTCGGAGATCAAGGACTCGTGGCGTCGTTCCTTGCAGGCGGGACTGCTGCCGGATCGGTTCGACGTCCCGTTCGAGGCGGCCGTGGACTCGGATGCACCGCTCGTGCGGGCTGCTCGTCCAGTGCTCGACGGACTCGTGGAGGATCTGACAGGAATGAGTGTCAGCGTCGTGCTGACCGACCATCAGGGCCACGTCATCGATCGACGGGTGCGCCAACGCAGTCTGCGTACCGACCTCGACGGCATTTCGCTCGACACGGGTTTCGTCTACGCCGAGCGGCGGATCGGAACGAACGCCATCGGAACGGCGCTCGTGCAGCGGGCGGCGTCGATGGTCGTCGGACCAGAGCACTTCGCCGACGCGTTCACGTACATGGCGTGCGCCGCAGTACCGATCTTCGATCCCGAGAGCGGACGAATGAGCGGTGTGATCGATCTGACGTGCCGCGCCAGCCACGCCAGCAAGCTGATGTTGTCGCTCGCACGGCGCGCCGCCCGAGAGATCGAACAGCGCCTTGTCGATGACAAGCGCGTGGCGGAACGTCTGCTGCTTCAGCACTTCCTGCAGAAGCGGCGCGGGGCGAAAGGACCGCTGCTGTTCGTCAACAGGCAGCAGATGATCACGAATGCGGCTGCGGACCGCATCGTGCAGCCCGCAGACGCGCAACTCGTGTGGGACCAGGTAACCCGCGCGCTCGCGAACGATCGCCTTGACGCATCAGAGCTGGTCCTGCGCGACGGCGAACCAATGGTGATGCAGTGTGAAGCCGTGCGTGACGGCGGCGCTCTCGTTGGCGCGCTCGTTCAGCTCCGCCCTCGAACCGGTCTCGCTGTGCCCGATGTGAGCAGCCACGGCGAACTGACCAACACCGAGCACAGTGTCGCGGCGCTGGCGACCGACGGCTTGACGAATCGCGAGATCGGTGAGCGCTTGTTCATGTCCCGCTACACCGTCGATACACACATCCGCTCGATCTACCGCAAGCTCGGCGTGAATTCGCGAGTCGCGCTTGCCCACGCCTACAAGGAACCATCCTGACGCACCGCTCATCGTGAGGTCTTTCACGCGCGCGCGTGATGTGCGCGCTTGGTACGCGGGCGTACCGTCACGATGTCGCCAAGGAGGAGGTCAGCGTGACAATCGAGCTGTCGCAGACGAACGAGGCCGGCACTGGGGGCGCGAAGCACGTCGCCGCCCGCGCCGTCTCCTCAGACCTCGACAACGCTTTGAGCGCGTGTGACTTTGCTGTCGTCGTGTGGGCGCTGCCCGCCGGTGTGGTGTGGCTGGCGAATCAGCACGCGGCGGACTTGTTCGGCGTTCGCCGCACGCGTCTGGTCGGAACCAAGAACACCGACCTTCTCGGTCCGAGACATTTGGTGACGCAGGCCTTCGCCGCGCTCGAGTCCGGAGCGGTCGAGGTGGTCTGCGCCGAACGGCGTCTACGCATCCCGTCTCACGATGCGCCCGTGCTCGTGTGGAGCCGCGCGGTCGAACTCGACGGTTCCCGCGCCCTCGTGTCGCTCTACATCCCGATAGCCACGCTCGGCCGCCTCGGTCGCGACCCCTCCGCGCCGTGGCGCGACCTCACACCCGTCGCGATCGGCACCGCAGATCTCCAATGGCGGATCGACTCCATCAGCTCAGACGTCCGCGAACTCTTGGGGGTCGAAGCGACCGAGTGCCTCGGGACCTCGCTGCTCGACCTCGTTCACCGCGACGACATCTCGCACGTGTGGACACACCTCGACTCCGAACGCGCCGTCCCGCGTTCTCACTGCTTCGTCCGGATGCGCCACCGCGACGGCTCTTGGCGCGACGTGTGCGTCCTCGTCGCGAACCTGGGCGACACCCAACCAGCCATCGCCTTCGCGGCCATCGGCATTCCATCCAGGTCGAACGGCACAGCTGACCGAGTTCGAGAGCTCGAGTTGATCCTTCGGCACATCGGAGCCGAGGTCCGGGCTGCCGGGGTCCTCGACGACGTCGACGTGATGCCCGCAGCAAGCGACCATCCTCAACTCAGCGAGCTGACCACCCGCCAGTGGGAGGTCCTGAGCCGACTGCTACGAGGAGATCGAGTACCGACAATCGCCGCGGCGCTGTACGTCAGCCAAAGCACAGTGCGCAACCACCTCGCCACCATCTACGACAAGTTCGGCGTGCACTCCCAAGCCGAGCTCCTCGCCACACTGCGACAGCCTTCTGCGATTGTCCAAGGAGTGAAGACATGACAACGACGCTCCCTCCTCAGATGTCTGCGCTCGTCGCTCGGCAGCAAGAGCAATCTCCTGACCGCATGAGTGTTGAAGAACGCACGCGCCCGGAACCCGGGATCGGCGACGTCTTGATTCAGGTCGGAGCCGCGAGCTTCACTCCGACCGAGCTGCAGTGGCCGTCGACGTGGGTGGACCGCGCCGGCCGAGACCGGCGGCCGGCGATACCCGGCCACGAAGTGTCCGGGACGGTCGTCGCCCTCGGGTACGGCACCACCGGATTCGGCATCGGCGACGAGGTGTTCGGACTCACTGACTGGTACCGCGACGGTTCCATGGCCGAGTTCGTGGCAGTCGAGGCCAGGAACCTCGCCAAGAAGCCCGATTCGTTGACCCATGTCGACGCCGCGGCGTTCCCCATGGCCGCGCTCACCGCGTGGCAAGCACTCTTCGTTCACGCGGACCTCCAAGCTGGCCAGACGGTGGTCATCCACGGTGCCGGCGGCGGCGTGGGGGCGTTGGCCGTCCAGCTGGCCCTGAGCGCGGACGCCCGGGTGATCGGGACCGGCCGGGCCGACGCGCGCGACCTGGTCCTTCAACTGGGGGCGCAGCAGTATCTCGACCTTGCTCACGACGCGTTCGGCGAAGTGAGAGAGGTGGACGTCGTGTTCGACCTCATCGGTGGAGACGCGCTTCACGGTTCCTGGCCGATGCTTCGACCCGGCGGCTCGATCGTCTCGGTCGTCGAGGCGCCCAATGCCGAGCGCGCCGACGTGACCAGCCTGCTCTTCGTCGTCGAACCGAACGGTGAACAACTGACGAAACTCGCTCGACGCATCGAGACCGAACGTCTCCGTCCAATCGTGGGCAGCGTCGGTGCCCTGTACGACGGACCAAGCCTGTGGGCGAAGAAGATCGCGGGCGGCGTACCCGGAAAGGTCGTGCTCACCCCACCAAGTCCGCCCGTGGGGTGAAGGAACCGAGGCCCTTCCGCCTGGGGCCTGCTTGCGTCACCTCGGATGACCCCTTCCGACAGGCCCAGGTTTCGAAATACGCGAGTTTCGAAATACACTTGTTTCGGTATGGACGACGCAACGGTTGATCGGCGCCGGTGGTGGGCGCTGGCGGTGATGTGCACGAGCCTGGCGGTGATCAGCCTCGACAACACGGTTCTGAATGTGGCCATCCCCGCCCTGGTGAGGGACCTGAACGCCTCGACGAGCCAGCTCCAGTGGATCGTCGACGGCTACACGCTCGTGTTCGCCGGTCTGCTCCTCACCGCGGGCAGCCTGGGCGACCGCTTCGGGCGGCGGGGGGCCCTGAGCGCCGGTCTGGCGATCTTCTGCGCGGGTTCGTTGGCGTCGGCGTTCGCGACGTCGGCGGAGATGCTGTCGATCACCCGGGCATTCATGGGTATCGGCGCGGCGCTGATCATGCCGTCGACGTTGTCGCTGCTGACGAACGTGTTCCATGATCCGAAGGAGCGGGGCCGGGCCATCGGGGCGTGGGCTGCGGTCGCGGGCGCCAGTGGTGCGTTCGGCCCGATCATCGGCGGCGCGTTGTTGGCGCACTTCTGGTGGGGCTCGGTTTTCTTGATCAACGTGCCGTTGACGATCGGCGTGCTCGTCGCGGGACGGTTCCTGCTGCCGACGTCGAAGGACCCGCACGCGGGAAAGCTCGACCCGCTGGGCGCGTTGCTGTCGATCGTCGGGCTCGTGGCGTTGCTGTGGGGGATCATCGAGGCACCGGCGAACGGCTGGGGCGCCCCGAGTGTGGTGGGCGCGCTCGCCATCGGCGTCGTCGTGCTCGGGCTGTTCGTGGCGTGGGAGCTGACGTGCGAGAACCCGATGCTCAACGTTCGCTTCTTCAAGAACCGCCGGTTCTCCGCAGCGAACGCGGCGATCACGATGGTGTTCTTCGCGATGTTCGGCGCCAGCTTCTTGATCACGCAGTACCTGCAGACGGTGCTGGGCTTCTCGGCGCTGGAGGCTGGCCTACGGATGATGCCGATGGCGGCGGTGATGCTCGTGGTCGCACCGATGTCGCCGCGGTTCGTCGAGCGCATCGGCACGAAGCTCGTCGCCGGTATCGGTCTGTTGCTCGCGTCGGGCGGGCTCATCGTCGTCGCCACCGTGCCGGTGACGAACGGCTACCCGCGACTGCTGGCGGGGATGATCCTGCTCGCCTGCGGCATGGGGATGGTGATGGCGCCGGCGACGGAGTCGATCATGGGGTCGCTGCCCCGCAACAAGGCCGGGGTCGGTTCGGCGATGAACGACACGACCCGCCAGATGGGCGGAGCGCTCGGCGTCGCGGTGATCGGGTCGGTGTTGGCCAGCGCGTACCGTCCGGGCGTCGGCGCCCGCCTCACCGAACTGCACGCTCCCGCCTCTGTGGTGACCGCGGCCAAGGATTCAATCGGCGGCGCCGTCGATGCCGCGGGCCGGCTCGCCGAGCCATTGCGCTCGGCGGTGGTCGCCGCGTCGCGGGCGGAGTTCGTGGACGCGTTCCACGGTGCGCTGGTGGTCGGCGCGGTCGTGCTGCTCGTCGCCGCGGGGATCGTGTTCGCCTTCCTGCCCGCGCGCGCGGCAGCCGAGGAAGAAGTCCACGTCGACGGCCTGGCCACCCTCACGTTCGCCGAGGCCGAAGGTGAGCTCGAGCTGGTTGGAGAAACGTCATGAACGCGACGACGACGGTTCGGCCCGGCCGGCAGCGCAGCGAGGCCGCCGACGAGGCGATCATGGAAGCGACGCTGTCGCTGCTCGCAGAGCACGGCTACGTCGGGCTCACGATGGCCGCGGTGATCGAGCGGTCCGGTGTCTCGTCGGCGACGTTGTACCGGCGCTACACGACAAAGACCGAGCTCGTCATCGCCGCCGTCGCGAGTCTCTTCCCTGAACCGGTCGACACCGACACCGGCTCCTTGCACGGCGATCTCAGTGTGTTCATCCGTCACGTCGCCCAGTCGATCGAGCGGCGAAACGAACGGGCCGTGCAGGCCCTTCGTCTGGAGAAGGAGCGCAATCCCGAGCTGGACGCCACCTTGCGTGAGCGCTTCCTCGCCCCGCGCCTCACGGAGCTCAAGGCGATCCTCACCCGAGCGAAGCAGCGTGGTGAGATCGACACGATTCCCCCCGCCGAGGTCGCCCTGAGCCTGGTGACCGGTCCCCTCTATCACCGGGCGTACCACCTCGACGAACCGCTGTCTCCGGGTTTCGTGAAGTCGACGATCGCGTTTGCGGTTCGCGCGCTGCGCGCATGACGGGCGGCCAGCCCGACCCGCGCCGTTGGGTCACGCTCGGGATCATCATCATCTCGCTGGTGATCGTCGTGCTCGACACGACGGTGCTCAACGTGTCGATCCCGACGATCCTGCGCGAGCTGCACACCGAGCTGCCCACGCTGCAGTGGGTGATCACCGGGTACTCGCTCACGTTCGCGACGTTCCTCATCATCGGCGGTCGCATGGGCGACGTCTACGGCGCCCGCCGCATGTTCATCATCGGCGCCGCGTTGTTCGGCACCGGCTCGCTGCTGGCGTCAGCGGCCCAGTCGGTCACGTCGTTGATCGTCGGCGAAGCGATCATCGAGGGCATCGGAGCGTCGCTGATGATGCCGGCGACGCTCGCGATCTTGTCCACCACCTTCGACGGCCACGAACGGGCGAAGGCCTTCGCCATCTGGGGCGCGGCGTCGGGTGTGGCCGTGGCGTTCGGCCCGGTGCTCGGCGGCTTCTTGACCACGAACTACTCGTGGCGGTGGGCGTTTCGCATCAACGTCATCGTCGCTCCGCTCGCCATCGTCGGTGCACTCGTGTTCATGCGCCGCCCGCCGCGCGTGCAGCGACGGCCGCGGATCGACGTGCCGGGCGCGATGCTGATCGGGCTCGGCACGTTCTGCATCGTGTTCGCGCTCAGCGAGGGCGGCATCTACGGCTGGTTCCGACCGTTGCAGGACTTCACGATCGGGTCGTTCGACGTGTGGCCCGCGTCGAGTCCTATCTCGCTGATCATGCCGATGGTGCTGCTGGCCACGCTCCTCCTCGCCGCGTTCGTGGTACTCGAGCGGCGCAAGGAACGCAACGCCGCCGATCCGCTGGTCGAGATCAGCCAGCTCCGGCACTTGAGCTACCGGTACGGACTGCTCACGACCGCCGTCCTCGCGATGGGACAGCTCGGCTTCCTGTTCGTGCTGCCGGTGCTGCTGCAAGACGGTGCGCAGCATCTCTCCGCCATCGAGACCGGCGTGTGGCTCATCCCGTCAGGGGTGTGCATCGCCATCGGCGCGCAGATCGGCGGACGGCTCACGCGGGTGGTCAACACGACGATCGTCGTGCGACTCGGCCTCGCATCCGAGGCCGTGGGGCTCGTGCTCATCGCCATGGCGGCCACATCGTCGATCACGTTCCTGCATCTGCTGCCGGGACTCATGGTGTTCAGCCTCGGACTCGGGTTCGCCAGCTCGCAGCTCACCAACGTCATACTCAGCGAGATCCCCAAAGAACACGCCGGCGCGGCGAGCGGCGCCAACACCACCGTGCGCCAGATGGGAGCGGCGCTCGGCATCGCCATCATCGGTTCGCTGCTCAGCAGCCAGATGCTGCGGCACGCCACCGACGCGATCCACAACTCGACGCTCGGGGCCGACGTGAAATCACGAGCCCTCGACCAACTGCACGCCGCGGGCGTCGGCTTCGTACCGCCGCCGACGCTCATACGCGCGATCGAAGACGCCGTCGCATCCGGCGCGCGACCCGCGCTGCTCTTCGCCTCCGCAGTCGTCGGCACCGGCGCGCTGCTGTCGCTCCTGATCCCTCACGTACATCCCGTCGTATCTGAGGAAGCAGCGTTCACCGAATCACTCGTCCTCGACGAACCCCTCGACGTCGAACCGTCACTGATCGACTGAGTCACCCGTCCCGACGATGGCGGAGGGGCACTGCAAGGAGAAGGATCGCTGTATGGGAAGGTCTCCCCGTCGATGCCCTCGTCCAGTTCGACGATGAGCTCACCTGAACAGCTCGCCGTAGCCAACCACCGCGGTCGCGTCAGCGTCAGCCGCACGCAGCGCTGCCCATAGCAGCGCTTGGTTGGCGGTCACGACTGGACGAGCCAGCTGCTGCTTCGGTTAGCGAGGCGCGGTCGGGGGCCGCGCTGGTAGCGAGCGGTGCGCCTTGTCTTGGGTGGACTTCCAGTCCGTTGCGAGTGGCTGCAGGAGAGCGCCAAGAGCGAGGCCGGCGACAAGCGCAGCGAGCACTGCAGTCCTGCGCAACGCGGTGCCGCGCACGCGAACGGCCCCCGGAGCCCAGTCGCGCGGCGCGACGCGAGCGGTTTCGACGATGTGTCCGAGTACGTGGGCAGTCATGGCCGCGAACCACAGGATGAAACTGGCCTTGTGGAACTGGAGCCACGGCGATCGATGATCGGATCCGAGCGCCAACAAGACAATGCCGGTTCCGATCACCGCCACGGTCAACACCACTACAAACGGGCCGATGAGCCGCAGCACGAGCGGCGGCGGTCCACGCCGTTGGTACGCCGGCGCGGACAGGTAGTAGCGGGCGGCGCGGTACGTGGTCGAGCCGATCTTGAGAATGACCGGTGGCGCAAGCGCCATCCCGATCACAACATGGATCCGCAGCAACGATCCAACGGAGACCACGGTCAATCCCTCGATGGCGAGCAACACGAAGATGACTGCGCCGTTCGTCGCCGTCAGGCGCGCGTTGCTCTCGACGCCTTCGTCGGCCTTCGCGTTCAGGACCGGATCTGACAAGGGCACCTACTGATGTCATGACCTCGTGTCTCGACTCGCGACTCCCGGCACGCCGTGGTCCCGCTACGCCGCGGCATGAACGTACTGCGCGGCGACGCTCGGCCGTCGTCGAGCGCGACGATGGCGCCCTGCGGCAATCGGTGTGCGCTGTGGACGAGGCTGGTGGTCGTGACCCGATTACTACCCGACCATCTCGCCGCAGAACGCCACCTCGGTGGCCGGGCCTCGTGGCTGCGCGCCGCCGTGCTCGGCGCCAACGATGGCCTCATCTCCACAGCCAGCCTCGTTGTGGGCGTCGCCGCGGCTGACAACACTCGCTCGGCCCTGCTGATTGCCGGCATCGCCGGCCTCACCGCCGGCGCGCTGTCGATGGCCGCAGGCGAGTACGTGTCGGTCAGCTCGCAGCTCGACACCGAACGGGCCGATCTCGCACGCGAACAAGCCGAGCTCGAGGCCGACCCGGCGGCCGAGGTCGCTGAGCTCAGCGCGATCTACCAACAACGAGGCCTGAGCGCCGAGCTCGCCCGCAGGGTCGCAGTCGAGCTGTCGGCCCACGACCGACTACCGATCCACGCCCGCGACGAACTCGGCGTCGATGTCGAGGCCCTCGCCCGCCCAGTTCAGGCGTCGGTGGTCTCGGCGTCGTCGTTCGTCAGCGGTGCACTCCTGCCGGTCCTGTGCGTCGCTCTCGCACCAGCATCAGTCCGCATCGCGCTCACCATCGTCGCAACTCTCACAGGGTTGTTGGTCCTCGGCATCACCGGTGCTCGCCTCGGTGGCGCACCGCAGGGCCGTGCCGCGGCCCGTGTCCTCATCGGTGGGATGCTCGCCCTCGCCATCGCCGTAGGCATCGGACGTCTCACCGGCGCCGCGGTCTGACAACGAAAGCACGAGGCTCAACTGAGCGCAGCCCTGTGGCCGCGCCCGCGCAGCGGTTCGCCTCACGGTCGCCACGGGTAGGGGCCCGGCGTGCCCGCCCCCTGTCGGTCCGCCGTGCTGCAACGGATCGCGGCACGGTGAGTTCGGTCGCCTCGCCGCTGCTGCTCGCGATCTTCGTCGGCTGTGGCGCGGCGATCTGGATCGCCGGCATCAAGTTGTCCGACGCGACGGACGTGCTGTCGGAGCGTCTCCATCTCGGTGCGGCAGTTGGGGGTGTGATCCTGCTGGCCGTCGCGACCAACCTTCCGGAGGTCGCGATCACGGCGAGCGCCGCGCTCGCCCATGATCTCGACGTCGCTGTTGGGAACATCCTGGGCGGCATCGCCCTTCAGACGGTGGTGCTGGTGATCCTCGACGGGACCGGTGTGCGCCCACGCAAACCGCTGACCTATCTCGCCGCGTCGCTCGGGCTCGTGATCGAAGGCGCGCTCGTCGTCGCGATCCTGTTCGTGGTCGTCATGTCCACGCAGCTCCCGAACGACCTCATCGCCTTCCGACTCGCTCCCGGCGCGGTGCTCATCACCATCGTCTGGGGAGTCGGCCTGGTGCTCGTACGGACCGCCGGGAGGAGCCTGCCCTGGCATCAGGGCGGCGAGGCCCCCGACAACCAGCCCGAACCGCGCGGCCACTCCAAGACGAAGAAGGAGCGCGACGCCACCGATCGGGGCGTGTCCACCCGCCGAGCCGGCGCAGTATTCGCCGTTGCGGCCGCGGTGACGCTCGTTGCCGGCGTCTTCATCGAACGCAGTGGCGAGACCCTCTTCGGTCGCTGGGGCATGTCCGGCGTCCTGTTCGGAGCGACCGTCCTTGCCGCGGCGACGTCGCTCCCCGAGCTCTCGACCGGGTTGGCCTCGACGCGCCTCGGCGACTATCAGCTGGCCATCAGCGACATCTTCGGCGGCAACGCGTTCCTGCCCGTGCTGTTTCTGCTCGCCACCGTGCTCTCCGGATCAGTGGTGCTGCCACTCGCCCACGACACGGACATCTACCTGACGGCGCTCGGCGGGCTCCTCACGGTCGTCTATCTCGCCGGCCTCGTCTTCCGACCCCAACGCCAATGGTTCCGATTGGGACCAGACTCGATCGCTGTCGTGGTGCTCTACACGGCGGGCGTCGTCGGGCTCGGGCTCATCGCCCGCTGAGCGCAACGCTCGGCAGCGGCGAATCCCGCGCCGGGATGTTCGACCATCGCGTGCGCGTGCTGGTCAGCGACGGCGAACGACGTAGGAGATAGCTCCGACAGTGCGGTCCGATGGCAAATGATCTGTGCCACACCTTCGACAGAAGGGATTGTTCTCGCTCCGAGATGTGCGTCACGGCGAGGACCGCTCAGCTGTCACGTTCCCACGGCGCCGTGTCGTCCATCTTCGCGTAGTACTTCGACAGGTGGGACTTGACTCGGTCGATGTCGTCGTCTGGGAGGTCCACGCCGCCTCGTGATCCTTGTATGACAGCGCCGGCGGCCATCACTGCCCGAGGCACGGCCCGGAGCCGACCGTCGACGACGTCGGAGATCAGGAGCTTGTACGAGCCGAAATTCTCCTTGTTCTCGTTGTCGTACCAGACGTGGGCGTCTCGGTACTTCTCGTTGGGCGCGTCGTTGGCATCGGCCCACTCGCGGACTCGAGACTCCGCGGCGTCGCCGTCCCACTCGCGATCTCGGTCGGCCAACGGAAGGTCCTGGAATGCGGTGACGGACATGTGGTTCTCCTCTCGTCTGCGACACCCCGGCAGGCGAGAGGCGCCAGCCACGTCCTATGGAGGGCCTGCGTGCCGGAAAGCGTCGCCGTGACCGTACGTACCTAGCTGATGCTTGCAGCGATACAACTGTCTTCGAGAGGCCGCTTTGTTCTCGCGCGGCCGCTGAGGGCGGCGCGGCCCGACATGACGGGTGAGGTCGGCCCGCGAACGGGTACAGAGCAGCGTGCGGGGCAGAGCGTGCGGGGCGTGGACAGAGGAGTTCTCATGGTGAATGCACTTGGCCCTGTGGTGATCGGTGTGGATGAGGCCGGGACCGCGACCGCGGCGCTCGATTGGGCGGTGGAGTTGTGCGACGACACGGCTGCCGAACTCGTCGCGGTCACCGCGGTTTCATCCGAGCAGGCGGAGCTCCCACCGCGTTGGCACGCCGACATGATCGAGGACGCGCGCCGCCGGCTCTCGAGTCAGATCAGAGTCGCTGGAGATGCCACACGACATCGATCGCTGGTGATCGAGGGTGATGCCGCAGAGGTTCTCGAGCGGGCAGTGGACGATGAGAGCGCTTCAGTCGTCGTGCTCGGCGCGCACGACGACGAAGGTTCGAGTCGGGTGACTGAGGCCTTGTCGCATCACCTCGAGGCTGCAGTCGTCATCGTGCCCCAGGTTGGCGGTCGCATCGCACACGGCAAGATCGTCGTGGGGGTGGACGGTTCCGACGGAAGTCAGGCCGCGCTTCAGTGGGCGGCGTCCGTGGCAGCGCGCACACGAGCGTCGCTGCACGCGGTGTATGCCTACGAGCCCTTGGCGGATTCCTACCCACATGGGCCCGTCGAGAATTGGCGGTACCGCGGGCAACAAGACGTCGAGGCGCAAGTCAACAGACTGAACTTCGATGGTGACATCGAGTTGACGCTGGTCGGCGCCGATCCGATCGCCGCGCTCGCGCAGGTCGGCGAGCAAGACGATGCGGCCCTTGTCGTGGTGGGCACCAAGGGACGCGGCGGACTGCACGGGCTGGTGCTCGGACGCGTGCCTTCGCAACTCCCTCGAGACGCGCATCGGCCAGTCGCTGTGATCCATCATCGGGGCGACGCCCGTCCCGTCGTCGACGATCGGACCCCTCGGCCTGAGGTGGCCAGGGGCTGGCATCGGGTGAAGGGCCGAATGAGACAGGTGCTCGGATGGTTGACCGCTGATCGCGTGGAGCAGGCCAAAGGCGAGGCCGAGCTCAGGGTCGGCGAGGACCCGACAGGAGCCACGATCGATCGGGTCGAGCGTGACGTAAAGGAGCGGTACGGCGAAACACTCGAGCCACACGACGAGCGCGGCACTCCGAGCGAGCAACCACAGGGTATGGAGGCGATGCTCGACGCAGTGGACCGGCTCCGCGCGGCTGGCTACCTCGCTGATTTCGAACCACGCAGGGATGCGGAACTCCAGTGCAGCGAGTGCGGACGTACCGTTCCGGCACGTGCGGTCGTCGTGGACGAGAGAGTGCGATTCGAGGGTGAGTCCAATCCGGGTGACGAAGCGATTCTCGTTGCGCTCACCTCTCCGTGTGGGCACCGAGGTCTGTACCGCGCGGCGTTTGGCGCGTCGGCCCCTTCTGACGACGCCGTGGTTCTGCAGGCCTTGGGCCCGGACTAGCCCGGCATGCGCCAAGCGCCCGGCGGCCACGCGCGCTCTGTGCGACGCGCAACTGCGTCGGCTTCTACACACCTGACGGAGGACTTGTGCATCTCGAGATGACCAACGACGAACATCGGGCACTGCGGGACGTGCTCGCCGCTGTTCTGTCCGACATGAGCATGGAGATCGCCGATACGGACAACGCGGGCTACCGGGCCGGGCTGCGCGAGCGCCGGGCACTTCTGCAGTCCATACAGGCCAAGCTCGACGGCGGCTCGCGGCAAGACGACGCGTGAACACACCGACAACGCGAAGTCACCCGTTCGAGCATCAGGCGCGGTAGTCGTCGCGCGACAACGGCGCCGTCGTCAGCGAACCATCCCCGAGTTCCTCGTCTGGCCTTCCGCCGCCCTTCAACCGATCCGTTGCGTGCCCGTCCGCCCGCCGGAGGACACGGGCAGGACGGCAAGTGCTGTCAGGCGGGGCAGCGTTGGCCACTGCACGTTGGTCGCCCACCCCGCCTGCTCGAACCAGCGGATGAGCCGGGCGGAGGAATCGATCTGGCCACGGCCGACGCCGTGGCGAGCCGACGACGGGTATGCGTGGTGGAGGTTGTGCCAGGACTCGCCGAAGGAGAGCACGGACAGGGCACTGACGTTGCGGCTGTGGTCCTCGGTACGGAACGGCCGACGGCCGATCATGTGGCAGATCGAGTTGACGCTCCAGGTGACATGGTGCAGCAGCGCCATGCGTAACAGCCCAGCCCACACCAGCGCGGTGATCCCGCCGACCAGCGAGCCTGACCACAGCCACCCGATCGCGAAGGGCAGCGCGAGCGACGCGATTGCCCAGACGGGAAAGAGCGTGTCGATCCTTCGGACGTCGCGATCGCGGATCAGGTCGGCGGCGTAGCGTTCCGGCGAGGCCGGGTTGCTGGTGAACAGCCAGCCGACGTGGGCGTGAACGAACCCACGCACCGGCCCGAGGTGGCCGCGGGCGTTGGTGTGAGGCGAGTGTGGGTCGCCGGGTTTGTCGCTGTGGACGTGGTGACGTCGATGGTTCGCCACCCAGCTGACGACGGAGCCTTCGACGGCCATCGAACCAGCGACTGCCAACGCGATCTTGAGCGGACGCTTGGGGGTGAAGCCCCGGTGCGTGAACAGGCGATGGAACCCGACGGTCACACCGTGTCCGGTGATGCCATACAACACCGCCGCGAGCACGAGATCGCGCAGGTGGACGGCGCGACCCCACAACAGCGGGACCGAGACTGCGACCGCGGCGATCGGCGAGACGATCAGAAATGCGGTCACGGCTCGGGACGCGATCACCGCCGCGAGACGCGGGCTGGGCTGGGGGCCTTCGGACATGATTCCTCTTCCGGGGACGGGCTCGGAAGAGGCGGGCGCCGGCTTTCGAGACATGACGGACTCACCAGGTCATGTCGTATGAACGGTACCAGCGGGAGTTCCGCACCCTGCAGTCGGGGAGTGGATTGATGAACTGAACTGGGGATGCTTGGTGTCTGTCGCCGGCGTAGAACGAGGCGCAGTCTGCGTCAGCTGCTCGGCCGCGCGAGTCCACGATCTGCCGGAATGTCGGCGTCCTGTGTACGAGCTGCGGAACGGAAGTTGCGTCCGACCACGAGTTGGTGGGGCCAGGGGTAGAAGCGATCGACCCGAGCGGTGGTCACGCACAGCTCGGTTTCCGCGAGCCATTGTGCGAGGTCGCGCGGCGCCGTGAAGGTGAGCCGCGGCTGTTCGGTACGGGTGATGCGCAACGCACGTGTGGCGAGCGTCTCTTGGATGAGATTCCACCGGAACTTCCAGCGAGGTGTGAGTCCCATCTCTTTGATGACCAGCACGCCGTCGGGTCGTAACGCCGCGGACGCGTGCTGCAGGAGCCGGTGTTGGTCGGGGGCCGACAGGAGATACAAGACGTCGACGATGACTACGGCGTCCCACGTTCCATCGGGTACAGCGCCCGCGGCGATGACGTCGAAGATGGCATTGGCGGGATGCGTTCTCAGTTGTTGAGCGGCGCGGCGGGCGACGGTGATCTTGTGGTCGTCGATGTCCACCCCGAGGACCCGCCGGTGCGGTGACTGGGTGGCGAGGTGCAGGGCGACGAGTCCGTGTCCGCAGCCGATCTCGAGGATGTCGCCGTGGGTGGGGACCTCGTGGGCGACGGCATCGATGGGACATGACCACCACCGCAGTGCGAGGTGCAGCCGCGTGCCGAGGGGAAGGCCTTTGAACAGTCGCACGGCTCGTCGCGTGTCGGTCACGAAGCGGTACCGCCACCGTGACACCTGACCGGTGCTCGTGCCGAAGCCTGCGAGGTTCGCGCCATGTGCTTATCGTGCGATTGCAGTCTGGGATTCCGCTGAGGAACCGGCCAGGGCTGTGTTAGGGCCACGTTCCCCCGGCGACGGTGATGCCAACACGCGGGCGAGACAACGAAGTCCTTGCGTGCCGCCGCGTTCAGCGATCAGGACCGGCAGGTCGTAACACAACCCTGGTCAGATTCTCAGCCGCTTCCCAGGTTGCGGTCCCAGGATCACGGCATGGTCAAGGCGACGTCGTCACCGCAACCGGTCCTTCAGTGACGCTCCTCGACGCGTGGCGAGGTGCTCGCGCCGACCACGACCGCGGCGAACTGTCCCCGTTCGTGAATGAAGACGCCCTTCCGGTGCCGGTTCGAATCAGCGAAGGGCTCGCACCGATGGCGGCGAGCCTGGCTGATCAGCTCGGCGCGGACTTCGACGTCGCCGTCGAACCTCCCGGCGCGAACGGGATCGCGGTTGTCGCCGCCCTGGGGCGTGAGGCGGTGGCGTTCATGCGTGCCCAGCACCCGCGTGCCGTGCTGCTCGTCGTCAAGCGAGGCCCGAATGGTCACAACGACAGCGCGGTCGACTATCTGCATGCCGGAGCCGATCAGTATCTCGAGACCACATCGACCGTCGAAATCTCGAGTCACATTCGATCGCTGGGCCGCCGCCTTCACCGCGCCTCACAACGCCCTGACGGGTAGCACCGAGCGGCGGGTCGTCGAGTCGACGACAGACTGGACCGCTGTGGCGCGATCCGGGCTGGTCGTGCCTAGACCGTGGTCGGTTGGTCCAGGCCGGCGGTCACGTCGGCCTCGCCCCGCCGGGAGAAGCGGGCCGTGTACGCCAGGAGCCCGCCGATCGTGACCCAGCCCGCGATCGGTGAGATGGCAAGGAAGCGTTCCGTCGACACGCTCAAGGCGAGCGCAACCCGGAACGCGCACTCGCCGACGAGGCCCAGGCCCCACACGGCGGTGATGAACCGGAAGCGCTGGGCAGCGCCGGGGAGGTCCCAGATGGTGTTGAACTCGGCGACCTTGTCGGGCTCTCCGCCGGTGGCGAAGGCGCGTCCGAGGTACCACATCACCGGGCGCTTCATCGTGAGCGAGGCGAGGCAGACAAGACCGAAGACGCCGGTGAGCATTGACTCCCGGATCTTCAACAGGGTGGCGTCGCCATGGAGAAGCACGGCGCCGATCAGTCCGAGGGCCATCCCGACGAGAGCGATGAGGCCGATGGGATCGTTGCCTCGGTGTCGGCTGCGCTCGACGACGATGTCGGCCAACGGGAACACCATGATCGCCACCAGTGCCACCGCGTCGCTGCCGACGTGGGGCCGCAGCAGGGCGTAGCCGATCACCGGCAACAGCCCGGACACCACCAGGCGGGGCGCCATCGCGCGGAAGCTCGGGACCATAGCGTTCCCCGTTCCCTCAACAGGACGGGCAGGCACAGCCTCGACGCTCACTCTTGAGGGTTCGTCAAGAGCGCGCACAGCACCTGCCGGCTCTCACGGCACGGAGAGTGACGCGTTCGACAAAGGACCTGGATGTGGGGATCCGATGCGATCCTGAAATCAGTAAGGCTCACGCGGATCGAAATCACGTTCGCGACTTCGCGGTCGTAGTGCTCGTACTCGTCGCCTTCCCTGTTCCGCCCCCGTAGAGGGAGCGGCACCCGCGTTCTCTGTGGAGTCGATCAGAGCGATCATGAACGCGCGGAGTGGATGTGACGACCGCACGCTCGTCGAGCGTGCTCCGACCCGATGGTTGTAGGAGACAAGTGACTACTGGTGCGCTGCTCGTGATGATGGCGGCTGGCCTCAGCGGGTCGTTTCTGCTCGCGACTTGGCTGGGGATGGGTGGACACCAACGGGACCGCGCGAACCCGAGCCGGTTCTCGGACGTGGTCGTCTTCGGTCACGTTGGCTTCGCGTGCGTCGCCTTCGTGCTGTGGCTGTTCTATGTCGTGCTGCGAACGAGTGCCCTTGCTTGGACCGCAGCGGTTGTACTCGTCGTCGTGCTCGCGCTCGGTCTCGGCATGTTCGTGCGGTGGCTTCCGCAGCCGCACCACGGTGCTCCGTACTCGACGGCCGAGCAAGGCCTGTCCGTCACGGCTGTCGCGATACATGGGGCCTTGGCCGCGGCCACTGCAGCGCTTGTCGTTCTCTCAGTCATTCGGATCTGAACGGTGTGCTGTGCTCCTTGGCGGACCACTCGTTCGAGTCAGAGGACTCGACGCACCGCCAATCTCGCTGCCCGCCGAGGGCAGCTGCCGCCCGCGACGACCCGTCGACTCCTACGAGCAGCTTGCGCACGGCGACTCCTCAGGGCGGCGATGACTGTGCCGGGTTCGTCGTACCGGAACGGTGATCATCATCAGGCAGTCTGTGCTTCGACTTCTAGTAGCTCTAGCAGAGACTAGAGATATATCGGCTGTGGAGGAAGGACGCGAGCTCTTCGTGGGCTATCATTTGTAGTAATGCAAATAGTGGTCGTGTGCATCGTCGATTCTCGCCTCGCCTGGCGGTTCTCTGACCGTGATTCCGATGATTGACCGACGAACTCGAGTGGCGAGGTTCCTCGCGCTGTCCCACTTACTGCAACCCACAAGAGGAGAAGCCCACATGCCCGATGACCTGTATGTCCTACCGGACCTCGCCTACGACCCGGGTGCGCTGGAGCCTCACATCAGTGGTCGGATCATGGAGCTGCACCACAACCAGCACCACGCCGCCTACGTGAAGGGCGCCAACACCGCGCTGGCCAAGCTGCACGACATTCGCGAGAAGGGGGACTTCACCGCGATCTCGATGCTCGAGAAGAACCTGGCCTTCAACGTCTCTGGCCACGTGCTGCACTCTGTCTTCTGGACCAATCTCTCACCCGCCGGGGGCGGCGAGCCCACCGGGGAGCTTGCTGAGATCATCGACGAGACCTTCGGTGGCTTCCCGGCGTTCCGGCAACAGATGACCGAAGCGGCCGCGACCATCCAAGGCGCCGGCTGGGCACTCGCGTCATGGGAGCCCCTTGCAGGGCGCATCGTCGTGCAGCAGGTGCACGACCACCAAGGCAACCATGGCCAAGGCACCGTCCCCCTGCTGGCGATCGATGCGTGGGAGCACGCCTATTACCTGCAGTACGAGAACCGCAAGACCGACTTCTTCGCCGCCGTGTGGAACATCGTGAACTGGTCCGACGTGTCCGAACGTCTTGGTCGGGCACGCAACCTCGCGGGCACGCAGGTGTGATCGTCGGCGCGGCGCCGATGCGTACAAGTACTGGCGGGCGGCGGAATGCACCACGCCCGTAAGGTGCCGTATGCCATCCGAGCCGGGGAACGAATCGAACGGCGGAGGGTCAAGGGTCGAGCGCGTCGCTGTCGACGTTTCGTATGAACACATCCTCGTCCCGCTCGACGGATCCGTGCTCGCGGGAGCTGCGATCCCGACTGCCCAGGCCATCGCTGAGCGGCTGGGAGCCGAAGTCCACGCGATCTCGGTTGCGTCCTCCGACGGCGTGACCGAATCGCTTCGCGAGCAGTCGCTCGGCACGATCTCGCCAGAGTCCAACGAAGTTCGAGTGCGCGTCGTGGTCGGTGAGGATCCTGCGGCGTCGATCGTTGAACAAGCCCGAGAGCTCGGCTCGACCCTGATCTGCATGTCCACCCACGGACGAGGACGAGTGGCCGGCGCCGTGCTGGGGTCTGTCGCGCGAGCGGTGTTCCACCGAGCCAAGGCACCGCTCGTCGCCGTGGGTCCCTTCGCTGACCGGCCGCCGCCCTTCACCTATCGATGGCCGGACCCGTTGGCGATCAATCGCGTGGTTGCCTGCGTCGATGGTTCGCAGGCGTCCGAGCAAGTGCTTCCGATTGCTGCCGGCTGGGCGAGGCTGCTCGGGGCGTCGCTTTCGATCCTGACGGTCGCGGAGCCAGCCGCACCGGTAGGCGGCGTCACACGAACACGGTCGGGCTGTTATGAACCCGACGGCGACCCCGACGCCTACGTTGCGCGGCTCGCAGACCAGTTGCGGACAGCGGGCATCGACGCACACGCGGTCGTCGTTCACGATCCGATCAGTCCCGCCGAAGGCGTCAAAGCTCACCTTGCGACAGAAATGGCCGGCCTCGTGATTGTCACGACCCGCGCCCGTGGCGGCCTACGGCGCTTGTTGCTCGGTGCCGACGCTGCTGCCATCGTCCGGGCATCTCTCGCGCCTGTGCTCGTGGTCCCACTGAATGTTGCATAGTCACTTGGAAGTGCACATGGCGCGGCTGGACTTGCATCCGACGAGCGGTCTTCGCAACGCGATGACGAGCGCGCCAGCGAGAGGGAACGGGAGGTTCGGTGCTCCTCGGTGACGAGCCAATCTCGAGCCTGTCCGAGTACAAGGCCGTGGGCGGGGGCGAGGGCTTCGCCGTCGCGGTTCGGTACGGCCCAGACGAGATCATCGCCGAGCTGACCGCGAGCGGGCTCCGCGGCCGCGGCGGGGGAGGTTTTCCGACTGGCCGGAAATGGGCGGGGATTCGCGCTGCCGGTCCGGGCCACAGGTTCGCGGTGTGCAATGCGGCTGAAGGAGAGCCCGGCACTTTCAAGGATCGAGCGTTGCTGCGCCACAATCCGTACCAAGTGCTCGAGGGCCTGGCGATCGCCGCCTACGCCGTCGGTGCCCAGGCCGCATACGTTGCGACCAAGGCCAGCTACACCCGAGAGATCGAACGACTCGAAACCGCGATCGAGGAGATGCGTCAGGACGGATCCTTCGGGACCACCCCGGTGCACCTCGTGCAGGGTCCGGACGAGTACCTGTTCGGCGAAGAGAAGGCGTTGCTCGAAGTGATCGAGGGCCGCGAACCATTGCCGCGCTGGTTGCCGCCCTATGAGCACGGCCTGTTCGCGACCGACATCCAGGCCGGTTGGGAATCCGTCGCCAGCGTCGCCGGTCAGGACGCCGAGCCGAATCCGACCCTGGTCAACAACGCCGAAACGCTGGCGAACGTGCCCCACATCTTGCGGCTCGGCGCAGAGGCATTTCGCTCGGCCGGGACCGTCGAGTCCCCGGGCACGATCATCGCGACCGTCGTCGGCGATGTGCAGCATCCGTTCGTCGCCGAAGTCGACCTCGGTACGCCCCTTTCTGCGCTGCTCGAGCTCGCCGGCGGCCCACTCCCCGGCCGGCAGCTTCAGGCGGGCTTCTCCGGTGTGGCCAACGGTGTGATCGTTCCCGATCACTTCGACGTGCCAGTGGCCTATGAAACCCTGGCGACCGTGGGAAGCGGACTCGGCTCCGCAGGCTTCATGTTCTACGACGACACCGCGTGCATGGTCGAGGTGGCCCGAGCGCTGTCGCGGTTCCTGTACGTCGAGTCTTGCGGCCAGTGCCGCAGCTGCAAGTTCGGGTGTGGGGAGATCACCCGCGCGCTCGAGGCACTTGGTGAGGGAACGGGCACCGAGGATGACATCGGCGTGATCGGGGCCCGGCTCCGATCGGTCACCGACCAGGTCCGCTGTTACCTCGCAACGGAAGAGCAAGTCCTCATCTCGTCGATCCTCGAACACTTTCCGGAGGAGTTCGCGCTGCACCTCGAAGGTCGATGCTCGGTGCCACCGCGACCCATCCTCGTCCCCAAGATCATTGACCTCACGCCTGGCATCGTGACCTTCGACGACCGACAGGAACGCAAACAGCCCGACTGGACCTACTCACAGGCCCAAGATGGACACGTTGGTTGACTGACCAGAACTAACTGGCGGCCTCGACGTGGAGCCGGAGTCGACACTGGGCCCACCGCGGATCCTTGGCGATGAGCTCGTCGACGACGGTGTCGGAGCCATCGGCGATTCCTTGGGCCATCCCGAGGTGCAACGAGCACACCGTGTCGGGATCGGCCAACGCCGTCGTCGCGAATGGGCACGTGTCGAGAACGATGTCGATGCGCTTGCCCCGCCGACGAACTTCGGGTTCGAATCCGAGCCGCGCCATGGCGTCACTCATGTTGGTGACGACATCTGCGGGATCGACGGCCGCGTCCCGATACTCCTGACCAGCTCGCCAGCCGACTTCCTCGGGCGTGTCGCCAGAACGGATGATCTCCGAGAGCAGCAGACTGAGCCGTTCGTAGGGACCCATCACACCCCAGCGGCTCTCCGCGGACGGGTCGATCTCGTACAGGAGGCGAGGGCGTCCAGGACCGCCGCCCTGGACGGTGGTCTCGATGACGAGACCTGCGTCGAGGAGCTTGGCGAGATGTTGGCGGATCGCATTGTGGTTCAGCCCGAAGTGATCAGTGAGCTCGGCGACTCCTGTGGGCTCACCGGCATCTGCGATGTAGCGAAAGATGGCGTGGCGCGTCGGGTCACCCAGCGCTCGAGCTTGCTGTTGCAGGGACGTCGTCATCGTCAAGAACCTTGGGGGCTCGATCGGTCTGTTCCGTAGTGTGTCCGCCGCGGAGTCAGAGAGTTGACGATGGCATCCGCCAACTCGCCGATCGTCGTGGCGGCGAACAGTTCATCGAAGTCCGGCTCCGCCAGCGTCCGCTCGGCGAACTCCTCGGTCGCGGCGTCCCACAACCAGAACATCGCGGCTTGGTCGTCGATGCCGAGCCGGGCAAGCGGCAGACTCGGGTCAGGATCGGCGCACCAGTCGGGCGGGCTGGTCAGCGCCCAGATCAGCTCGAGAACGGTGTTGGTGTCGACGGCATCGTGCCGACGGTGAGTCTCGGCGGGCATTCGGAATCCTGAGTCATGATCGACGGTAGTTCTACCAACAGCTAGAAGTATACGATACCGTGGAGCCGGGCGACCTGGACTCCTCGGCTTCGCACCTCGATCTTCTCCAAACGCCCGGTTGCTCGAGCGGTTGGCGCCGATATCTCGGCACGTCGTCACCGACGGTCAACAACGGCTCCGCGCACTATCTCCTGGCCGACTCGACAACTGAGCCCGGCCGCCCCCCAGGCACCGTTCGCGTCTCCTTAGGTTCCGTCGGGTCTACCCCTCGGGACGACTGGTGTCACCACGCCGCGCCGTCGGTACCGTCAACCGCTTGATCCAGTCGCTGGTCGACACCTTCGGCAACTACATCGACCCGTGGGGCTACCTCGTCCTCTTTCTCTTGTGCGTCCTCGAGGCCAGCGCGTTCGTCGGACTGTTCGTCCCGGGCGAGTCCGCGCTGTTGATCGCTGGAGTGCTCGCCGAACGCGGGGACCTGTCACTGTCGGTAGCAGTCATCGTCGCCGTCAGTGGTGCGATCCTCGGTGATTCGCTCGGGTACGAGATCGGCCGACATTTCGGTGAGCGAATGCGGTCGTCATGGTTCGGACAGAAGGTGGGGGACCAACGGTGGGCGAACGCGCACGACTTCGTGCGCCGCAACGGAGGCCGCTCGATCTTCTTCGGGCGATTCGTCGGTCTCTTTCGCGCGCTCGTCCCGGCGATCGCCGGCGACGCCCGCATGCCTTACAGGCGATTTCTGCTCTCGAACGTCCTCGGCGCGCTCGTCGCGACGCCAGCGGTGATCATGGCGGGCTACCTCGCGGGCTCCTCGTATCACGTCGTCGAGCGACGGCTGGGTCAGGCCACTTACGTAGTGCTCGGGCTGACGGCCGCGTTCTTCGTCGTACGACATCTGCGAGCGAGGCGACGGGGGAGTGGACGACGCCGTGTGGGACGCGGCGCGTGAACAGTTCGACGATGCCACGCTCTCGGCGTCACCTCGAGGCGCCAGCGAAGTGGACTGCGGCCGCGCGCCGCGGAGGGCGCCTGTTGCGCAAGACTGCACCCGCGCCGTTCTCCAACGGCCTGGGGAAGTACCCGCGGCTGCACAGGTGTCAGTTCGCACGGTGGAGAGGAGATCCGGTGTCAGACCAAGGGATCGACCGTGCAGGCGACGTCCGGGCGATGCTCGCCGACGTCGAGGCGCTCTACCAAGACGTGCACGGACATCCCGAATCGTCCGTGCAGGAGGATCGCACCGCTGCGAGCGCCGCGCAGCACCTCGAAGCCACGGGGTTCGACGTGACGACAGACGATGGACACACCGGTGCCGTCGTGGTCCTCCGGAACGGCGATGGACCGCCGACGAACCACAATCCCCGATTCGCGCCCGCGCTTCATCCCGCTCTCGAAACGGGCGTCCGACCCCTCGTTGCGGCCGCCACCGCATGGCTCGGCAACCTGTAGGCGCGCGTTGGTCCTCCAGGGTTTCAATCCCACGCTCCTGCTGGTCCTCAACCTCGGAGGAACATTCGTGTTCGGGCTCAGCGGCGGACTGGCCGCCGTCCGGGCCCGGCTCGATGTTTTCGGCGTGGCCGTCCTGGCGGTCGTCGTCGGCATCGCCGGCGGCATCACCCGCGACGTTCTGATCGGAATCCCACCTCAGACATTTCGCGACTGGCGCTATCTCGCCGTCGCAGTCGCGGCTGGGGTCCTCACGTTCGTCGCCCCCGCCAGACTCAGTCGACTGGAACGGCCGGTCCTGATTCTCGACGCGGCCGGTCTCGCGTTGTTTTGCGTGACCGGTGCGAGCACCGCGCTCGATCACGGAGTCGGAGCGTTCGAGGCAGTGATCCTCGGCGCGATCACGGGAGTGGGCGGCGGTGTTCTCCGAGACGTCCTCGTGCGTGAGATCCCGGTGGTTCTTCGCACTGGGCTCTACGCGATTCCGGCGTTGATCGGTGCAACCGTGGTCGTACTCGCGTCCGAGGCGGATCAACACAACCTCGCATTCCCGATCTTGGGCGCTCTGGTCTGTTTCGCCATTCGTGTTGCGGGGATCCACTTCGACCTGAACGTCCCGACGGCAAAGCCAGACCACTAGGAGACGACTCTTCGAACTCGAGCCGCTCGACAGCGAGCTCCGTACAAGAGCGAGACTGGCCACATGCCACCGGTGAGCGCGGACTTGGCCTCGATGTTGTCTGGTTGCACGGTCTGCCGACTTTGGGCCGAACAGGATGAGGGCCCGTACCACCGCGACGCCCAGCCTCTGCGTCGCGACGTTGTCGAAGACCGAGTCGGTGTCCCTCTGCAGCTCGGCATCCGACTCGCACGCGACGGCAGCGCGCCGCCGCCGGCAACAGTCGAGATATGGCAGTGCGACGCACTGGGCCGCTATTCGGGCTTTCCGCCACCCGCAGCTTCCGACGTCGTGACTGCCGAGACCGCGTCGCGCGCCGAGTACCTCCGAGGTCAGACGTTCCTACGCGGCCGGCAACCAACGGACGCTGCCGGGATGGTCGAGTTCCGCACGATCTACCCCGGCTGGTATCCGGGCCGCACAGTGCACATCCACCTCATGGTCCACACCGACGACGGCGTCCTGATCAGCCAGCTGTACTTCCCCGACGAGGTCAGCGACGAGGTACTCGCGAGGGAGCCATACGCGCAGCGGTCCGGCCGCGACACGACCAATGACACCGACGAGATCTTTCCAACCGGTGGTGACGCGGCTGTCGTCGACATCACCC
>DASUCS010000388.1:0-2757 GCA_036275935.1 Acidimicrobiales bacterium
GATCCGGGTCGGCACGATGGCCGACCCCGGGAACACCGTGCAGCCCGGTCTCGACCAGGAGCTCTTCGACACCGCCGAAGCGTTCGTGAAGTGGTGCAACGCGGCGGGCGGGATCCTCGGCCGGAAGCTGCAGCTCGACACGTGGGACTCGAAGCTGACCGAGGTCGCGGCCCGGATGATCCAGGCGTGTCGGGTCGACTTCTCGCTCGTCGGTAACGGTGAAGGTCTCGACGCGAACGGCGTCGACCAGCGCGTGAAGTGCAACCTGCCGGAGATCAGCACGTTCGACGTTTCGCATCAGGCGGGTCGCGCGCCGATGTCGATCCAGGCACTCCCGACGTCCGACCATCAGCCCGACCTCGGCGGCGCCTACCGCATGATCAAGCAGGCGGACCCGGCGGTGATCGCGCACTACGGGATGCTCGGTAGCCAGATCCAGTCGGTGAACGACTCCGCGGACCGCAACCTCGCCGGCGCGAAGCAGCTCGGCTTCACGCAGGTGTACCACGATCTCGTCCCGCTCCAGGTCGACCAGTACCGACCGTACGTCGAAGGCGTGAAGAACGCGGGCGTGCAGGTGTTCAGCTCGGAGGGCGCGATCATCGCGCCGATGTTCCGAGCCTTCCGCGACATCGGCTGGAACCCGAAGTACGTGGTGCTGTCCGCGAACGAGTACGACGTCTCGTTCCTGAAGGACGCCGGCGACGCGATCCCGCCGAACACGTACGTCAACAGCACGATCGTCCCATTCGAGGCCGCGAGCACGCACCCGGCGACGAAGCAGTACATCGGTCTGCTCGCGAAGTACGCCAACGGCGCGAAGCCGAAGCTCCTCGGCGCGCAGGCCTGGTCCGCGTGGCTGCTGTTCGCGCAGTCGGCGAAGGCGTGCGACTCCCACCTGACGCGCACGTGCCTGATGGACGAGGCGGGCAAGGTGGCGCAGTGGACGGGTGGCGGTCTGCACGGACCGGTGAAGCCCGGCAACGCGAGCAGCCCGGCTGCGCAGTGCTTCGTGCTGATGAAGATGACACCGCAGGGATTCGTGATCGACCGGGACCTGACGAAGCCCAACCACGACGTCTTCAATTGCAGCGCCGAGAACCAGATCGACCTGCCCGGCTTCCCGAAGTGAGGCTCCCGTCATGAGCGCTCGCACTCCGTTCGACCTGACCGGCAAGGTTGCGATCGTGACCGGCTCGACGAAGGGCATCGGGCGGGCGATGGCGGCCGGTCTCGCGGGCGCGGGTGCGTCCGTGGTGGTGTCGAGCCGTAAGCAGGGCCTGTGCGAGGCGGTCGCCAAGGAGATCGCGAGCGAGACGGGCGCGGAGACGCTGGGGCTCGCGTGCCACGTCGGTGAGTGGGACGCGATCCCGCCGTTCGTCGACGCGGTGCGGCAACGCTTCGGTCGCGTCGACGTGCTCGTCAACAACGCGGGCATCAATCCGGCGCGCATCGGGATCGCGGACATGCCGCTCGACTACTGGCGCAAGCTGTTCTCGGTGAACCTCGAAGGGCCGTTGCGCACGAGCCAGTGCGTCGCGCCGGTCATGCGCGAGCAGGGCGGCGGGAGCATCGTCAACATCGCGACGATGGCCGCCTACTCGGGCGGCGCGTCGATCTGCGCGTACGGCGCGTCGAAGGCCGCGCTCGTCAACCTGACGAAGAGCATGGCCCAGGAGTGGGTGGGCTGGAACGTGCGCGTGAACGTGCTGTCACCGGGCCCGTTCATGAGCGAGATGATGGAGGGCGGCGAGCGCACCGCGCCGGGTTTCATGGACATGGTCGCGAGCGGCACGTTGATGAAGCGGATCGCGGACCCGGGCGAGATCGTCGGCCCGGTGCTCTATCTCGCGAGTGACGCGTCGTCGTTCGTCACCGGTGACGACATCTCGGTGTCGGGAGGGATGCAGAAGTGAACGAGCACCTCGTCGTTGATGTCGACAGCCACTTCGAGCCCGTACCCGACTGGCTCGATGAGTTCCCCGCGCTGAAGGCGAAGCTGCCGGAGCGGTTCCCGACCGGCGACCCGCGCTTCGTGATGCGGTCGCCGGAGATGTTCGCCTACTTCGTCAGCGACGATCTGCTGCGCGGCGTCCCGCGTGAGAGGCGCATGCCGATCGATCGGCTCGTCACCGACGGGATGCGCGCGATCTATGCGGACGAGCGCGGTCCGGGGGTCGGTTACCCCGGGTCCGACCAGCACAAGTACATGCTCGACACGTCGTCGCGAGTGCAGTGGCTCGACGCGCAGGGGATCGACGTGCAGAACGTGATCAGCGGCGTGGGCTACACGCTGGTGCGCGCGATCGCCGATCCCGTCGTCGGGATGGAGGCGCTGGAGGCCGTCAACACGTGGTTGAGCGACCGCGCCGCGGACACGCGCGGTCGACTGATGACCGCGGTGAACCTGCGCTTCGAGGAGCTCGACTGGGCGATCCGTGAGCTGACGCGCATGCGCGGGCGTGGCAGCCGCGTGTTCCTCATGCCGTCGGAGCCGACCGGTGACACGCCACCCAACCATCCGGACTACGACCGCTTCTGGTCGGCGGTCACCGACCTCGGGATGGTGCCGCTGGTGCACGTCGGGCTGAGTCCCGCGATCTACCACCCCGCATGGGCGAACACCGACGACCCGGCGCTGATTCGCGTGATCTCCGTCTTGCAGCCGTACCAGCAGGCGCTCGTGTTCCTCAACGCGATGGTCCTCGGCGCTGTGTTCGAACGGCATCCCGCGCTGACCCTTGTGTTCGCCGAGCA
>DASUCS010000389.1:0-3105 GCA_036275935.1 Acidimicrobiales bacterium
TCCATCCATGCCTGATCCGATGAAGCCCCGCAGCTACGAGGTCACCGACGGCGACGAACGCGCCCCCGCACGAGCGATGTTGCGGGCGATCGGCATGACCGACGACGACTGGGGCAAGTCGCAGATCGGCGTGTGCTCGTCGTGGAACGAAGTGACGCCCTGCAACATGCCACTCGACCGCCTCGCCAAGAAGGCGAAGGAAGGCGTGCGCGCTGCGGGAGCGTTCCCGATCGAGTTCACGACGATCGCCGTGTCCGACGGCATCTCGATGGGCCACGAAGGCATGCGGGCCTCGCTCGTGTCGCGTGAGGTCATCGCCGACTCGGTCGAGGTCGTGATGCACGCCGAGCGGCTCGACGCGATGGTCACGTTCGCCGGCTGCGACAAGAGCCTTCCCGGCATGCTGATGGCCGCGGCCCGGCTCAACCTCCCGTCGGTGTTCGTCTACGGCGGCTCGATCCTGCCGGGCGAGTACAAGGGTCAGGCCCTCGACATCGTGAGCGTGTTCGAAGCCGTTGGTGCGCACGCCGCGGGCACCATGTCCGACGAGGATCTGAAGGGCATCGAGTGCAACGCCTGCCCGAGCGAAGGCAGCTGCGCAGGGATGTTCACCGCGAACACCATGGCGTCGATCTCCGAAGCGATCGGCATGTCGCTTCCGGGCTCGTCGTCGGCCCCCGCACCGGATGGGCGGCGCGACGAGATCGCCTACAAGTCGGGCGAGGCCGTCGTGAACCTGCTCAGGCTCGGCCTCCGCCCGCGGCAGATCATGACCAAGGAGGCGTTCGAGAACGCCATCGCCGTCACGATGGCGCTCGGCGGCTCGACCAACGCAGTGCTGCATCTGCTCGCCATCGCCAACGAGGCGCACGTCGAGCTCGACCTCGACGACTTCAACCGCGTCGCGGCGAGGGTTCCGCACATCGCCGACATGAAGCCGCACGGCAACTTCCACATGGCCGATCTCGACAAGGTCGGTGGCGTGCCCGTCGTGCTCAAGCACCTGCTCGACGCGGGCCTGCTGCACGGTGACTGCCTCACGGTCACCGGCAAGACGATGGCCGAGAACCTCGCCGAACTCGATCCGCCCGCGCCGGACGGCAAGGTCGTGCACCCCCTGAGCAACGCGATCCACGACCGGGGCGGCATCGCGGTGCTCACCGGCTCGCTGGCACCGAAGGGCGCGGTCGTGAAGGTCGCCGGCATCGACTTCGATCGCTTCGAGGGTCCGGCGCGCGTGTTCGAGGGCGAAGACGGCGCGATGGAAGCGATCCTGGCCGGACAGATCAACCCCGGCGACGTCGTCGTGATCCGCTACGAAGGTCCGAAGGGTGGACCCGGCATGCGCGAGATGCTCGCGGTCACGGGCGCGATGAAGGGCGCGGGGCGCGGCGGCGACTGCGCGCTCATCACGGATGGTCGGTTCTCGGGCGGCACGCACGGCTTTTGCATCGGCCACGTCGCTCCCGAGGCAGTTGACGGCGGCCCGATCGCGTTCGTGCGCGAGGGCGATCGCATCGTGATCGACGTGACCAACAACTCGGTCGACCTCGACGTCCCCGAAGGCGAACTGGCAAAGCGGCGCACCGAGTGGAAACTGCCGGAGCCTCGTTACACGAGCGGCGCGTTGGCGAAGTACGCCAAGCTCGCCCAGGGTGCCGAACGCGGCGCCATCACCGAGGCCTAAGCCCGCACATAGATCACGACTTGCGCGGCGAGAACCGCGACCGACGCGATCATCAGGTACCAGCCGACTTCCGCGTCGAACCGGGCACGCGGCGAGTCGTGCGCTCCGTCGGCGCGAGCCACGGCGATGCGTCCCCACGCGTCGCCGGACAGCGCCGCGCCCAGCGCGAACAACCCGAGCGCGACGACCAACCAGATCGACGTGTAGCCCGCGGACTCGGATTCGACCGTCGCGAGGTTGATCGTCGTCGGGAACAAGTCGTTGAACGACGTTCGTCCGATCGTCCATGTCGCCGGCCGCAGCCGCGCCGACGGAACGATGTTCACGGTCGCCTCGTCGTTCGGCAGCAGGAACGACACGTTGATGGTCCGCGTCGTGCCGACTGCGGCGCGCGCCGTGAAGGTGGTGGCTTGCAACGGTCCATCAGGCGATGCGGATGTCCACGTCGGGTCGTCGTGCACGACGTCTGTCGCGTCGCGAGGCATGTAGACGACGAGGTAGTAGCCGTACTCACCTGGTTTCGCGTACAGCGGCGTGCCACCCTCGATGTACGGCGACGTCTGCCCGCGCGGGGGGTTCGTCATGCTGATCGCGAGTGAGATCCGGCGATGATCGCCCTCCGGTTGCACCTTCATGGCCACGTGCTCGGTGACGTAGAAGTCGAGCTTGCTCGTACCGAGCTCCTCGGCGGCGATGACGATGTCGTTGGGCTGGCGCGCGCCGTCGGCGCCGACGTCCTGCCAGAGCTTCTCTTCGTCCGGGTTGGACGACCACGCCAGCAGATGACGGGACTTGGCGAGGTCCTGCAGCTTGGCCGCGAGCTTGATGAGCGAGACGTGACGCGTGTTGATCGCGTCGAAGATCGCCTTGGCCACCCGCCCCTGTGCATCGCGCCGACCGGACGGGTCGCTGCTCGAGTAGTTCAGGTAGTTCTCGTTGATCAGGATCCGCGCCGCGTTGGTGCCGTCGTACGTGACGCCGTCGACATCGACCGGTCCAACGACGGCCAGCAGGTTCTGGAGCGACACGGTGTCGACGTAGATCACGCCGTCGACCGGACCGGTCAGCGTCATGCCCGAGCCCGCCGCGGCTGCCGCGCCGGTCAACGGGAAGTTCGGCGACGCCACCATGTTCCCGAACTCGATGTTGATGTCGAGATAGCCGAACAGGAAGTCCCAACCTGGCGGTAACGGCACGCCCGGTTGTGCCAATCGCGTCTGTCCCGCGTTGTAGAAGTTGCCGACCTTCACCGATCCGTTGTCGATCGTCGCCACGCCCGATGTCGTCGCGATCCCGACCGAACGCATCTCCGCGTTGTTGCCGCCGAGGATCAGGTAGCGCCGCGGGCCGCTCAGGAAGTTGCGCAGCGTGGCAAGCGTCTTGCGACCGTCGTCGAGGCGACCGTCGGCCTTCGTCAG
>DASUCS010000390.1:0-5439 GCA_036275935.1 Acidimicrobiales bacterium
AGACGACGGTTGGCTGAGCGAAACGGGCCGCGCCGTCAAGCAGCGAGTCGAGGCGCTCACCGACGACCTCGCCGCGAAGCCCTACGAGAGCCTCGAACCCGACGAGCTCGACCAGCTCGTGACCAGGCTCGAACCGCACGCGACACTGCTACTCGCCGACCAGCACGCGTAGACGCAAAGCGGCCGCTCTCAGCAGACCGCGCGCGTGCTTGCCCGCGCCGCGACCCAGGCAATCGCCGTCACCCGCGCATCAGGCGCTACGCGGCGGCACCGCGTGCGGTCGCTGACTGCTGCCTCGCGCGCAAGACGACCGAGAGCGCGGTGTTCAGTCGACCGACCGCGCGCGTGCACAGTGTCGGTCTGCGTGGTCGCGCGAGCGACGTCAACTCTCAACCGAGAAGAGCTTCCACGTCCCGGGGACACCTCTCAGCTCGTGTTCGCCGCGGTCCACGAACGCGATACCCGATCCGATCACCAGGTCCTTCACCGTGCCGGAGACGACGACGTCGCCCGCACGCGCGAGCGATCCGATGCGCGCGGCGATGTGCACGGCCAGTCCGCTCAGATCGTCCCCGCGCACCTCGCATTCACCGGTGTGCAGGCCCGCGCGCACGTCGATCCCCAGCGTTCGGACGCGGTCCGCAATCGCGCGAGCGCACCGGATCGCACGCGCGGGCCCGTCGAACGAGGCGAGGAATCCGTCGCCGGTCGTCTTGATCTCGGTACCGCGGAACCGCCGGAGCTGGGCTCGCACGATGGAGTCGTGCGAGTCGAGAAGCTCACGCCAGCGCTGATCGCCGAGGGACGCAGCGAGCTCGGTGGATCGCACGATGTCGGTAAACAGAACGGTCGTGAGAATGCGATCGATCTCCGCGGTCGGTCGGTCGCCGGTGAGGAACTCGACGATCTCGCCGAGCATCTCCTCGTCCGGGGTCGCATCCGCGATGGGAACCTCGACGAAGCGCGCGCCGTCAATGTGCTCGGCGAGGTATCGACCGTGGCTCGCGGGGACGAGGCTGCTGTGCGCGGCATGGACCACGAGAGTCGGAACGCGCACGAGTGGCAGCACGTGGCGGACATCGACGTTGCGCATGAAGTAGCGGTACTGCGCGACCGCCTCGCGAGGCGTCGCAGAGGCGCGCAATACGAGCGCTCCCTGGCGATGACTCTCGGGATCGTCTTGGCGCGGGTCGGCTAGTCGACTCAGCTCTTCGGTCCCCCACGTCGTCGCCAGCAGCGCGAGCAGCTCCTCGGCCGCCGCGGGTGGCACCCCGATCGGGTAGTCGTCAGCCTCGAGGTACCGGGCCGTCGTCGTGAGGAGGATCAACCTGCTCACACGCTCGGGGTGCATGGCCGCGAACAGGATCGCCATCGGGCCCGTCTCCAACGTGGCGAGGATCGCGGTCTCCGTCGATCCCGCCGCGTCGAGGACGGCGACCATGTCCTCGGTCAACTCCTCCCACGTGAGCACCGCATCGACGCCAAGACGGCCTGAGGCGCCCGTGCCGCGACGGTCGAACAGAATCAGCCGACTGACAGTCGCGAGGAACGAAAACACCTTCGCTTGCCAAGGCACTTCCCAGAGGAGATCGACGTGGGAGCCAAGGCCGTATCCCCACAGAAGGTCGAACGAGCCGTTGCCCGCGACCTGGTACGCGACATCACACTCGCCGACCGCGGTGTATCGCGTCGCGGGCGCCGTCATGCGGTCCGGCATCGACCTACATCTTCCCCTAGCGTCGATCCCAGACAACGCTGACCATCCCGAGGCCCCGACCGCGGCGCGTCATACACGGGGGCGCGGACGATGTCCCGGCCAGGCACCCGATGAGCTGCTCTGCGAGCGTTGTGCGCCGCGCGCTGCGCACAACCTCATCGCGAATCCGCTGGTGGAGCCGGGACGGAGACTCGAACTCCTGACCTGCTCATCACGAGTCATCCATCGGTGAGCACTGTGCGACCCAGCCGTTTCGGCGGGTCGGTGCTGGCGAAGCGCGCCGACTTGTCTGCTCTCCGCTCGCCACCGAGATCGCGAGCTCGGATCAGGACAACGGCGGGAGACACTTCACTTCGTCAGCGTGACCGGCGAGCCGACGTCGATGAACTGGTTCCGGCCCGTCCCCTGCTTCCACGTGGGGTCGAGCTTCTGCAGTTGGAACTGGTCCTGCCCGTCGTACTTGCCGGGCGCGAAGGACGCATGCGGCGCGGTAGGTAGATCGATGTTGCCGATCGACTGGAGCCCCTTCTTGAACGTGTCGTTGTTCAGGTTCTTGCCGGCCGCGCTCGCCGCCTCGGTGAAGATCTTCAACGACGTGCACGCGAACTGCATCGCAACAAAGCCGGACGACTTGCCCTGCAGGTCCTCCTGCTGCGGGCTCACGATGTCCTTGCCGGTTGCCTGCTGCCACACTTGTACACAGTGCTGCATCGCGGGATCACTCAAGGTGGCGCCCGGTGCGGCGAGGCCACCGACGACCGGGAACTTGCCGAGAGGGTTCGTGTAGACGGCGGCGGCGATGTTGCCGACGTCGCTCGAATACAGCCGAGGGTGGTACCCGGCCGCGTCGAAGTCCGCTCCCGGGATGAACAGCCCGACGTCGATCACTGTGTCGATGTTCTTGCTCGCGAACCGCTGAGCAATGACCTTGTCCTGCGCGGTTGCGGCCTGCTGGTCGGTGTCGGGGGCGTCCATGAGCGCGGTGTCGGCGACCTTGTAACCCGCGTCCTTCAGAGCCTTGACCGCGACGTCGATCAACGGCTTGTACGGCGCCTGCGCCGCGTAGACGCCGATCGTGTGGCCCTTGAGATCGCCGTTCTGGTCGAGCGCCTTCACGAGCGCGTCGATCGCGCGCTCGCTCCTGGCAGTCCACGTGGCCCACGGTGCGCGCGCCTGCGCCAGCAGGGCATCGTTGAACGTTCCGCCGATGAGGATCGTCGAGTGCTGCTGGACGATGCAGAGATTGTTGTTCGCGAGCAGACCGTTGAGGACGGCGAAGACCTTGTCGTCCTCCGTGAGCTTGGTACACGCGGCGAGCTGGTCGGTGTTCCCGATTGGCGAGTACTTGGCGGTGACGAGCTCGAGCCTCCGCCCGTTGACCCCACCGTGGGCGTTGACGTCGTTCACGAGCGCCGTGATGATCTGCTCGTACGGCCCGTGGTCGATCTTGATGACGCCGCTCCTGGCGAGCGTCTCGAGGTCGATGTACGAGAAGCCGATCTTGACCGCGTCAGCGGTGACGCCCTGACCGAGCGCGGTGCTCGCGGACGAAGCGGTCGAAGAGTTCGTGGTCTTGGCGGACTTGTCGCCCCGCGAGGACGTGCACGCGGTGGCGAGCATCGCGAGGACGACGAGGACGACGCTCCACCTACGGATCGACGTACCGGGCATTCAGGAACCTCCGGTTGCGTGAGTCAGGTCGGCCGCGCCGCTGCGCTGGATCGCGCGTTGGTCGGTGCCGAGATACGAGGCGATGACGGCGGCGTCCTCTCGCAGCTCGGACGGCGTGCCCTCGGCGATCACCCGACCGGCCTCGAGGCAGTAGACGCGGTCGGTGATGCCCATGATGAAGGGCATGTCGTGTTCGATGACGAGGAGCGACGCGTCGAGCTCGTCTCGGATGCGCAGGAGAAGCGGCCCGAACGCTTCGGTCTCACGTTGCGCGACGCCGGCGGTGGGCTCGTCGAGGCAGAGAACGCGTGCGTCGAGGGCGAGCAGGGCCGCGAGCTCCACGATGCGTCGGGTACCGGTCGAGAGCTCCGCGATGAAGCGGTCGGCGTAGCGGTCGAGCCCGAGGAAGTTGATGATCTCGTCGGCCTCACTGCGCTGCACGCGGTCGGTTCTGAAGCCGTGCGGCAGGAACAGAGCGGTCGTGCTGAAGCGAGTGCGGTGCCGGGCTTCGAGCGCGACTTGCACTGTCTCGCGCACGGTGAGGTCGGGGAACAGGCGCGCCGCCTGGAACGTACGACCGAGGCCGCGTCGCGCTCGCCGTGCGGGGGCGAGCCTCGTGACGTCCGCGCCGAGCAACTCGACACGACCGGTCGAGGGAAGGAATCCCCCGATCGCGTTCATGAGCGTCGTCTTGCCGGCCCCGTTCGTGCCGATGAGGCCGACGACCTCGCGCTCGCCGACGCGCAGGCTGACATCGTCGACCGCGACACGACCACCGAACCGCACGGTGACACGATCGGTGCGCAAGACGTCGGTCGGCGACGCTACGTCCACAGGCCGCGCACGGTGCGCACGCGGTACCGCCGTCGACTTCGGTGCGGCGACCGTCTCGGGAAGACGCCGGTCGAGCCACGCGAACAGCGCGTCGCGCATCGAGTAGCCGATCTGGACGAGGCCGCCCGGGAAGTACATCAGCAGGACGAGCAGACCAAGGCTGCTCGTGAGCAAGGGCACGAGCGTGCTGGACGGCCAGAACGCCGGCAGTCCGACGACCCACAGGGAGCCGAGGATCGGCCCGGCGACCGAACCGACGCCTCCGATCACGGCGATCGAGACCGCTTGAAGGGAGTCGCCGACGGTGAAGACCTCGTTGATGCTGATCGTCGAGAGCAACGCACCGAGCAGTGCGCCGCCGAATGCGGCCATCCCGCCGGCGAGCGCGAACGCTTGGAGCTTCTCGCGTGCCGGCGACACGGTGTAGGCCGCGGCGGAGTGAGCGTTGTCGCGCACGCCGATCATCGAGCGACCGACACCCGACCGGCGCAACCGCGCGACCAACAGCATCGACAGGACGAGGGCAACGAGAGCGACGAAGTAGAAGTTTCGCTGCGAGGCGAGGTCGAGCCCGCCGACGATCGGACGCTCGGCGAACACCGAGCCGCTCGTGCCGCCGGACAGGAACGGTCGCTGGAAGACGTATTGCTGCGCAGCGAGCGCGAACACGTACGTGACGACTGCGAGCAACAGACCACGCACCCGTAACGCGCCGGCGCCGATCAAGGCCGCGAGCGCGGCCCCCACAGCGGTCATCGCCAGCAGGGCGACGATGGGTGAGACCGTCGGGAAGTTCATCTCGACACGATGCGTGCCGTAGCCGAGGCCGAGCGAGTGGCCGTTGACGAGCGCGGCATACGCGAGCGCCCCGAGCCCGGCGAACGCGGCCTGGCCGAGGGACACCTGCCCGCCCCATCCGGTCAGCACGACGAGCGACAACGCGACGATCGCGAGCAGGAGCATCCGTGCGTACAGGAAGTGCCGCGACGGTGCGGTTACGACGAACGGCAACGCGATTGCGGTGGCGAACGCGACGGCGCCGATGAGTCTGGGAAGCGCGCGTACCCACCAGATCCCGCGCAGTCGCTCCGGGATCGGCTTGACCCGGGGCGCGAACGAGAACGACGCGTCGTCGTCCGCGCTCTCGCGCCGAGCGATCAGCCACGTGACGACCACCACGACGACGAACAGCAGTGCGTCGGTCAGCCCACTCTGTG
>DASUCS010000391.1:0-7202 GCA_036275935.1 Acidimicrobiales bacterium
AACCCCGGCACGCCTTCGTCCCGCTGCACGCCGAGTGAGTTCAGCGTGTACGAGACCAGGTGGTACTGACCCACGACCATCGGCACCTCGATGAGCTGGGGCACGTCGTACCGCGTCGACAGGTCAGCCCACGTGTCGTCGGTGATGCACCCATCGTCGTGCAGCTCGTCGGCGGCACGGACGAGCACGGCATCGAACGGTTCCCACCCGGCGGCATCGGGTCCAGCCTTCAGGCGTTCGATGTCGTCGTCGGTCAAACCTGAGCGTTTGCCGATGAGCACGTGCTGGCCCCACTCGTACTCGGACCGGCACCGCCACCCGGTCCGCAGGATCAGGATCTCGCGTTCGCGAGCGGGAAGCTTGCCGCTGAGCAACTTCCCGCCGAACGGCATCCACTTGCGGAACAGTCCGGGATGGCGAACGAGGGTGGCGAAGATGTTCGCCGCGGGGAGACCGGGCGCTCCCGCGCCCTCGAGCAACTCGCGGGCTTGGTCGTCTTGTTCATCGGCGGCCAACGGCGCGATGCGTGGTGTTGAAGGACGTGTCGACACGTCGCGCACCGTACGTCACTTGCTCAGCTCGCGCTCCAGCGGCGTGCGGAAACGAGGGGTGAAGCGACGATCGCCGAGCCACTCCGAGAGCTCGCGTGCACGAACTTCGATTGCGGAGGTCGCGTCGCGACCGACGTCCTCGAACAGGTGCCAGACGACCTCACCGTCGGCGCGGTGCGCCCACCCGCCGACGACGCGGCCGTTCCACCACACCGTCGGGCCGGCGTTCCCGGATCGGTCGAAGAGCCGCGGCGCGTGATCACCCAGGAACCAGTCGCGTGTCTGCCAGCCCATCACCGTGGTGTCGAGCGCAGGGAGCAGTGCCACCCACGGTCGCGGGGCGTTCGTAGGTTCGAGATCGTCGGGCATCGCGACACCGGTGGCACCGTCGAGATCGACCTCGACCGCACCCGCGGCCGTCAGCGCGGCGCGCGTCGCGCCGAGCGTCCAACCCGTCCACCACTTGACGTCGCTCGCCGGCGCCGGCCCGAACGCTCGCAACCACCGCTCGACCAACTGGGCGCGCGCCTCTGCCGCGGGCACCGGCGCAACGCCGTCCGGCAGCCAGGACGACATCGGCGCCCACCGGTGCTGTGTGCTGGTCCACGAGCCCAACGGACGGCTGCGAGCGATCAGTCCCTCGGCCGCGAGCACGAGGAGGACACGAGGGCCGATGTTCTGCTCCGTCTGCCAGTTGGTGCGAGGCCCGAGCACGATGCGTCGCTGCAGATCCGGGACCGCCTTCACGATCTCGGCGGTGGTGGCGACGCCGCGCCGCTCGAGCTCGGCAACGGCCGCTGCACTCACCTTGCGCAACCACCGACTCGCGTCTTTGGTGAACCCTGCGGCGTCGATCCACGACACGAGCCGTTTGCGTTCGTTCGCCGCGACCGCATGCGAGGCGGCTGCGTGCACCATAGGGATGAGGTCGGTGGGGACGACGAACATCGTCCGCCGCATCGCGAGGAGTCGAACTGCAGCGCGCTCGTCGTACAGCGCGGCCTCGATCGACTCGATGGTCGGCCGCTTCATCCGTGCCGCCGCCGACAGGAACACGGTCGCCGGATCCGTCGCGTGCAGGCCGACGAACGTTCGGGCCACGGACGCGATGTCCATCCGCTTGGTGGACGGGGTGAGGTGATGCCGCACGGCCAACCGCGCTCGTCGCTCCTCGACCGTGAACGTCCGCATGACGGGTGATCTCTAGGGCGTCGAGCTCGGCTCGAGTGGGGGGACGGGCACGGCGATGGACGGCGCTTCGGTGCCGCCGTCGACCTGGAAGATCTTTCCGGTGACCCAGTTGGAGGCCGGGGAGGCGAGGTAGAGCGCGGCGCACGCGATGTCCTCCGGTGTGCCGGGCCGTCGCATCGGCGTGTTCGCCTCGAACTGCGCACGAAGGCTCTCATCGGTCAACACCATCTCGAGTGCCTCCGTCGCGACGCCGCCGACGCTGATGGCGTTCACACGCACGAGCGGCGCCAGCTCGGCGGCGATGTTCCTCGTCATCATGTTGAGCGCCGCCTTGCCCGCGGCGTAGGCCACGAAGCTCGTCTGCACCATGTCACTCGATCGCGACGAGATGTTGACGACGGCACCCTCGCCCGCGGTGTCGACCATCGCCCGCGCCGCGAGCTTCGTGAGCAGGAACGCCTGCGTGACGTTGAACCGAAGCGCGGTTTCGAAGAAGGCCTCGCTGGTGTGCAGCGCCGGACGAGGTGGCGTTCCGCCCGCGTTGTTGACGAGCACGTCGACACGTCCGAACTCGTCGATCGTCGCAGCGACGAGTGCCTCGAGCTGATCGCTCTGCATCACGTCGGTCGGCACGGCGATCGCCCGCCGACCGAGCGCGCGGACGTCCCGCGCCACCGCCTCGATGTCCTCAGCCGTACGCGCCGCGCACACCACATCGGCGCCGGCCTCGGCGAACCCGATCGCGATGCCACGACCGATCCCCTTGCCTGCGCCGCTGACGATCGCGACCTTGTTAGTGAGCGTGAACCGATCGAGGATCATCGAGCCGCCCGTCCCGCGATCAAGGGCAGATCGAGATAGGTCTTGATGCCTGGCTGGGCCACGCAGACGTACGGCACCGAGTTCACGCAGTGCATCGCGGTCGCGACGATGCCACGATTCCGTCGCAGCCCCTCCTCCAACGACGACGGGTGCCAGCCGTGGAACGTCACGTGCGCAGGTGGATCGCCCGTGATCTCCACTTCGAACCGCTCGCGTTGCGGACCGAACGTCCACGCCGGGTCGAAATGCTCCTCCCCCATCAACCAGTTCACCGCGGCGGTCACGACCGGCTCGCCATCGACCAACGCCTCCCATCGAAATCGTTGTGCGGCGACGAGCCCCGGCTCGATGACACCGATCGGCGACTCGATCGGCCTCGTCGCGACCGCGAGCTCGTGCGTCGTGCGCAGCTCGGGGTCGATGCGGAACCCGAGCTCGTCCGCGACCATTCGGATCGACTGCTGGAACCCGTGACCGAGCACGTTCAGCATGATGCTGGTGCGGCCGACCTCGGGCGTCGCCCCGAACAACATGATGTCGCGCACCACGTCGACGGCGCTGTAGGTGCGGATGTCGGAGAACTCTTCGGCGCGAACGTGCGTGATCGAGCCCGACAGTGACGACACCATCAACGGGAACAGCTCGGTGATCCCGCCGGGATGGATGCCGGTGCCGTGCAGCGTGACGCCGGCGTCGACGCAGGCTGACTCGATGCCGCGCGTCGATGTCCGGTCGGGATACCACCATCCGACCGGTGTCACGAGGTTCTTGCCGGAGCGCAGGATCCGCTCGACCACACTGTGATCGGCGAGCACGGGCGCGTAGATCACGCAGTCGGCCTGCATCGCCAACAGCGCGTCGACGTCGCTCGTCGCGGCCACTCCGATCGGCTCGCGACCCACCAACTCACCGACGTCGCGGCCGCTCTTGTCCGCGCTGTGCACCCAACAGCCCACCAACTCGAGCTCGGGATGGTTCAGCACACCTTCGATCGCGGCGCGACCGACGCCGCCCGTCGCCCACTGGATCACTCGGAATGTCATAGGGCGCCCATCATTTCGTAGGGTCTGCGTCCGTGCTGCGACTACCGGTACTGGGAGTCGGTCGCGTCGAGCCGGCGTTGGAACTCGGAGAGACGCGCCTGAGCAGCGGACGGCGCATGTGCTGGGCGATGTTCGGCGATTCCGAGGGGTCGCCGGTGTTCTGGTTCCACGGCACGCCCGGCAACCGCACGCAGATCCCGCCGGCCACCGCCCGCGAGGCGGCCCTGCTCGGCATCAAGCTCGTGTGCATCGCTCGTCCGGGTGTCGGACGATCGTCCGACGTTGCGTACCCCTCCTTCGCAGCGGCCGCGGCCGACGTCATGGAGGTCGCCGACGACGTCGGGGTCCGCCGCTTCGGTGTCGTCGCGTTGTCCGGTGGCGGCCCGTATGCCTTGGCGTGCGCCCACCAGTTCCCGGAACGCGTCGGCGCCGTTGCCATCCTCGGCGGCGTGTGCCCCGTCGCCGGACCCGACGCAGCGGACGGTGGCATCGTGGCGCTGTCGTCGCGCTTCAACTCGATCCTGGCAACGCTGCGCGTACCGCTCAGCGCAACGGTGCGCGCCGCGATCGGCCTCATGGGACCGATCTCACATCCGGCGTATCAGGCGTTCTCGCGGATCATGCCCGAGGGCGATCAGCGGGTGTTCGCCGACCCGGAGGTGGAGGCCATGTTCGTGCGCGACCTCGTGGCCGCGAACCGCCATCAGTTCCGGGGGTTGTTCAACGACGTCGTGTTGTTCGGTCGCGACTGGGGCTTCCGGTTGCACGAGCTCGACGTGCCGGTGCGGTGGTGGCACGGCGACGCCGACTCACTCGTGCCTCTCGACCACGCACGTCACGTCACCGGCCTCATTCCCGACTGCGAGTTGCTCGTGCGCCCGGAGGAGAGCCATCTCGGCGGCTTCGGTGTGAGCAGCGACGTGTTGAGCTGGCTGGTCGAGGTCGCCGCGTAGGAACGCCGCGTCTGTGCGGCGGTCAGGCCGAGGTTCGGTAGAGCAGAAGAGCGAGTCCCGCGGCCACGACGATGGCGGTGGCGATGTCCAGTGGCTCCCACTTGTGGCCACCCTCGGTCAGCGCCACCGCGGCGATCGTGACCGCGAACCAACCCATCGTCTGCACGGCTGCCGAACGCACGCCGAGCTCGGCGATGAACCGCACGACGACCCAGTACGACACCACGCCAACCGCGAATGCGGCTCCTGAGAACCATGCCTCGCGCCACACCCAGCGTCCCTCGTCCCAGATCCGCGACGCGTGCACGAAACCTTGGGAGTCGGCGAACCCGGTGACTGCGGTCAGCGCGATGAACAGCGTGACCGCTGCGCCCTGGCCAACGGTCGATCCGGCAACGTAGGCGAGGTCGAGGCCGAGCACTGTGGGCAGTGCGACACCGAGTCGCTTGACCCGGCGTCGTTCGACCAGCGCGGCCGCGGCCTGCACCTCATCCATGGCCATTGGAACTTCCGGCCGCCATCACCAGCTCCGGCGTCGACCCCTCGGTGTACACAGTCGTTCCCGCGCGGAGCCGCATGGTGATCTCGCGCGCCGGGACGGGACTCGAGAACAAGTAGCCCTGACCGAACTCACAGCCGATGCGCCGGAGCGCGTCGAGCTGCTCGACGGTCTCGATGCCCTCGGCCACGGTCTGCAGGTCGAGCGTGCGGCCGAGCTGGACGATCGTCTGCACGAGCTCGGCGCTCTGTGCATCGGACGCGAGCTTCTCCACGAACGACCGGTCGATCTTCAGCAGGTCCACCGGGAAGCGTGAGAGGTACGACAGCGACGAGTAGCCGGTGCCGAAGTCGTCGATCGCCAGACGCACGCCCAGCGCCTTCAGCTGTGCGAGCAGACCGACGGTCTCCGCGTTCGAACCGATCATCACGCTCTCTGTCATCTCGAGCACGAGCGTGCTGGGGTCGAGGCCCGTCTCGGCGAGCGCACGCTGGATGGTCCCGATGAGCGAGTTGGTGGCCAGCTGACGACCAGAGAGGTTGACGGCGACGCGGAACTCCGAGCGATCCGCCTCGGGTAGGACGACCTGCCACAACGCGCCCTGCGTGCACGCCTCACGGAGCACCCACGCACCGATGTCGCCGATCAGTCCTGTCTCCTCGGCCAGGGGCACGAAGTCCATCGCCGACAGCAGCTCGCCGCTCGGGTGCTTCCAGCGAATGAGTGCCTCCGCGCCGACCAGCCGCGACGTCGAGAGATCGAGCACCGGCTGATAGTGGAGGACGAGCTCGTTGCGTTCGAGCGCGTGGCGAAGATCGTTCTCGAGTTCGAGCCGACGGACGAGCGCGGTGTGCATCCCGATCTCGAAGAGCTCGAGGCCGCCGTTGTTCGTCTTCGCGCGGTACATCGCGAGGTCGGCGTTCCGCACGAGGTCGTCGGCAGTTGTGTGACCGTCATCCGTCGCCGCAACGCCGATGGATGCCTGTACGAGCACTTCGCGACCGTCGATCATGAACGGATCGGCCAGGACCTCACGGAGACGGTGGCCGGCGTGAACTGCGCCCGCCGCATCTTCGGCGGTCTCCAGCAGCACCGCGAACTCGTCGCCGCCGATGCGGGCGACGGTGTCACCGGGGCGCACACACGACGAGAAACGCTCTGCGATGAGCACCAGCAGCTCATCGCCTCGGGAGTGTCCCAGTGAGTCGTTGACACCCTTGAAGCCGTCCATGTCGACGAAGAGCACGGCGACGGTTCGCACCTCGCGACGGGCACGTTCGAGCGCGTGGCCGACGCGATCGAAGAACAGCTCGCGGTTGGCGAGGCCTGTGAGTGCGTCGTGGAACGCCTGATGAGACAGCCGGTCCTCGAGCTGCTTCTGCGCGCTGGTGTCGCGCGTGTTGAGCACGAGACCACGCACGTTGGGATCGTCGATGAGCGAAGTGACGGTCGACTCCGTGTCGCACCATTCCCCGTATTGGTGCCGCATCTTGATCGCGAATTCCGTGATCGAGCCGGGACTCTCGGCGGCGCGCGCGAGCGCGTCCTGCAGCGCGTGTGCCTCCGTGGGCGGCACGAGCGTTTCGAGCGGATGGCCGATCAGCGAGTCCGGCTCGTAGCCGAACACGCGCTTGACCGAGGGCGTCTGGTACTGGATGCGTCCGCGCTCGTCGACGACGGTCACGACATCCGATGAGTTCTGCACGAGGGAACGGAACCAACGCTCACGCTCCGAGAGCGCGTTCGTTCGAAGTTGCAGGCTGCGGTTGAGGCCGACGTTCTCGAACGTCGCCAAGATCTGGTGCACGACCACCAGCACGATCAGGATGAGCATCGCCCAGGCCAAGAAGATGCCGAGCTTGTTCTCTGTGAACTCGCGATAAGACGCAGCGGCGATCGCGAGCAGGACAGGAATGTACGGAGCGAACACGCCGACGGGAGCACGATGCTCTTCCGCCTCAGGTGCCTCCGGCTGGGAGCTGTCGCGGAGGTACGCACGAGCAGCAAGGGCGAGCAGCAGGTAGCCGCAGAACCAACCGATGTCGATCGGGTGGCCCGAGAAGTACGTCTCCTTCAGGGTCAGGAACGTGAAGCCGGAGTCGCCGACCGCGAAGGACACGGTGCCGGCGGCGAGCAGATAGAG
>DASUCS010000392.1:0-23280 GCA_036275935.1 Acidimicrobiales bacterium
ACCGTCCATCTGCGTCGCGCCGTCCTCCACCATCCTCCAGCCCTCACCGGAGTCGGCGAACTGCAGGTTCTCCAGCCACATCGGCTCGAACCACGAGAACGGCACGTACATCTCGACGCAGTCGATCTGGTTGCGCGGGTCGGTGATGCCCGCCTGCCGGTACACGTCGTTGGCACACTGGATGCCACCGAGCGGCAGCACGGGGTCGCGGTCCGCGGACATCGTCGGCTCGGAACGCATCGCAGTGCCGTGCACCCACGCCGGCGGCTTGCTCCCCGAGAGCGCGTCCTCCGCGGCGAGCACCATTGCGCACGCGCCGTCGGACGACGGGCACGTCTCCGCGTAGCGAACCGGATCCCACAGCATCATCGACTGCTCGATCGACTCGAAGGTGATGTCGTGCTCGTGCAGGTGCGCGTACGGGTTCTTGAGCGCGTTGAGACGATCCTTCAGCGCGACGAGGATCCCGATGTGGTCAGGCGCCTTCGACCGACGCATGTACGAGCGGATGTGCGGCGCGAAGTAACCGCCCGCACCCGCGTGCATCGGCGGCTGGAACGGAATCGGCAGCGACAGCGCCCACATCGCCTCGCTCTCGGACTGCTTCTCGAACCCGACGATCAGCACCCGCTTGTGGATACCGGCCTGCACGAGCTGCGACGCCACGATCGTCGTCGAGCCGCCGACCGAACCCGCGGTGTGCACCCGGAACAACGGCTTGCCCACCGCGCCGAGCGCGTCGGTGAGGTACAGCTCGGGCATCATCACGCCCTCGAAGAAGTCGGGGGCCTTGCCGACGACGATCGCGTCGATGTCGTTCCACCCGAGCTCAGCGTCGGCGAGCGCCCGATCGCACGCCTCGCGCACGAGACCCGCCATCGACACGTCACCGCGAGAAGCCTGGTGCTTGGTCTGGCCGACGCCGATGACGGCCACCCGTTCCTTGCCCATCACTCCCCCTCCAGCACAGCCACGAGGTTCTGTTGCAGACACGCACCGCTCGTCGCGTGCGCAACCGCCCTCGATGCGCCCCCATCGATGATCCGCTGCGCCGCTTCGCCGAAGCGCACCAAGCCGGCAGCCATGATCGGGTTGGCGCACAACGCGCCGCCGGACGGGTTGATGTCGACATCGCCGCCGAGTCCGAGTGCCTCCCGCAGGATCAACTCTTGATGGCTGAACGGCGCGTGCAACTCAGCCACGTCGATCTTGCCCGCGGCAACGCCGGCCTTCTCACCGGCGGTGCGGGTCGACGGTGAGTCCGCCAGATCGCGCAGACCGAACACGGCGGACTCGATGCGATGGTCGATCCCTCGGATCCACGCTGGTCGTTTGCAGTGCGAACGGGCGACATCGTCGGCCGCCAGCACGACCGCGGCGACGCCATCGGTGATCGGCGGGCAATCGTCCTTGCGCAGCGGGTCGACGAGCATCGGCTCGGCCAGCACTTGATCCGCAGGCTTGTCCCACTTGAGCTGCGCGTGCGGGTTGGCCAGCGCCGACTTGCGGCTGCGGGCGACGACGTCGGCGAAGTCCTTCTCGGTCGCCTTGCCCGCTTCGAGCAGCGCTCGAGCCTGCAGCGCCGACAACGAGATCGTGTCGGGCCACAGCGGCGCAACGAAGTACGGATCGAGCTGACGGCTCTGCACCTCGTGCGTGGGGCCGGGCGACGACTTGCCGTAGCTGTAGATCAACGCGGTGTTGATCTCGCCGAGCTGCAGCTTCACCCAGGCCTCGTAGAGCGCCCATGCGCCGTCCATCTCGACGTGGCTCTCCTGGATCGGAGGCCACGGACCGACACCGTCCAGCGTCTGCACGAAGCTGAACGCCGTGCCGGCGAGGTAGTCCGTCGATCCGCTGCAGGTGAAGTCGATGTCGTTCTTCGTCATGCCGGCGCGTTCGATCGCGGCGGCAGTGACCGGCATCAACATCTCGACCTCGTTCGCGTTCGTCACCGCACGGACGTGGTCGCTCTGCGCGAAGGAGATGATGGCGACGTCACGCATGTTCCAGATCTCCCCATCCGTGCTCGCCCGGTTGATGGACATCGGCGTCCGGTTCGCCGTTCGGCTTGAAGTAGCGGATGCTCTCGAGCGTCGGGCCGATCTTGTCGTCGTCGACCCAGACCGCCTCGACGCGCATGCCGATGTGCACGTCCTCGACGGCAACCTCCTGCAGCAGGTGCATCAACGACAGGTCCGCACCGTCGAGCATGATCAGCGCACTCGTGTACGGCACCTCCATCGCCTGCCCGTAGAACTGCACGTTCACGATGCAGAACGACGTCACCGTGCCCACGTGCGGGAGATCGATCTGGTCGGTCGTCGGGATCCCGTCGGACGGACATGATCCTCGCGGCGGCACGTAGACCTTGCCGCACTTCGGGCAGCGCTCGCCGAGGATCTTCTTCTGCGCGATGCCGGTGAGGAACCGTGTCGTCGCCGCGCCCGCGGTGTACTGGTACCGCAGCTCCGCCGGCGTGCGCACGCTCTTGACGAGCTCGACGCTCTGTAGCGAGCTCGGAAGGGTGAGTTCCGCCATCAGACACCGCCTTCCGGTACGAAGCACTCGATGTCGTTGATGTGGCCTTCGCGCTCGTCGCGCCACCGCGGCGTGACCCTCATGCCTGTCGACATGTTCCCGATGTCGTCGGCGTCGACCGCGTGCAGCAGCGCGGACTCCGCGCCGTCGATGCGGATCAGCGCCCACGCGAACGGACGGTCGAGCGGATCCTTGGGACGCGGGTGGTGCACCCACGCCCACGTCGTCACCGTTCCGGCCGGACCGACTTCGACCATCTCGGTCGTCGCCTCGTTCGTGATCGGGTCGTACTCCATCGGGGGAACCAGCACGCGCCCGTCACTCGCCTTCGATCCCACGATGACCTGCTCGCGCAGGCCGGTGAGGAACGCACCGACCACCGGACCGGTGGTGCGGCTGAAGGGATATTCGATGACGAGCGGGGCGGTCAGAACCTCAGTGCGGTCTGCCATCGACGCGGCACGCTAGCGCGGAAACTGGAACACGTTCTAGCCTCGATCCCATGGCCGACTTGGGGTTCTTCCGTCAAGCTGCTGCCGATCCCGACCGCATCGCACTGGTCGGGCCGGATGGCACCGAGGTGACCGCCGGCGCGCTCGCAGCGCGAGCGAACCAGGTCGCACACGGGTTGCGAGCGCTGGGGCTCGAGAAGGGCGACACCGTGGCGGTCGTCATGCCCAACGGCATCGAGATGATGGAGCTCGTCCTCGGCGCGCAGCAGATCGGTCTCTACATGACGCCGATCAACCATCACCTCGTCGGTCCCGAGATCGCGTACATCGTCAACGACAGCGACGCCAAGGTGCTCATCGGCCACGAGCGGTTCGCGGACGCGCTCGTTGCGGCGGGCGAGGAGATCGAGCTCGGTCACGACCGCCTGTTCAAGATCGGCTCGATCCCCGGCGGGCGCGACTACTCGGAGCTGACCGACGGGCAGCCGACCACACGACCGGAGAACCGTACGGCGGGCGCACCGATGCACTACACGTCGGGCACCACCGGAAAGCCCAAGGGTGTGAAGCGCAAGCTGGCGGATCTCGATCCGGACGAAGGCGGCGCGCTCTACTCGATGTTCCTCATGCTGTTCGGGGTGCAGCCCGAGGACGGCAATGTCCACATCACGGGTTCGCCGCTGTACCACACGGCCGTGCTGCTCTGGGCGACGAACTCTCTGCACCTCGGCCACAAGGTGGTGTTGATGGACAAGTGGTCGCCCGAAGGCATGCTGCAACTGATCGATCAGCACAAGGTGACGACGTCGCACATGGTGCCGACGCAGTTCCATCGGCTGCTGGCGCTTCCCGAAGCGACGCGCAGCAAGTACGACTGCTCGTCCGTGCGCTGCATGGTGCACGCGGCGGCACCGTGCCCTCCCGACGTGAAGCGCCGGATGATCGAGTGGTGGGGCGATGCGGTGATGGAGTACTACGCAGCAACCGAAGGCGGGGGCACGATCGTCACCGCGAAGGAGTGGCTCGAGCGGCCAGGCACGGTCGGCAAGGCGTGGGCGGGCTCGGAGATCCGCATCCTCGACGACGACAAGAACGTGCTCGGCCCCGGTCAGATCGGCACGATCTACATGCTCCTCGCGCAGGCGACGTTCGAGTACAAGGGCGACGAGGCCAAGACCGAAGGCAATCGGGTGTACTTCCCGGACGGCACCGCGTTCTTCACCGTCGGCGACGTCGGGGAGCTCGATGACGACGGCTATCTCTTCCTGCGCGACCGGAAGATCGACATGATCATCAGCGGCGGCGTGAACATCTACCCGGCCGAGATCGAGGGCACTTTCTACGAATGCCCGTTGGTCGGCGACGTCGCCGTCTTCGGCATCCCCAACGACGACTGGGGCGAGGAGATCAAGGCGGTCATCGAGCCTGCGGAGGGCACGTCCGCGGACACGGCTGAGCTCGAGGCGCAGCTGCGCGACTTCGCCGAGAAGAACCTGGCGTCGTACAAGCGGCCGAAGTCCTACGACTTCATCGTCGAGATGCCGCGGGACCCGAGTGGCAAGCTGTTCAAGCGACGCCTGCGCGACCCCTATTGGGAAGGCCGCTCCAGCTCCATCGTCTGACGGTCCTCCCACGCGGAGTATCCGCCGATCAGATCGGAGACGTCCCGAAACCCGTGGGCGCGCAACACGCTCGCGGCGATCGACGATCGGTAGCCGCCCGCGCAATAGACAACAGTGGTCGCATCCCGGTCGAGCGTGTCGAGCTCGTCGACGAGGCGCGCAAGGGGGATCAGGCGCGCGCCGGGGATCGTTCCGGCCTCCGTCTCACCGGGCGCGCGAACGTCGACCATCGTCGCACCGTCGAGCTCGGCGACGGTGCGTCGCGTTGCCTGCACGATCAGTTCCGGGTGCTCGAGAAACGTGGCCAATGGATCCGCGAGTGCGCCCCGCACGTCGTCGAAGCCGACGCGGGCAAGTCGCAGCTTCGACTCGAGCTCCGCACCGGGATCGCACACGAGCACGATGCCGCTCCGCGGGTCGAGCACCGCGCCGGCGAATTCGGCGAATCGGCCGTCGAGCCCGACGTTGACGGAACCTCGGACGTGCGCGAGCGCGAACTCGTCGGGGCTGCGGGTGTCGAGGACCTGGGCCCCTTCGCGCTGCAGGTCGAGTAGCCGCTCGACCGAGACGAGGCGGGGCGCGTCCCGTTCGTCGAGGAGCGGATGGGCCTCGGTGTTCCTACGAGCGTCGTACGAGAAGTAGCGGGGCCGCGCCGGCTGTCCTTCCGTGACGAGGTTGACGAAGTCATCCTCGCTCGACGCCTGCAACGCGTAGTTGCCCTGACGTTGCTCGCCGATCGTCGACTGCCGCTCGGTCGAGAGCTGGCGCCCACACGCCGAGCCGGCTCCGTGCGCGGGGAAGATGCGCGTGGCGTCCGGCAGCGTCAGCAGCTTCGTGTGCAACGAGTGGTACAGGTTGCGGGCCATGGTGTCCGGATCGTGCCCGGCCGCCGCCAGCAGATCCGGACGACCGACGTCACCGATGAACAGGGTGTCGCCGGTCATCACGCCGTACGGCGTGTCGTCCTGTGGATGCCGCCAGATCACGATCGAGATCGACTCGGGAGTGTGGCCAGGGGTGGAGCGCACCTCGAGCACCACCTCGCCCAGCTCGATTCGATCACCGTCGCGCAGGTGCCGGACCGGGAAGTCGATGTCGGCCCCCAGGCCATATGCGATCTCGGCGCCGGTGGCCCGCGCCAGCTCGAGGTGCCCTGAGACGAAGTCGGCGTGGATGTGGGTCTCGATGACGAGCTCGATGTTCAGACCCGACGTTTCGGCCTCGATGACGTACGCGCTGATGTCGCGCTGGGGATCGACGACGACGGCTCGACCAGACGTCTCGTCGCCGATCAGGTACGACGCGTGTGACAGGCACGCGAGGTAGTGCTGCGTGAAGTGCATCTCAGGAGAGGGTACGCCTGGTTTCAGTCGTATTGGTCGAGCAGGAGGTGCGCGGCGATCTCCACCTCGTCGCCGACGTGGTTGATCCCGTACCAGCGGTTCACCCAGCCCACCAGCGACGAGAACCACACGTGCCCGAGCACTCGCACGATGTCATCGCGAGTGGCCGCATCGAAGTCGTCCGGAAAGGCGGTTGCGATGATCCCGTTCATCACCTCGCCGACCTCGCGCTGGCAACGCGCCGCGTGCGGATCAGACGAGGTGAGTGCGGTGATGACGGCCTCCGACAAGCGAGGCTCGGTCTCCATCGCCCGAGTCGCTCGACGGAGCACGTCGATCACCCGCTCGCTGATGCGCTCACCTTTGGCGGGCTTTCGGGACACACGCCGCCCGAGCTCGCTCACCCATTCGACGAGCGTCTCGGCCAGCAGGTGATCCTTGGAGCTGAAGTACCGGTAGATGGTTCCGAGCGCGACGCCAGCGTTCGTCGCGACGTCGCGCATCTGCACCGCGTCGTAGCCGCCATCGGCGCCGAGAGTGAGGGCCGCTTCGATCACCCGACCGCGACGCGCGGCTTGGCTCGTAGTGAGGCTTGTCGAGCTCATCCAGCGACCTTGGGCTCCCGTGGCAAACCCAACACGCGCTCGCCGACAATGTTGTGTTGGATCTCGTCGGTGCCTCCGCCGATCGACGACTGCACCGCGTTGATGAACTTCTGTTGCAACACGCCATCGGCGAGCGCGTCGGGGTGAAGCAGCGCGCCGTACGGGCCCTGCACCTCCACTGCGAGCGCGCCGAGCTGCTTGACGTACTGCGCGTACGCCAGCTTCATGATCGACGCTTCTGGACCGGGACGCCGTCCTTGCGACAACGCAGTGCGACTGCGCATGCGGAGATAGCGGATGATCTCGTTGCGGATCCAGCTCTGTGTGAACTTCTGCCGGAAGATCGGGTCGGTGTCCTTGCCGAGCACGCGGGCGAGTGCGATGACGCGATCGGGATCCGAGATGCCCGAGCCACCGGCGATCGTGACGCGCTCGTTCGACAGCGTCGTGACCGCGACCTTCCAACCGTCGTCGACCTCGCCGACCACGTTCTCCCGAGCGATGCGGACGTCGTTGAGGAAGACCTCGTTGAAGTGTGCCTCACCGTTGATCTGGCGAAGAGGGCGCACGTCCAGTCCCGGCGTCGCCATGTCGAGAACGAAGAACGTGATGCCGGCGTGGCGCGGCGCGTCGGGGTTGGTGCGGGCGATGAGGATCGCCCACTCACTGCTCTGCGCGTTCGACGTCCACACCTTCTGGCCGTTGACGACGAACTCGTCACCGTCACGTTCGGCGCGCGTCTTGAGTGACGCAAGATCCGATCCGGCATCGGGTTCACTGAAGAGCTGGCACCACAGCTCCTCACCGCGCAGCATCGGCGGGAGGAAGCGCGCTTGCTGCGCGTCGGATCCGTGCTGCATCAGCGTCGGCGCGACCATCCCGTGCGCGACGGCAAAGATGCCCGCGGACACACCCCACTTCGCCTGTTCCTCGCCGAAGATGGCTTCCTCGATCGGCTTGCCACCGCGCCCGCCGAATGCCTTCGGCCACGAGATGCCGGCCCAGCCGCCTTCGTGCAGCTGGCCCTGCCACCACCGACACCGCTTCACGTACTCGTCGGCGTCGATGTTCCCGGAGAAGTGCCCGGCGGAGAAGTCGTCGGGCGAGCCTTTCGGGATGGCGTTCGCTTCGAGCCAGGCACGCGCCTCGGCCCGAAATGCGGCTTCCTCGGGGGTGTCGTCGAAGTCCACTGCCCGCGAAGAGTAGAACGTGTTCTAATCGCGTTCTAGTTACCCGTGCCTCGCTACACGTGGGCGTGCGAGCGGTTCCGACCTTCGTCCTTTGCGCAGTAGAGCGCGGCGTCCGCGTGCGCAAGCGTGTCCAGCGGGGACGAGCAGGCCTCGTGCACGGCGATGCCGATCGAGAAGGTGATGACGGGATCGGTTGCTCGCCAACCTTCGAGCAGCCGCTCGGCCGCATGGTGGGCGGCCTCTGCGCCTGACGCGCGAAGTACGACGAGGAACTCCTCACCGCCGTACCGCGCGACTGCGTCTCCCTCTCGCGTCGCCTCGTGCAGATAGCGGCCGAGCAGGGCCAACACGTCGTCGCCGGCAAGGTGTCCGAGCCGGTCGTTGAGGTCTTTGAAGTGGTCGAGGTCGAGTAGCAACAGCGCGTCGCCCTCGGTCAACCCGTCGAGGAGCGTGTTCACGTGACGACGATTGCCGAGTCCGGTCAGGTCGTCAGTGACGGCCGCGACGGCGAGCAAACCGGTCGCTTGGTCCTGCGCGACGCGGGCGCGGCGGAGGGACGTGTTCGTCGCGGAGAGGATCTCGCCGATGAGCACGGCGGCCGGGATCGCGATTCCCACTGAACGAATGGCGTTCGCAGAGGGACTCGCTGCCGTCGCGAGCGGCACCACATAGGCGACGGCCGCCGGCATCGCGAGGGCGATGGAAGTGCGGCTCGGATGATGCAGGCCAACCCAGACGAACGCGACGACGTACCACACTCCGTAGATCTCGCTCGCGAAGGAGCCGTACATCGCGGTCAGCATGAGCAGCGCCAGGCAGAACGGGAAGTACACCAACGTCGATCTCAACGGCCACCGGTGCCACGGCAACAGCCAGCCGAAGGGCGATGCCGCGATCGCCAAGATCCCGACCAGATCGTTGATCAGGCGGAAGTCCGCATCGGGCAGGTGGTTGTTCAGAACCGTCATCACGCCGGCTGCGAAGAACAAGACGGATGCCTGTCGAGCCGCCGACGCAGGCCCGTCCTCCCCCATCCCGCCCTGCAGTCTCATGAGCCATCGACCTCACGCCTGCGCGCGGTGACGAGCCGTGCTCCACGTCGCGTCACGGGAGCCGGTACTCGCATTCCGGAGATATCGGTCATAGGAGGAGATTCCTTGAATCTCCGCGACGGTCTCGCTCGCAAGGTCGCACCGTGCAGCAAAAGTGGAACGTGTTCTAGTCTGCAGCGCATGGCGTTCAACATCGCCGATCTCTTCGAGCACACGGCCGATCGGGTTCCCGATCGGCCGGCGCTCATCGTGGGCGACGACCACCTCACCTATTCGGAGCTCGAGGGGCGGGCCAACCAGGTGGCGCACCGGCTGGCCTCGCTGGGTGTCGGCCCCGGCGACCACGTCGGCATCTATGCGTACAACTGCGTGCCGTGGGTCGAGGCCATGCTCGCGTCGTTCAAGCTCCGCGCGGTCCCCATCAACATCAACTTCCGGTACGTCGAGGACGAGCTCGCCTACCTGCTCGACAACGCCGACTGCGTGGCCGTCGTGTACGACCCGCAGTTCGCCGATCGCCTGGAGGCAGTGCGCGAGCGCGTCCCCGGCGTGAAGCACGTGCTGCCGATCGACGAGACGTGGGCGGTCGAGCGTGACGCGCAGAGTGCCGACCGCGACTTCGGGCCGCGGTCCCCCGACGACCACTACATGCTCTACACCGGTGGCACGACCGGCATGCCCAAGGGCGTCGTGTGGCGACAGGAAGACGTGTTCATGGCGTTGGGCCAGGGCATCGACGCCGTCACCGGCCACAAGGTGGAGTCCGACACCGAGCTCGCCGATGCGGCCGTGAACGGTTTCCCCATCATCTCGTTCATGCTTCCGCCCCTCATGCACGGCGCCTGCCAGTGGGGGATGCTCGGCATGATGTTCAAGGGGAACACGGTGATGCTCACCGCGAAGTTCGATCCCGAAGGCGTGTGGGAGTCGATCGACCGCGAGAAGGCGAACGCGATCATGATCACCGGCGATGCGATGGCCCGCCCGTTGATCGAAACGCTCGAGGCCAACCCCGGCCGTTGGGACACGAGCTCGCTGCTCGCGGTGAGCTCGAGCGCCGCACTGTTCTCGACGCCCGTGAAGGACCGCTTCTTCGAGGCCTTCCCGAACCTCGTGATCACGGATTCGATCGGTTCGTCCGAAGGCGGGTTCAACGGCATCGCGCAAGTCGGCAAGGACGGCACGGCCATGAAGGGTGGACCGACGGTGCAGCCGGGCCCCGACACGGTGGTCGTCGACGAGGACCTGAACGTGTTGTCGCCGGGCTCGCCCGTCATCGGCAAAGTGGCGCGTGGCGGCAACATCCCGATCGGTTACTACAAGGACGAAGAGAAGACGCGCGCCACGTTCGTCACCGCAGCCGATGGTCGACGCTACGTCGTGGCGGGTGACTTCGCGCAGTGGGAAGCGGACGGCACGATCACACTGCTCGGCCGCGGGTCGATGTGCATCAACTCCGGCGGCGAGAAGATCTTCCCCGAAGAAGTCGAGTCCGCGTTGAAGTCGCATCCCGATGTGTTCGACGCTTTGGTGGTCGGCGCGACGGACGAACGCTGGGGACAGCGCGTCGCTGCAGTGGTGCAGGCGCGACCCGGATTGACGCCGACGCTCGACGAGCTCGCCACGCACTGCCGCACCAAGGTCGCTGGCTACAAGGTGCCGCGCGAGCTGCACCTCGTCGATCGAATCGAACGTTCCCCCAGTGGCAAGCCCGACTATCCGTGGGCGCAGCAGCTGGTCGCGGCCGCCAACGCCGGCTCGTGAACATCCTGCTCGTCGTCTCCGACCAGGAGCGCGAGCGCTCGTGGCTGCCGGAGTCGGTGTCGTTGCCGTGGCGGACGCGCTTGCTCACCGAGGGCCTGGAGATGGCGAACCACTGGACGCACTCCTCGCCGTGTTCGCCGTCGCGCGCCACGATGATGACCGGCCGGTACTTGCCGGGACACGGCGTCCTCGACAACTGCATCTTCCGGCACCACACGTCGCTCGACCCCGCGATCCCGACGGTCGGGTCCGTGCTGCGCGATGCGGGATGGCGGTCGAGCTACATCGGCAAGTGGCACCTCACCGGCGGGTCGAAGCCGCCCATGGAGGCGTACGGGTACAGCGACTGGGAGGGCAACGACCGGCACTTCATGGGTTGGGCGGGCACCGGCGTGCACTTCGATCCAGTGATCGCCGAGTCGGCCGCAGCCTGGTTGCGCACTCACGGCGCATCGGGTTCGTCACAGCCGTGGTTCTTGACGGTGGCCCTCGTGAACCCTCACGACGTGATGTGGTTCCCGATCGATCAGCCGGCGTGGCGGGATGCGCATCCGTCGGCGTTGGCTGATGCCCGGGCGTTGCTCGAGCTGTCGCGGTGGAAGGACGACGAGACGCTGCCCGCGTACGAGGCGCCGTATCCCGAGGTGTGCGAGTCGCTCCCCGAGAACTTCCACGACGACCTGCACACGAAGCCCGACGCGCATCGGGCCTGGCGCTACGCGCAGCAGCACGGCATCTGGGGTTACATCGACCCGTCGGACAAGGGCGCATGGCTGCGACACCTCGACTACTACGTCGAGCTGCACCGGCGCGCCGACGAGTCGTTGGGCACGGTGTTGGGCGCGCTCGAGGAATCGGGGGCCTGGGACGACACGGCGATCCTGTTCACCTCGGACCACGGCGACATGTGTGGCTCACATGGGCTGCGATCGAAGGGCCCGTTCGTGTACGACGAGATCATGCACGTGCCGTTCTACGTGCGCGTACCGGGCAAGACGGCGGCGGGCGGCCGTTCCACGGCGTTGTCCTCGCACGTCGATCTGGCCAAGACGATCTGCGGATTGGCGGGCGTCGATGCGGATCCGGAAATGCAGGGCGTGGACCTGTTCAACGAGACGCCGCGTGAGGAGGTGCTGTTCGCGCACGACACCGCGCACACGCCGATCGTGCAGCAGACCCGGTACGCGATCCGTGGTTTCTTCGACGGGCGGTACAAGTACGCGCGGTACTACGGCGTTGGCGGCGGGAAGCCGAGCGACGATCCGTTCTACGAGCGGCCGACGCAGAAGCTGTACGACGTCGACGCCGACTTCGACGACCAGGACCACGAGCTGTACGACCTCCAAGAGGATCCGCACGAGCTCGTGAACCTCGCCAACGACCCCGGCCGCCGCTCCGAGGTCCGCTCCTTCTACACCCGCCTCAAGGACCTCGAAGCGGCCAACTTCTCATTCTCGACGCAATAGGGGTCACGAACTGACCCCTATTGCGTCGAGTTCGGGCTATTCGCCGGTGAAGTTGGCGGGGCGCTTCTCGGTGAAGGCGCGGGCGCCTTCCTTGGCGTCCTTCGTGGCGAAGATGGGCCAGCCGATCTCGAGCTCGTTGGCCAACGCGTCCGCTTCCGTCATCTCCGCGCCTTCACGCAGCGACTTGAGGACAGCCTGCACGGACAGCGGTGCGTTCGCCGCGATCTGATCGGCGATCTCGCGAGCCTTGTCGAGGGCGGTGCCGTCGGGGACGACGTGACCGATGAGGCCCATCTCCTTCGCCTCCGTGGCGGAGATGCGACGAGCAGCGAGCAGCAGTTCCGCGGCCAACGTGTACGGGATCTGCCGGCGCAGTCGCACCGTCGATCCCCCCAGCGGGAACAGCCCGCGGGCCACCTCGGTGATCCCGAACACGGAGCTCTCCCCCGCCACACGGATGTCCGTGCCCTGGAGGATCTCCGTGCCGCCGGCAAGTGCGTAGCCCTCCACCGCGGCGATGATCGGCTTGCGCGGCCGGAAGTGACGCAACAACGCCTTCCAGTGCAGATCCGAGTCCTCCTCGAAGCGCTTCTGGAAGGGATTGTCCTGGCCCTGCGTGTCGTTGGCGAAGGCCTTGAGGTCCATACCCGAGCAGAACGTGCCGCCGGAGCCGGCGAGGATGCACACGCGGATCTCCGGGTCTTGATCGACGTCGAGCCAACCGTCGTACATCCGCACGAGCATCTCGCCCGACAGCGCGTTCTTCGCCTCGGGTCGATTCATCGTGAGAATCGCGACGTGTCCATCGCGCTCGTACAGCAGATGCGGTGCCTGTTCGCTCATTGGTGCTCCATTACGTCTCGCCAGAAACCTGCATCGCTGCTCACCACCGAGCACCAATGAGCGGCGGCTGCTTCGCAGCCGAAACTGCACTGTGCTGATGGTTCGCTCGCACTGCGTGCTCACTCACGGGCGGCGAGTGTAACGTCAGAACTGAAACGTGTTCTATTTCCAGGGGGGCCGTGATGGAACTCGCTGAGGTCGACGTCTACGACGCCGACAACTTCGTCGACGGGGTGCCTCACGAGATGTTCGCGACACTGCGTCGCGAGGCGCCGGTGTACTTGCACCCGCGTCCGGACGGGTCGCCGTTCTGGTGCGTGACGCGTCATGAAGACCTCGTCGCCGTGAACCGCGACTCGAAGACGTTCTCGTCCTGGCTCGGGGGCGCCACCATCGACATGGCACCGGACAGCCTCGAGACGCAACGCATGATGATGCTGAACATGGATCCGCCGGAGCACACCAAGCTCCGCAAGATCGTCAACAAGGGCTTCACGCCGCGCATGATCCGCGAACTGAGCGATCACCTCGAGCACGAAGCCAAGGAGATCGTCGACGAGGTGATTGCGCGCGGCGAGTGCGACTTCGTGTCCGAGGTGGCGTCCGAGCTGCCGTTGATCGCGATCGCAGAGTTCCTCGGCGTGCCCCGCGAGGACCGCAAGGTGATCTTCGAGCTCTCGAATCGGCTGATCGGCTTCGACGACCCCGAGTTCCAGACGTCGATCGAGGACTCGGCGGTCGCGGCGATGGAGCTGTACGCGTTCGCGCAGTCGCTGGCCGACGAACGCCGCAAGAACCCGAAGGACGACATCGTGAGCGCGCTGCTCCAGGCCGAAGTCGACGGGGAACGTCTCAGCGACCTCGAGTTCAACCTCTTCTTCCTGTTGCTCGCGGTGGCAGGCAACGAGACGACGCGCAACGCGATCTCGCACGGGATGCTCGCCCTCATCGAGCATCCCGATCAGTACCAGCGACTCGTGGACGATCCGGGACTGCTCGATTCGGCCGTCGAGGAGATCCTGCGCTGGTCGACACCCGTGATGAACTTCCGCCGCACGACCACCACCGACACCGTGCTCCACGATGTGAAGATCCCCGCGGGTGAGCCGGTGGTGTTCTGGCACGCATCGGCGAACCGCGACGACACCGTGTTCGACGATCCGTTCACCTTCGACATCGGGCGCGATCCCAACCTGCACACGCTCCACGTCGCCTTCGGCGGTGGCGGACCTCACTTCTGCCTCGGTGCGAACCTCGCCCGCGCCGAGATCAAGGTGATGTTCAAGGAGATCACCAGCCGCATCCCGGACATGCAGCTCGCCGCTCCCCCGCGACGCCTCCGCTCCAACTTCATCAACGGCATCAAAGAGATGCGTGTGGAGTGGAGCCCGAACTAGCCGGTCAGCTCGGGCCGCTCGAGCCGAGGCTCGTGAAGAATCGCAGCAGGTAGCCGTCCGGGTCGGCGACGACGAACTGCCGGTTGCCGGCCCGCATCTCGCCGGCTTCGCTCCATCGTCCCGAGGGCGACACGACGTTCACGTGGTACCAACGCTCTTCGATGTCGATGACAGGCTCGATGCCGGCTGCGTGCACCGACGCGAGCACGGCGTCCACGTCGGGCACTGCTATCTGGAGGTTCATCCCGCGGCCGAAAGGAGCTTCCAGCGCTGCGGTGCGGAAGCGACGACCCGGACCCGACGCGTCCTGCAGCATCAACTCGGCCTCGCCCAGGCCGAGATACGCGAAGCGCTCCTTCGGACGCTCGAAGATGACCGCGAAACCGATCACGCCGACGTAGAACTCCAAGGACGCACCGAGGTCGCGAACGTCGAGCTCGGGCACCAGCGGTGCCGGTTGCCCCAGACGCGGCGCCATTGCTCGAGCGTAGGTTCCGAACATCACGGTCGACATCGACGTCGTAGCGTGCCCACGAACACCACGACGGAGGAGATCACGATGGAACGAACCGATGTCAACCCGTGGGAGTGGTCGAAGGCTTTCGGCTTCTCGCAAGCAGTGAGCCTGACGGGCGCGTCGCAGGTGCTGTTGTGCTCGGGCCAGACGGCGACGGGCGACGACGGCTCGCCTCCGACGACGTCCGACATGGGCGAGCAGGTGCAGCACGCGTTGCGCAACCTGACGACCGTCCTCGGTGGCGCAGGCATGACGATGGCTGACGTCGTCAGGCTCACCATCTACACGACGGATGTGGACGAGCTCCTCGGGGCCTATGGATCGGCGACGGAGTTCCTCGGTGACAACCTTCCGGCCATCACGCTCATCGGCGTGACGCGCCTTGCGTTTCCCGAGCTCAAGGTCGAGATCGAAGCAACGGCCGCGAAGTAGCGGTTATGCGTCGTCGTCCTCGGTGGCATCGAGCGCGGCGCGAAGTCGGCGCAGGTTCTCTCGTCTCCAGTAGCGGCGGCCCGGAAACTCGTCGTCGTCCCGCCAACGCCACGCGGTGATCATCGCCTGCATCAGGATTCTGCAGTCGCGCAGGAGATCCGGATCCAGGCCCGGATACACATCGCCCACGTCCACAGGAACGTGGGCCACATCGAACTCGATCGGACCGCGGCAGTAGGTCTCGAGGTCCACGAGCAACAGTCCGTGGCGGGTTCGGAGAAGGTTGCCGGGGTGCGGTTCTCCGTGCAGCAGCTGCTCGGCCGGGCGTCGACCGCAGATCCTCGACGTGAATTCCTCCAGCGTCCACCGCAACAGATCCCGGTCGGCCTCACCGAGCTCGGGACTCAGCTCCCGAACACCGACGTCACGCAACGCGTCGGCGACTCGATCGGTGAAATGCGGCGACGGTGGACTGATCGTGGCCATCGCCGCGTGCATCCGTCGAAGCACATCGACGTACTCGTCGGGTTCGAGCTCGGGAGGTGGCACGGGTTCGTGAAACGTCCACAACGTGACGGCGAAGTCGTCGTGGTTGTACACACGCGCCTCGACGCGGGGATCGAGTTGCGCCACCGGACACCCGGTACCGGCGAGCGCGAGCGCGACCGCGATCTCGGCTTCCAGTCCGCTTCGGAAAGGAGGAGGACCGACACGGGCCAACACGTTGCACGGCGAGAGCCGAACCGCGATCCGATTCGAGTTGTGAACGATCTCGGTGCGATCGACCGGCAGGCCGAGACCGGATGCAACCGACCGGCCAGCATCGACCGCGCGCGCGAGGTGCGGTGCCTCCAAGGAGCGTGGTCTACACCGTGTCGGGCTTGGTACCGAGTACTCATTTCTCGCGCGTGATGGCCTCCACGACGCGGTCGGTCGACGCTTGTTGCTCATACGACAGACGTGCCAGCCAGAATCGCAGGAACTGAGCGATCGAGTAGCGCACGAACAGCGCCGCGCCGACCACGGCAACGGTGACTCCGATCAACGCAATCACAATTGCATCGCGCTGCTGCAGCGCGTTCGTCGTGCCGTGCGACAGGGCGTACGCGTACACACCCAACAGCACGCCGATGATCATCAAGCCCACGCCGAACCAGAAGAGCTGACGGTCACGCGCCGTCGCCGGATCGCGCAGACGCATCGACGCGATCTCCTCCTTGAACTGCTCGACGCGCTCGGGGCGCTCCTCCACGGTCGTCATCCTCCTACGTGTCCCCCTAGGTATGCCGTGCTGAGCTCGGCGGCCACATCGTGCGGCGTCCCGACCACCGCGACCCGACCCTGCACCATGATGGCGGCTTCGTCGGCGACGTCCAGGACGAGCTTGGCGAACTGCTCCACGACGAGCACGCTCACGCCGGTCTGTGCGATCTCGGCCACCTTCTCGTACAGGTTCTCGACGATCAACGGAGCGAGACCCATCGACAGTTCGTCGAGCAGCAGCACCGATGGTTCCGTCGCGAGGCCCCGCGCCATCGCCAGCATCTGTTGCTCCCCACCGGAGAGCGTCCCCGCCAGCTGTGAGCGCCGGGGCGCCAACGCCGGGAACCGCGCGAACGCCCGTTCCTCGATCTCTGATCGTGACGCGCCGACGTGCGTGGCGAGGACGAGGTTCTCGCGCACGGACAGGTTCGGGAAGACTCCCTTGCCCTCGGGCACCATGCACAACCCGCGCCGAGCGAGCTCGTCGGCGCGGGCGCCGTTGACCCGTCGGCCCGCGAGCAAGACCTCGCCTTGCGTGGGTCGAAGAAGTCCTGCGATGACGGAAAGCATCGTCGTCTTGCCAGCGCCGTTCGGACCGAGCACCGCCATCACCGATCCCGCGCGCATGGCCAGATCGACACCGTGGAGGACCTCGATGCGTTCGTAGGCGGCATGGACGCCTCGCAGTTCGAGGATGATCTCGTCCGACGCGCTCACGCGACACCCGTCCCGAGGTACGCGGCGATCACTCGCTCGTCGCGTTGGATCTCCGCCGGAGTGCCCACCGCGAGCTGGCGCCCGAAGTCGAGCACGTGCACGGTGCTGCACACTCGGAACACGAGCTGCACGTCGTGTTCCACCAGCACGACCGTGAGCCCCTCCTCCGCGAGCTCGACCAACAAACGTCCGAACGCTTCGGTCTCGTTGTCGTCCTGACCTGACGCGGGCTCGTCGAGCAGCACCACCCGCGGTCGAGCCGCCAGCGCTCGTCCGAGCTCGACCAACCGCGCCTGTCCCGTGGGGAGCTGGTCGACGCGGACGTCGGCTACCGACTGAAGGCCAACGCGTTCGATGATCTCGTCGGCCACCCGATTCGGATCGACGCTTCGATCACGATGATGACCGCGATAGATGTCGGCGGCGACACGGATGTTTCCGCGCACCGTGAGCAACGTGAAGAGCTCGAGCCGTTGGAAGGTTCGGGCGAGTCCGGCCCGGCCCCGCTTGTACGGCGGCAGCCGGGTGACGTCACGCCCACCGAGTTGCACCACGCCTCGCGTCGGGCGCAGCAGCCCGCACACCACGTTGAACAGCGTCGTCTTGCCGGCACCGTTCGGCCCGATGAGCCCGGTGATCGCTCCCGGAGCAGCATCGAGGTCGACCTCCGACAGCGCCACGTGACCGCCGAAACGAACCGTGATCCCGCGCACGGAGAGCTGCGGTTCGCTCACACCGTCACCCTTTCGAGCGCGCGGATCTCGTCGTCGCTGAACGGTCGCGTCACGCCCGCCCACTCCAGAGGTGGCTCCGCGTCCGGCCGCTTCCATGCCAGCAAGTCCGCGATCGCGGGCGCAGCGAAGATGGCGAACACACAGAGGATGGCGAACGGCCAGTTGTCGAGCACCTCGAGCTTCTCCAGCACGACGAGCCCTACGAGCACGATGCCCAGACCCACTTGCACGATGCGCGAACGGCGCAGCGACTCGAACCGGGTCGCGAGGTCCGGTACGACGCCGTTCGGGTTGCTTCCGAGCCCGATGCCCATCGTGCCGGGCAGGACACGGCCAGGGTTCGCGAACCATGCGAGCGACGCAGCCGCGAGCGGGATGCCGTACAACACGAGGCCGGCGAACATCGCGCCGCCGATGGAACCGATGCCGCCGACGACCGCCAGCAGGAGGACCGGCAGGCTCTCGAAGAAGCTGAACCGGTCGGCGGTCACCGTCCCAGCGGTGCCGCCGTAGATCGCGCCCCCGACGCCGGCCATGGCCGCCGACATCGAGAACACCAGCAGCTTGGTCGTCGTGAGGTTGAGACCGAGCGTGGCGCACGCGGCCGGACTGTCCTTCATCGCCAGCAAGCGCTCACCCAGCCCGCTGCGCCGAATCGCGACGACGACGAGCGCGCAGGCACAGAACGCGACCGCCAACACGACGAGTTCGGCCTTCTCGCTCGACGGATTCACGAATGGCACGTGCAACCGACCAACAGGCACGCTGCCGAACTCGAAGAGCTTGATGTCGATTGGGCCGATGTTGAAGTTCGGCAGCACGAACAGCCAGCGGTCGAGCACGACCGCAAACGCTGCTGTTGCGAGCGCGAGGTAGATGCCGCTGAGCCGGAGCGCGGGCAGCGCGACGACCGCACCCACCGCAGCGGCGAGCAGCGCCGCCCACACGAGCCCGACGGGTGAACCGCCGTGTCCGAGGTGCGCCATCGCCACTGCGCCGATACCGGCGAAGCTCATCTGGCACAGCGAGATCTGACCCGCGTAGCCCACGAGCGGAACGAGGGACAGCGCAATGATCCCGATGGCGAAAACCCGCGAGAGGGTCAACGCGTCGGGCTCCGTGACCATCGTCGCCACGATCGCGGTCGCGAGGATCACACACCCGCACGCGACCAACGCGCCCCGAAAGGTCGGTGGCGGGAAGCTCTCCCGCGAACGAGCCGCGCTGTGTCCCCGTAGTCGTGAACGCGGCATCAAGACGAGGACGATGAACAGGATGATCACCGGGATGGCCGCTCGGAACCCGCCGAGGTAGGGGTTCCGCAGATCGATGTAGCCGGTGCCGTAGGAGTCGGCGAGGCCGAGGATCACTGCACCGAGGAAGGTGAGCGGGAGGCTGTGCAGCCGGCCGATCACCGCGGCGGCGTACGCGTTGACGATGAGCAACGTCAGCACCGTGTGCGACAGGCCTTGGTCCGGTGCCGCGAGGATCCCGGCCAGCGCGGCGAGCGAACAGCCGATGGCCCACGCCAGCATCGACGACTGCCCCGGACGGGCCCCGTTCAGCATCGTGAGCTTGCGGTCGTCCACCGTCGCTCGCATCGTCATGCCCGAGCGGGTGCGGAAGAGGAGCAGACGCAGCCCGAGCGCGACGACGAGCGCCAGCGCGAGCGCGAACACGGCGTGCCACGTCACGCGCACACTCCCGATCGCGACCGTGTTGCCTTCCCAGAAGTGGTTCAGGCTGTGGGATTCGTCCGGGCTCCAGATCCACTGCGCGACTCCGACCGCTGCCGCGAGCACGCTGATCGTGACCACGAGTTGCGTCGCGTCCGTCGTCCCGACGAGGCGGCGCATGATCCCCACGTCGAGGAGCGCGCCGAACAAGGGTGCGATCACCAACAGCACGATCGCGACGGCTACCACCTCGGGCAGACCCCACTCGATGTGGAGCTGCCAGTAGGTGAATGCGCCGAGCATGCTGATCGCGCCGTGCCCGAAGTTGAAGACGCCGGTCGTGGTGTAGGTGAGGACGAGACCGCTCGCGGCGATGGCGAAGATCCCGGCCGTACACAGTCCCACGACCGTGTACGCCAGAAAGTTGCTCATTGGCGGTTACGACTTCGGAACGCCGTAGTCGTTCTTCAGATCGATGATGTTGTCAGGCGAGCAGTTGTACTTGCCCTGATTCGGCTTCGTCATCGCCTCGTCGTACTCGAACCCGGAGGCCGACGCCTTGACGAGGAGGAAGCACGGCGACGGCACGTTGTCGCCCGGGTTCGTCTCCGCGTGCAAGCCACCACCGGTCCACGACTTGATCTTCTTCGCGTTGTCGAGCATGCACGTACGCGTCAGGTTGGCGCCGCACTCCGTCGCGGCCTGTGCGAACAGGAGGTACGCGGAGAACGTCTGCGCTCCGAGCTCGGCGACCTTGCCGTCGGGGTTGTACTGCTTCATGACGTCGAGGTAGTCCTGCGTCGCCTTGTTCGTGCTGGCGAGCTCGAACGGGATGTAGCCCATCCCCACCCACGTGTTCTTGATGGCGTCGCCGCCGCCCTCCGTGAGCTTCTTGTCGTAGTGGTTGGCGGTCTCGATGATCGCGTCGGGGTAGTAGCCCTCGGTCTTCATGGCCTTCTCCATGAGCGCGAGGTTCTCCGGCTCGCCGACCATGTGCATGAACTTCACGTTGTTCTGCTTGAGACCGAGCACGAACGGCGACCAGTTCGACTCACCGTTGGCGTTGTAGATCGGTTGGTCGACGACAGTGCCGCCGAGTTGCTGGATCGCCTCGACGGTTGCGTCGCGCACGACGACGGTCGCCGGCAGCTGTGCGGTGAGCACCGAAGAGGTCTTCAGCGCATCGGGGCTGATGGTGTTGGCCGCCTTCAAACCGCCGACGTTCATCTTGTAGACGGGGTTCGGGAAGGGCTGTACCTGCAGGTCGGCGACGCGCGCCTTTGGCGTCACGACGTAGCCCGCGATGTTCGGGAGTCCGCAGGCCACACGGCCGCCGTTGTCGGCATCGTCGAACACCGCGCCGCCACCGACCAGCGAGAAGTCCGCGTCGCACGACGCGAGGATGACGCCGTTGTAGTCGGTGAGCTTCGCGTCCCGGTCGTCGATCACCAGCTTGCGACCGGCGATGCCACCGTGCTCGTTGCACCACTTGGAGAACGCGACTGCCGTGTCGTACATCTCTTTGTTCAGACCGGCGCGGCCCGTGAAGCCTTTGTCCGTGATCGTGCCGACGTGGATGTCGGTCGCGGTCACGCCCTTGTCACTGGCGGTCAGCGTCGTTCCAGATGGCGCCGGCGAGCACACGTTCTTGATGTCGCCGAACCCGCCGTTCGCGACCGCGGTGAGATCGTTGTTGCCGCCCGATGTGGACGACGACGAGCCGGTGCCCGAACTGGAGCTCGACGCTTCCTTGTTGCTGTCGCTACGGCCGCATGCCGCGAGCACGAGAACGAGCACTGCGGCCAGTGCCGCCGCCTTGCGGTGCCTCACTGATGGTCCCCCGATGCTGGTACGACTGGGCCCGCCCAAGGACCCGAGCTGGAATCGGAGAACTTACCCTTTCTTACGCGCCCAGGTACGCCGACGACAGCTCTTCTTCGAGGTCCGCCGGCTGGCCGACGCTCACGACCTTGCCGTGCAACATGATCGCCGCGTAGTCAGCGACATCGAGCACCGTTCGGGCGAATTGCTCGACCACGAGGATCGACACACCAGTCTTCGCCACCTGCGAGACCACGTCGTACAGCTGCTCGACGATCAGAGGTGCCAAGCCCATCGACAGCTCGTCGAGCAGCAACAGCGAGGGCTTCACCGCGAGACCGCGCGCCAGCGCCAGCATCTGCTGCTCGCCGCCCGACATCGTCCCCGCGAGCTGGTTGCGACGCTCCCCGAGGCGCGGGAAGCGGTCGTAGGCGACCGACTCCACCTCGCCGAAGTCGACGCCGCCGTACGTGGCCATCCGCAGGTTCTCCTTCACCGTGAGGTTCGGGAAGATGCCGCGGCCCTCGGGGATCGTGCACACACCGATGCGGGCGAGCGCGTCCGAAGGCGCTCCGTTCACGTGACGGCCGGCGATGTGCACGCAGCCCGCGGTGGGTGTCATCTGCCCACTGATGACCTTCAAGGTCGTCGTCTTTCCGCCGCCGTTCGGTCCGAGCAGGGCGACGACGCTGCCCGCGGGAACGACGAGGTTCACGCCGTGGAGAACCTCGATGCGGCCGTACGCCGCCTTCACACCTTTGAGCTCGAGCGCGGCGTCCATCAGCTGTCGGCTAGTGGGCCAGCTCATGGCGCTCGTCAGGTAATGGACGAGCCATCCGTCGTCGCTGGCAAGGACGCAGGACGAAGACAGCCACCAGCGCTCTCGAGGACGAGGACGCAGTCCAGCGGCGTCGGGGGCCGTCCATTACCGGCGTTGTGCTGTGGGCTGGCCCACCTGGTTCGCCAGCTCCGTGTGCTCGATCGAGCTCTCTTCGGTCGCAGCACCGAGATACGCATCGAGTACCGCTTGGTTGTTCTGGATCTCCTCGGGTGTGCCCACCGCGAGGATCGCGCCGAAGTCGAGCACGTGGATCCACGAGCACACCCGCATCACCAGAGCGACGTCGTGCTCGACCATGAGGATCGCCATGCCTTCGGACGCGAGGTCGAGGAGCAGATGCGCGAACGCATCCGTTTCCTGTTCGTCCTGACCCGACGCGGGCTCGTCCAGCAGCAGTACCCGCGGCTTCGTCGCGAGCGCTCGTCCGAGCTCGACGAGGCGCGCTTGGCCCGTCGGCATCGCGTCGACCCGATCGTCGGCCACACCGCGGATGCCGATGCGATCGATGATCTCTTCCGTGACGGCACGCGGGTCGGACTTGTCGCGCGCCCAGCTCTTGTGGATCTCGGCCGCGGTGAGGATGTTCTCGCGAGCAGTCAGAGACCCGAACACTTCGAGGCGCTGGAAGGTTCTCGCGATCCCCCGTCGAGCCCGCTGGTGGGGCGGGAACTTGTTGAGCTGCTGACCGTCGAGCACCACCTGGCCGCTGGTGGTCTCCTGCAAACCGGTGATGACGTTGAAGGTCGTCGTCTTGCCGGCGCCGTTGGGCCCGATGAGCGCGGTGATGCGTCCCGCCTCGACATCTAGATCGACGTCTCGCACGGCGTGGTGGCCACCGAAGTGGACGTTGACCCCTCGAGTCTCCAGCAACGGCACGACGAGAACCCCCTGGTGGTGCCGGTTCGACCTTGTTTAGTTCTTCAGGGTGCGGCAGCGATCCTCTGGCCGAGCCGCCGAAGGTGCTCGGTGGCGGTCCCGAGCATCAGCTCGTTGACCTTGCTCCA
>DASUCS010000393.1:0-8405 GCA_036275935.1 Acidimicrobiales bacterium
CGAACGTCCGTTCGAGAACTACATTGCTGTCATTCCGGTCGACCTACCCCCTCACTGTCACACCCCCTGGGGATGATGGGAGCCACCTCGCTGCGATCCCGCTGTTCCGCATCGGCCGCAGCCCGTCACGAGCACGTCGCCTGAACGGCAACAAGGAAAGGACCCGCGGTGGAGCGAGACAAGGCCCTCGAGATGGCGATGGCCCAGATCGAGAAGCAGTACGGCAAGGGCGCCGTCATGAAGATGAGCGACAAGGGCGAGATGACCGTCGAGGCCATCCCGACCGGTGCGCTCGCCCTCGACCTCGCACTCGGCGTCGGCGGCTTGCCGCGCGGCCGGGTGGTGGAGATCTTCGGCCCTGAGTCGTCCGGTAAATCAACGTTGGCGATGCACATCGTCGCCGAGGCGCAGCGCAACGGCGGCATCTGCGCCTACATCGACGCCGAGCACGCGATGGATCCGGTCTACGCCCGGGCCATCGGTGTGGACGTCGACGAGTTGCTGATCTCGCAGCCCGACACCGGTGAGCAGGCGCTCGAGATCACCGACACGCTCATCCGTTCGGGTGCGCTCGACGTGGTGGTCATCGACTCGGTGGCCGCACTCACGCCTCGCGCCGAGATCGAAGGCGAGATGGGCGACACGCACGTCGGTTTGCAGGCACGCCTCATGTCGCAAGCGCTGCGCAAGCTCACGGCGAACCTCAACAAGACCAACACCATCTGCGTCTTCATCAACCAGCTGCGAGAGAAGATCGGCGTGATGTTCGGGAGCCCCGAAACGACGCCCGGAGGGCGCGCGCTGAAGTTCTACTCGTCGGTGCGCCTCGACATCCGGCGCATCGAAGCGATCAAGGACGCGGCCGAGGTCGTCGGCAACCGCACGCGAGTGAAGGTCGTGAAGAACAAGGTGGCGCCGCCGTTCCGGCAGGCCGAGTTCGACATCATGTACGGCCGGGGCATCAGCCGCGAGGGTTCGTTGCTCGATGTCGGTGTCGATCTCGGACTCATCAAGAAGTCCGGAGCGTGGTTCACCTACGAAGGTGAGCAGCTCGGCCAGGGCCGCGAGAACGCGAAGACGTTCCTCGGTGAGAACGCGGAGATCATGGTGGAGATCTCCGAGCGGATCCTCACGCAGGTCGGCATCAATCGGGACGAGAACGAGCGGGACGGCGCGACCGATGCCCTCGCGAACCTCGACGAGCCGATCAGCCTCGACGACTGACGTCGGGGGGCGGAGGTGACCGCCATTTGAGCTCGCGGTCTCGGCGTGCTCATACCGTCGGTTGCGGCCTTCAACCGGCGGTATGAGCGGCCGACCAGCTCCGCCACTCAGCGCGCGTAACGCCGCGAAAAGGAAAAGTGGGTAGCGGCCGGCGGAAGGAAGCGGCCCTCCGGGCGTCGAATCACGGTCCGGTACGCCACAGCACTTCGTTCGCGCCACCACCGCCCACCGGGGGGCACCAATGGAAACTCTCAAGGTGTCGACCAAGTCCAATCCGAACTCGGTCGCGGGGGCGATGGCCGGAGCGGTGCGGCAGGCCGGCGTGGTCGAGGTCCAGGTCGTCGGTGCGGGCGCGCTCAACCAGGCCATCAAGGCCGTCGCCATCGCCCGGGGCTATGTGGCACCGGCGGGGATCGATCTCGTGTGCGTGCCGACGTTCGCCGACATCGTGATCGACGGTGAGCGACGCACGGCGATCCGGCTGAGCATCGAAGACCGGACTCGGCCGTCGGGCGCAAGCCCGAGCGCGAACGGGAATGAGGCGACGGACGGCCATCGGCCGTTGTCGGCGCCGACGTCAACCGCCCACTTCACGAACTGACGGCGACAGGGCGGTCCCGACCGCCCGCGTACGCTGTCGTTCATGTCGCGCAAGTTCTTCGTGCACACCTACGGGTGTCAGATGAACGAGCACGACTCCGAACGCATCGCCGGCCTGCTGGCGGCTGACGGGTACGAGGCGGCGGCGAGTGAGGCCGACGCGGATGTGCTCGTCCTGAACACGTGCTGCATCCGAGAGAACGCCGACAACCGCTTGTACGGCAAGCTCGGTCACCTCAAGGCGGCGAAGCAGGCGCGACCGGATCTGCAGATCGTCGTGGGGGGCTGCCTCGCACAGAAGGACCGCGACCTCGTGCGCGAGAAGGCGCCACACGTGGATGTCGTGCTCGGCACGCACAACGTGCATCGCGCCGCGACGCTGCTGCGGCAGAGCGCAACCGACGGTGCACTGACGGAGATCTTCGATGCCACGGATCCGAATGACGCTGAGGCATTCCCGAGCGCTCTACCCGTGCGCCGCGACGTGCCGTACGCGGCCTGGGTGACGATCCAGATCGGGTGTGACAACCGGTGCGCGTTCTGCATCGTGCCGTCGGTGCGGGGCAAGGAGATCAGCCGCCCGCTCGAAGAGATCGTGCGTGAGGTCGAGCGCCTCGCGAGCGACGGCGTGGTCGAGATCACGCTGCTCGGCCAGAACGTGAACTCGTACGGTCGCGACCTCACCAAGCGGCGCCCGATGTTCGCCCCGTTGCTCCGCGCCCTGGGCACCGTCGACGGGATTCGTCGAGTGCGGTTCACCAGTCCGCACCCCAAGGATCTCCGGCCGGAGACGATCGAGGCAATGGGCGAGGTGCCCGCCCTGTGCGAGCACCTGCACCTGCCGCTGCAGGCCGGGTCGGATCGGACGCTGTCCGCCATGCACCGGGGGTACACCGCTGAGCGCTACCTCGAGCGTCTGGCCGCGGCGCGAACTGCGGTTCCGGACCTCGCCGTGACGACCGATCTCATCGTGGGCTTCCCGGGCGAGACCGACGACGACTTCGAACGCACACTCGATGTCGTGGCCGCTGCGGAGTACGACAGCGCGTACACCTTCATCTTCTCGCCGCGGCCAGGGACGGAAGCCGCGCTGCAGGTCGACCGGTTCGTTCCCGACGATGTGGTCGCCGAGCGCTTCGAGCGCCTGCGCGTCGTCGTCGAGCGCAGCGCGCTGGCGAAGCATCGAGCACGCATCGGCCGGACCGAGGAGGTGCTCGTCGAAGGGCCGAGCAAGAAGGATGCGTCGGTCACCACGGGACGCACGCGCCAGAACAAGTTGCTGCACTTCGTCGCCGACCGGTCGCTTCGTCCCGGCACCTTCGCCGAGGTGCGCGTTACCGGCGCGGCACCGCATCACCTCAAGGGTGAGCTCATCGACGTCACTGCGCCGCCGCGGCACCGGACTCGCATTCCGGTCATCGCAGGCTGACGCCTTGCCGGTCGCGCTCTTCCTGCCGCTGTTCGACGAGCTGTCCGACCCGCGCGTCGCGGTCGAGCTCACGGTCGCGGCCGAGGAGCGCGGGTGGGATGGAGTCTTCGTGTGGGATCACCTGCGCTACGACGCGCCCGTACGTGAGGTCGCCGATCCCTGGATCGTGATGGCGGCCATGGCGCAGGCCACGAGCAAGGTGCGCATCGGCCCGATGGTCACTCCGCTGCCCCGGCGGCGACGGCAGGTACTCCTGCGCCAGACGGTGTCGCTCGACCAGCTCAGCCGCGGCCGGCTGGTGTTCGGCGTCGGGATCGGCGGCGATCGTGGTGGTGAGCTCAGCAACTTCGGCGAAGAGATGGATGCACGCGTGCGGGCGACGATGCTCGATGACGCGCTCGACGAGCTCGAGCGGTGGTGGCGCGGCGAGGAAGTCGACGGCGTGGACATGCTGCCGCGGCCGGTGCAGCAACCGCGCATCCCCGTGTGGGTGGCGTCGCGCTATCCCCATCGCGCCCCGATCCGGCGTGCAGTGCGTTGGGACGGATGGTTCCCCATCGCCCTGCCGGATCCGGGTGCGCTCGCGGACGAGCTCGAGTACGCACGCGCGCAACCGCTGGCCCACGAGCCGTTCGACGTCGCGGTGCAGGGACTGCCGGACGCCGATCCGCAGCCCTGGTTCGACGCCGGCGCGACGTGGTGGCTCGTGCGCTTCGAGTACTGGGGCAACACCGTCGAGGACGTTCGGGCCGTCATCGACAACGGACCGCCGGGGAGATGACCGGGCCGCATCTCGCTCTGGTCGGGACGACCGCGTCGGGGAAGTCGGCGTTGGCGCTCGCGATCGCTCGTGCCGATCCGAGCATCGAGCTCGTGTCCGTCGACTCGATGCAGGTGTACCGCGGCATGGACATCGGTACCGCCAAGCCGACCAAGCACGAACAGGCCACTGTGCCTCATCACCTGATCGACATCGCCGATCCGGACGAAGACTTCACTGTTGCTCGGTTCCAGCGCGTTGCGAACGACGCGATCGCCGACATCGAGGCGCGCGGGCACCGAGCGCTGCTGGTCGGCGGCACCGGGCTCTACCTACGGGCCATCGTCGACGGTCTGTCGATACCCGGCCGGTATCCCGAGGTGGTCGAGGAGCTCGACGGCAGCGCGACGAGCGAGCTGCACGACCGGCTGCTCGAGCTCGATCCGGTGGCAGCGGCGCGCATGGAGCCGGGCAACCGGCGGCGAATCGTGCGCGCGCTCGAGGTGACGGTGGGCAGCGGGCGTCCGTTCTCGTCGTACGGGCCGGGACTCGAGGCCTATCCGCCCTCGCGGTTCCGTCTCTTGGGAGTGGCGTTGAAACCGTCGGTCGTCAGCGCTCGCATCACCGTGAGGTACGAGCAGCAGCTTGCGGACGGGTTCGTCGACGAGGTACGCGGTCTCGCTGCGCGGCCGAATGGGCTGTCCCGCACCGCCGGTCAGGCCCTCGGCTACCGCGAGCTGCTGGCCCACGTCCGGGGGGAGTGCTCGTTGGCCGAAGCGGTGGACGCGGCGGTGCGCCGGACCCGGCAATTCGCCCGACGCCAGCGGGCCTGGTTCCGCCGGGACCCCCGCATCGAGTGGTTCGAGGCCGACGACGACCCCTCTGCCGTATTGCCGTCGCTGTTCGGCGTCGCCGCCAGGCACAATTGATCCGAATGCGTCTCACGAAGCACCACGGCTTGGGCAACGACTTCCTCGTGCTCCTCGAGTCGGACGTCACGACGCCCGTGACGCCCGCGCTGGCACGCGCCGTGTGCGACCGCCATCGGGGTGTCGGAGCCGACGGTTTGCTCCACGTCGGTCCGAGCGCAACCGCCGACGTCGCGATGGTCCTCTACAACGCCGACGGTGGCCGGGCGGAGATGAGCGGCAACGGGATCAGCTGCCTCGCGCAGGCCGTCGTGGTCGCGGGCATCGTCCCCGCGGGCGTCGTGACGGTCTCGACCGACGCAGGACTGAGGCGGGTCGAGCTCGTGGCCGGCGAAGCGGGCGAGCATCTCGCCACCGTCGACATGGGTCCGGCGAAGGTTGGTGAGGACGAAGTGGAGTGGCTCGGCGACGACGTGATGCGGGCGGCGCGTGTCGACGTGGGAAACCCCCATCTCGTGCTGCACGCGCCGATGCTCGATCGTGACTTCGATTTCGTGGCTCGCGGCGCGTCGATCAACGAGCTCGTCCCGGAGGGCATCAACGTCGAGCTCGTCGCGCCCGGCCCGATGGACGGCGAGCTCACGATGCGGGTCTACGAGCGCGGTGTCGGTCTCACGGAAGCCTGCGGCACTGGTGCCTGCGCCGTCGCCGCGGCTGCCCACCAATGGGGACTCTGCGACACGCGTGTGACCATCCGCCAGCCGGGCGGCCCCGCGGTCATCGAGCTCGCTGATTCGATCACGATGACGGTCCCGGTCGTGCACGTCGCGACGATCGAGTACCACGCCGCATGAACGACGCGCTCACCGACACCCTCATCTCCCGAGAAGGACGCGAGAAGCTCGTCCTCGTCGGTGTCGCGCTCGACGGCGAGCGCGTCGACGACATCGAGGCGTCGCTCGACGAGCTGTCGCAGCTCGTCGACACCGCCGGTGCCGACGAGGTCGCGCGCGTCGTGCAGCGGCGCGATCGTCCCGACCCTGCGACCTATGTCGGCAAGGGCAAGGCCGAGGAGCTTCGCGAGGTCTCGCTGTCGGTCGACTCCGACACGGTGGTGTTCGACGACGAGCTCACTCCGGCACAGCAGTTCAACCTCGAGAAGCTGCTCGGCCGCACCGCCATCGACCGGACCGCGGTGATCCTCGACATCTTCGCCCAGAACGCGCACAGCCAGGAGGGCAAGGCGCAGGTCGAGCTGGCGTTGCTTCGCTACCGATTGCCGCGACTGCGGGGCAAGGGCAAGAACCTGTCCCAGCAGGCGGGTGGCATGTCGGCCGGTGCGGCTCGCATCGGCTCTCGCGGTCCCGGTGAGACGCAGCTCGAGGTCGATCGTCGTCGCCTCGTGCGCCGCATCCACAAGCTCGAAGCCGAGCTCAAGGACGTCGGCAAGCACCGCGCCACCCAACGCAAGCAGCGCCGTCGCAGCCGCATGAACCATGTCGCGATCGTCGGCTACACGAACGCGGGGAAGTCGACGCTGTTGAACCGACTCACGGACGCCGGCGTGCTCGTCGAGGACCGGCTGTTCGCGACCCTCGACGCGACGACCCGGCGTCTGTCGCTCCCCGGCGGTGAAGCGGTGCTGTTGACCGACACCGTTGGGTTCGTGCGCAAGCTTCCGCACCAACTCGTCGAGGCGTTCAAGTCGACGCTCGATGTCGTCGGCGACGCGGATCTGCTCGTGCACGTCGTCGACGCATCGTCGGGTGAACCCGACACGCAGATCGACGCCGTGCACGCCGTGCTCCAGGAGATCGGCGGGCAGGACGTGCCGCAGCTCCTTGCGTTCAACAAGTCGGATCTCGCCGGTGACGAAGCGACCCGGCTCGCGGAGCGCCATCCCGGCAGCGTCGCCATCTCCGCGACGACCGGAGAAGGGGTGGAGGATCTGCTGCGGGCCATCGGCGACCGCCTCCGCGCGCTGACCACGATCGTCGAGCTCGTGGTGCCCTATGACCGCGGCGACGTGCTCGCCGCTGTGCACCGCGAGGGCGAGGTGCTCGTCGAGACCGCTGGAGAAGGAGCGATGCGACTCCGAGTGCGCTTCGACGACGCATCCCGGTCGCGCTTCACGGAGTACGAGCCGTCGTGACCGGCTTCGTCCCGCCGCCCTACCCGTACGACCGGCTCGACGAGCTCGCTGCCGTCGCCGCGGACCTTCCTGGCGGAGTGATCGACCTGTCGATCGGAACGCCGTGCGATCCGCCGCCGCCGTCGGTGGTGGCTGCGCTCAGTGCGAGCGATGCCGAGCGCGGGTATCCGGCATCGATCGGCACCCTCGCGTTCCGTCGAGCCGCCGCCGGTTGGCTCCAACGCCGGCTCGGGGTCACCGTTGATCCTGCGTCAGAAGTGGCGGCGTGCATCGGAACCAAGGAGCTCGTGGCGGGCATCCCGCAGTGGCTCAAGCTGCGTGCGCCGGAACGCGACACGGTGCTCTATCCGGCCGTCAGCTACCCGACGTACGCCATGGGCGCCACCCTGGCCGGCTGTCGCGCCGTCGAGTACCAGTCGCTCGACGACATCGACGACGGCGACGCCCAACGAGCCCTGTGCGTATGGGTGAACTCGCCGGCCAATCCGAGCGGCGAGCTGATCGATCTCGAGGCCGCGGCGCGCTGGGGTCGTGCTCGCAGCGTTCCGGTGTTGAGCGACGAGTGCTACGTCGAGTTCACGTGGGACGGGCCGCCGCGTACGATCCTCGAGCACGGCTGCGACGGCGTCATCGCGGTGCACTCGTTGTCGAAGCGGTCGAACCTCGCCGGTGTCCGGGTCGGCTTCTATGCCGGTGACCGCGAGCTGGTCGGCTACCTCCGCGAGGTACGCAAGCACGCGGGGTTCATGGTCGCGGGTCCGATCCAGGCCGCCGCCGAGGTGGCCTACGGCGACGACACGCACGTCGATGCCCAACGAGAGCGCTACCTCGGCCGGCTTCGGCGACTGGCGGCGATCCTGCGTCGCGGTCTCGACCTCGACGTCCCGTTACCGGCCGGGGCGTTCTACCTGTGGGTGCCCGCGCCCGGCGGCGATGCGTGGGGCCTCACGAAGCGGCTCGCAACCGACGCAGGCACGCTCGTGAGCCCTGGCGAGTTCTATGGCCCTGCCGGTGCAGGACACGTTCGCGCCGCCGTCGTGCAACCCGACGAGCGAATCGAACTGATTGCCGAGCGTCTCGGCGTCTCCGCCTCGTCAATATGACCGCGGGCCCGAGCCGAGCTCGGGCGGAGGGCCCTGATCGCGGTTTCGGTGGGCCTGACGCTGGCGAACGTTGGCGCGCAGTGCGTCCAGCACCGACGCAGCCGAGTGCCGCACCCGCTCGGTCATCGGATGCGCGCCGATCACTTGCTCCTCGACCCGGTGCACGGAGTCGATGAGCTGGCCCAGGAGCGTGCCCAACGCCTCCATCTGTTGGCCGATGCTGTCGAACTCGCCGTCCATGCGGGCCTCGAGCCGAGCCATCGCCGTG
>DASUCS010000394.1:0-7082 GCA_036275935.1 Acidimicrobiales bacterium
CGCCACGCCGGTGAACTGGAAGCCGGGCGAGGACGTCATCCTCACCGGTGCCATCTCGAACGATGAGGCCATGGAGCTCTACGGCGAGTGGAAAGAGCCGAAGCCGTACATCAGGATCGTTCCGCAGCCGAAGTGAGGTTCTCGCCGTTGGCGGCGATCGTGTAGGCGACGCGCCAGGCGGTGTCACCGAGGCCGAGCGCGTCGAGCGCAGCGTCGGCCTCGAGCTGCACCGTCGTGGCGCGGTCGTCGCCGAGCGCCTGCAGCGCGGACGCTTCGGAGAGTTGCAGCAGCGTCTGGAGCAGGAGATCGTCGGTGGCGTCAGCGACGGTGTGCGCTTCCGCGAACGCAGCCGCCGAGCCGTTCGCATCTCGGGACTGCGCCAATGCGAGGCCACGGGCCTGCAGTGCGGCCACGGTGTCGGCGTAGGTTCCGGTCTCGCACTCGAGCACGGCGGTCGCGCGCTCGATGGCCTCGGCGTGACGCCCGTCGCCGGCCAGCGCGAGTGCGTAGGCGGCGTTCGCGTGTGCGTTGAACGTGGGCGTACCCGAGGCGGCCGACTCCAGCGCGACGACCGCGCCCGGCGCGTCGCCTTGTTGGAGGCGCATCAGCCCGGACGCGACGAGGAAGTCGGTGAAGCCGATCTGCCCAGGCTCGTTCGTCGCTCCCATCTCTTCGAAATCGACGTGGGGCGCGCGGTCCGGCAATCCCACCTGTGCGGCGGTGAGCGAACCGACGAGGTCACCCCAGACATCCACGTGACTGACCGGCGTGATGTGCGACAAGTCGTCGAGCACCTGGAACGCCTCTTCGACCTTGCCCGTCGCGACGTAGGCCCGCGCCAGCGTGCCGAGCGCGTTGCCGTGGCCGTACCAGTCCCCCATCGTGCCGAAGAGATCGACGGCTTCCTGCGCGGGTTCGATGGCGATCGACGCGCGCCCGGTCCACATCCGCAACGACGAGATCAGCACGAGCATCATTCCGACCGCCCACCGGTCGCCGCGCTCGCGTGCCTCTTCGAGGATCTGCTCACCGAGGCTCTCGGCTTCGAGGAAGCGGCCTTGGTGGTAGCGCACCCACGCGAGCAGGCCGAGCGCCCACCCGCGCCCACCCGCGTCACCGATCTCGGAGAACGTGGCTGCAGATTCCTGGAGCCACGCGTCGGCGCGATCGGCCCGACCCTGACTGAACGCCAGCCAGGCGAGGTTCTGCAGCGCCCACGCAGTTCCGCGCCGATCGCCGGCCGACTTGTACAGCTCGAGCGCATCGCTGAACGCCGCCTCCGCGGCAACGTTCTCGTCCTCGAACATCAAGGTCATGCCCAGTGAGCGCAGCCCGTCGGCGGTGCCACATTCGTCCCCCAGGGCGCGGAAGGCGTCGATGGCCGACTGCAGGCTGACCACCGAGGCCGCGAGATCACCCATCTTCTGTTCGAGGTCGCCCCGCACCAGCAGCACTCGCGCCCGGTCGGCCTCGGAGGAAGCGCACGACATCGCAGCCGCGACATCCTCGTGGGCCGTGTCGAGCTCACGCACTTGGATGCGGGCGCGAGCACGCGCGAGGAGGAAGTAGAGGCGGCTCGCCTCGCCGAGACCATCACCGAGCTCGAGGGCCTGCGTCGCCAGGTTCACGGTGACCATGTGCAGCTCGCCGTTCTCAGCTTGCTCGACGGCGCGTCGCAGCCAGTGATCGGCTCGTTCGACGAGCTCGCCGCTGTTCAGCGCCGTGCCCGAACCCGGATGCGACTGGAGATGATCGACCGGGCCGATGTCGTTCACCATCAGGGCTGCAACCGCGTAGTGGTGCGCGATGCGGTCGATGTCGGCCGCACTCTCCAGGTGATGGAACTCCATCCATTTCGCGATGCCGAAGTGGCGACGCACGCGATCGGCCTTGGTCAGCATTCCGTACGAGACCTCGCGCACGAGGTCGGAGCGGAACGACCAGCGACCGTCCTCCACGACGATGAGGTCCTTCGACACCAGGCCCTCGATCGCGTGCTTGATGTTCGGCACCCCGTGCGCCTCGCGCGCCATGATCTCGAGCGCTTCGATCGCGCCGCGCCGGCCCATCACCGACGCGTCGTCGAGCGTCCGCCGTTCGTCCGCGCTCAGTCCGTCGAGCCGTGCCGCGACCAGCCCGCGCAGCGTGTCCGGCAGCTCGGCGCGCCCGGACGAGGCTGCCGCACCGACCATTCCGGCCTCGCTGAGCAGCGAGACGAGCTCTTCGAGGTAGAAGGGATTGCCACCGCTGCGGTCGAGCAGGACCTGGCGCAGGTCCTCGGGAAGGTCGCCCTCGACGAGTGCACCGAGCAACGTGCTCGACGAGGACCGGTCGAGCGGGTCGAGGTTGAACACGACGCTGTTGTGACGACCTGGTGTGGGTGTCCAGCGCTCGAGCAACGCGTGGCGAGCAGTGGCGATGAGCATGAATGGATGGTTGGCCACTCGCTCGAGCAGCTGCTGCATGCGGTCGAGGACGATGTCGTCGGCCCAGTGCAGATCGGACAGCACGACGATCATCGGCCGGCGGCGCGTCGCGAAGTCGATGAAGGTGAACAGCGATCGCACCATCTCCTCGCGCGCACGCGTGGGATCGATTTCGCGCAGGGGGCCCTCGTAGCCCATCAGGTGCAGGAGCCCGTTGGTCACCCGCTCGGCGTCGGCGGGTTGTGACGCACCGAGCGCAGCCGTGACGGTGGCGAGACATCGTTCGCGCGCCACATCCACAGGATCGGTGGCGGTGATGTCGCACCCGGCGCGCAGGGCTTCGGCCACGGGCCACCACACGTTGGCCTCGCCGTACGGGACGCAGCGGCCCTCGAGCACCAAGGCGTCGTGGCGGAGCTCGGCCGCGGCCGCCGCCTCTTCGGCGAGCCGCGTCTTGCCCATGCCGGCCTCGCCGATGAGCAGCAGCATCGAGGCCCGGCCTCGGGCCACGCCGGCGTCGATGGTGTGTTCCAGTAGCCCGAGCTCCGAGTCGCGGCCGACGAGCGGCGCACGCCCACGGTTGGGACGGGCGCCAGGCGGGAGGAACGCCTCTTCGGCCACGCAGACCTCGATCGGCTCCTCGCGGCCCCGCACGACGAGCGGCCCGAGCGCGGTGTAGCGCACGACATGACGAGTGGCGGAGACCGTCGCCGGACCGACGAGGACCTGGCCCGGCTGCGCCGATGTCTGGAGACGGCTCGCCGCGTTCACGACGTCGCCCATCGCCGTGTAGTCACCGCCGGCGCGGAGCGCGCCGACCAGGACCTCGCCCGTGTTGATGCCGATGCGCAGCTTCAGCGCGCGCTCGTCATCCGACATCGCCCACTCGGACAGCGTTCGCTGCATCGCGAGACCAGCGCGAACGGCCCGCTCGGCGTCGTCTTCGTGGGCGAGCGGCGCGCCGAACAGGGCGAGGATGGCGTCGCCGACGATCTTGTCGACTCGTCCGCCGAATGCCTCGATGTCGGCTCGAAGGCGCTGGAAGCAGCGATCGACCAGGTTCTTCACGTGCTCGGGATCGCGAGCTTCGGCCATCGACGTGAAGCCGACGAGGTCAGCGAACAAGACCGTGACGACTCGACGCTCGTCCGAGCGTCGTTGCAGAGGTTCGCCACACGCCGCGCAGAAGCGTGCTCCCTCGATCGCGGGCGCCCCGCACGCCGGGCAGGTCACGTCGAGAGTCTACGGAGCACGCCAACGAGACACCTCAGTGAAACGCTCAGGAATTTCCCGGAGGACGCGCTCAGGGACATACCTCATTGTTGGCAACGGGTGCGCTTCTTAGGTTGAGCGACATGCTCACCGCGTCCATCGATACTTCCGTGACCGACGTCACTGCCGTGGCCCGAGCGGTGGAGGCGGTGAAGATCTACGGGGACGGTGACACCGCGGTCCGAGCGCTGAACGGCGTCACGGTCGGCATCCCGCCGTGCGCGTTCACCGCGATCATGGGCCCGTCGGGCTCGGGCAAGTCGACGCTCATGCACTGCCTCGCGGGACTCGACTCGTTGACCAGCGGCCACGTGTTCCTCGGTGACGTCGACCTCTCGACGCTGTCGGACAAGGAGCTCACGGTGCTGCGGCGCGAGCGGGTGGGTTTCGTGTTCCAATCGTTCAACTTGATGCCGACGATGACCACACTCGAGAACATCGTGTTGCCGATGGCGCTGGCGGGCGCGTCGCCGGATCGCGACTGGCTCGACCTCGTCGTGCACACGGTCGGCCTCGGTGATCGTCTCGAACACCGGCCGTCGGAGCTCTCGGGCGGTCAGCAACAACGCGTGGCCGTCGCCCGAGCGTTGGCCAGCCGTCCGCAGATCATCTTCGCCGACGAGCCCACCGGGAACCTCGACTCACGGGCCGGCGCCGAGATCCTGGGCTTCATGCGCACGGCGGTGGAGCACCTCGGCCAGACCGTCGTCATGGTCACGCACGATCCAGTCGCGTCGGCGTTCACGGATGAGGTGCTCTTCCTCAATGACGGTCTCATCGTCGACTCCGTGCGCGAGCCTGATGCCGAGAAGGTGCTCGACCATCTCAAGGCGTTGGGTGACTGACCATGTGGAACTACACGTTCAAAGGCCTGTTGGCGCACAAGACGCGGTTCGTGTCGACGTTCCTCGCGGTCTTCCTCGGCGTGGCGTTCCTCGCCGGGACGCTGGTGCTCACCGACACCATCCAGACGAGCTTCAACGATCTGTTCGGTGACGTGTACCGCGGCACCGACGCGTACGTGCGCAGTACGGAAAAGGTGCAGGCCGAAGGGCCGGGCAACGACATCCGCAAACACATCGACGACTCGCTGGTCGCCACGGTCAGAGGTGTGGATGGTGTGGCGGACGCGCAACCGACGATCCAGGCGGACCACACGCAGGTCGTGGGTTCCGATGGCAAGGCGATCGGCAACCCCGGACAGGGCGCGCCGACATTCGGCGCGAACTGGATCGACAACAAGAAGCTGAATCCGTTCAACATCACCGAAGGACGCGCTCCGACCGCCGACAACGAGGTGGCGATCGACAAGTCGAGCGCGACGAAAGGCCATCTGAAGGTCGGCGACACGATCACCGTCGTGCTCCCGTCCGACAACCCGCCACAGAAGTTCCAACTCGTCGGCATCGCGAAATTCGGCACTGCGGACAGTCCGCTGGGCGCGAGCTACACGATGTTCACGCTCCCGGCCGCGGAGAAGTACCTGACCGGCCCGGGCAAGATCGATGCGATCCGGATCCAGGCCGACCCGGGCGTGTCACAGACGGAGATCACGTCGCGCATCTCGAAGGTGCTGCCGCCCCAGACGGAGGCGCTGACCGGTCAAGACATCACCAAAGAGACGCAGGACCAGATCGCACAGAACATCAGCTTCATCTCGATCTTCTTCACGGCGTTCGCCGTCGTCGCAGTGGTCGTTGGCGGGTTCGTGATCTACAACACGTTCTCGATCATCGTGGCCCAGCGCGGTCGCGAGATGGCATTGCTCCGCTCGATCGGTGCGGCTCGACGCCAGGTGCTGACGTCGGTCGTCGCGGAGGCGCTGATGGTCGGGCTCTTCGCCAGCGCGTTGGGCGTGGTCGGCGGTGTCGGCGTCGGTGCCGGGCTGAAAGCTCTCTTCAGCGCGCTCGGTTTCGACCTACCAGCAACCGGTCTCGTCGTGAGCGTTGCGACGATCGTCGTCGGCATGGTCACCGGGACGATCGTGACCCTGCTCGCGGCCATCATCCCGGCGATCCGCGCGTCTCGTATCCCTCCGATCGCCGCGCTGCGCGACGTCGCCGTCGAGCGCACGGCAGCGTCCAAGGGCCGCATCATCACCGGGCTCGTGTTCCTCACACTGGGCGTGCTCAACATCGTCAACGGGGTACTGGGCAGCGGTTCTGGTGGGGCCGTCGGCATCGGTGTTGTCGGTGTGCTCGTCGGTACCGTCGTGCTCGGTCCCGTCGTGGCCAAGCCCGCGAGCCGCGTCATCGGTGTCGCGGCGCCAAAGGTGAAGGGGGTGACGGGTTCGATTGCGCGCGAGAACGCCATGCGCAACCCGCGCCGCACTGCCGCAACCGCGAACGCGCTCCTCATCGGCGTCGGGATCGTGAGCCTCATCACGGTGCTGTACGGATCCCTGCGCACGTCGATCGACAACCAGATCAGCAAGGCGTTCACCGGTGATCTCACCGTCACCTCGGGCAGCTTCGGTCGCGGCGGGATGAGCCCCACGCTGTCCGCCGAGTTGAACAAGCTGCCGGAGGTGGACGCCGCCGCCGCGATGCGCTTCGCCATCACGGGTAAGAACGACGACAGCGTCACCCTCACGGGTATCGACCCTGCGACGTTCACGAAGGTCGTCGACATGGACGTGACGCAGGGCGACCTCTCGTCGCTCGGCTCCGACGGCATCGCCCTCCTCGACACGTACGAGATCAAGACGCCCGGCGCGGCACCGCATCATCCGCAGCTCGGCGACAAGTTCCCACTGAACTTCCTCGAGACAGGCCCGAAGACGTTCACGGTCAAGGCGATCTTCCACCGCAGCACCATCACGAGTGACACCGTGGTGAGCACGGAGACGATGGATGCGAACGTCCCGAACTCGCTCGATGCGTTCATCTTCGTGAAGTACGCACCCGGCGTGTCGCCGGACCAGGCCCGCAACGCGGTCGAGGCGGCCGCGAAGCCCTACCCCACCGCGAAGGTGCAGGACATCCATGAGCTCAAGCAGACGTTCGAGTCGCGCATCTCGCTGCTGTTCGGCCTGATCCTGATCATGCTGACGTTGGCGATCGTCATCGCACTGCTGGGCATCGCCAACACGTTGCGGCTCTCCGTGTACGAGCGCACCCGCGAGCTCGGATTGCTGCGAGCTGTCGGGATGACCCGAGCGCAGATCCGGTCGTCGGTGCGATGGGAGTCGGCGATCATCTCGCTGTTCGGCACCGTCGGCGGTTTGATCCTCGGGTTCTTCTTCGGGTGGGCTGTGATCACGGGTCTCGGCGGCAACGAAATCCAGTTCGCCCCACCAGTGCCGCTGCTCGTCGTGATACTGGTGGTCGGTGCGGTCGCGGGCGTCCTCGCGGCGATCCGTCCGGCCCGCAAGGCCGCAAAGCT
>DASUCS010000395.1:0-17924 GCA_036275935.1 Acidimicrobiales bacterium
AAGGTCTCCAACGAGAGGACCCGGACATCAAGTACGTCGGCTTTCGCATCCCTCCTGACTTCGTGGTCGGCTACGGCCTCGACGTCGCCGAGCGCCACCGCAACCTCCCCGAGGTGCGTCTCTGGGTGGAGTAACCGGCGAGTGACCCGCAGCGGTAGAGGCCGGTAGCCTTGGGGCGGTTGTGAAGAGCCGCCTCTCCAAGTCCATCGTCCTGTACGTCGCGCTCGGCCTCGTGGTCCTGGTTGCGGGCGCGCTGTGGCTCCGCGGCGGGAGCACGCCGAAGAAGCTCTCTCTCGACGAGTTCCAGTCGGACATCGCGCACGGCGACGTGGCCGAGGCGACGATCAAGGACCAGGATCACTCCGTCTCCGGCAAGCTGAAGGACGGCACGTCGTACACCGTCTCGTATCCGCAGGAGTACGCGGACGAGCTGACCACGAAGCTGAGCGATGCCGACGTGAAGCTGTCGGTCGATCAGCAGAAGGAGTCGATCTGGCTCTCGCTGCTGTTCAACCTGCTGCCGATCGTGTTGCTGTTCGGGCTGTTCCTGTTGTTGATGAACTCGATGCAGGGCGGTGGCCGAGTGCTCAGCTTCGGCAAGTCGCGCGCGAAGTTGCACGGCGACAGCAACGTGAAGGTCACCTTCGCCGACGTCGCTGGGTGCGACGAAGCCATCGAAGAGCTGCAGGAGATCAAGGACTTCCTCGAGAACCCGGCCCGCTTCCAAGCGATGGGTGCGAGCATCCCGAAGGGCGTGCTGCTCTACGGACCGCCCGGAACCGGCAAGACGTTGCTCGCACGCGCGGTCGCAGGCGAGGCCGGTGTCCCGTTCTTCTCGATCTCCGGATCCGACTTCGTCGAGATGTTCGTCGGTGTCGGTGCGTCTCGCGTGCGTGACTTGTTCGAACAAGCGAAGCAGGCCGCACCCGCGATCATCTTCGTCGACGAGATCGACGCGGTCGGTCGGCACCGCGGGGCCGGCCTCGGCGGTGGCCACGACGAGCGCGAGCAGACGCTCAACCAGCTGCTCGTCGAGATGGACGGCTTCGACCCGCGAGCCGGCGTGATCCTGATCGCAGCCACGAACCGGCCGGACATCCTCGACCCGGCGCTGCTGCGCCCCGGGCGCTTCGACCGGCAGATCGTCGTCGACAAGCCGGACATCGCCGGACGCACGAAGATCCTCGAGGTCCACGCCAAGGGCAAGCCCCTCGCCGAGGGCGTGAACCTCGAGCTCCTGGCGCGGCGCACGCCGGGCTTCACCGGCGCGGACCTCGCCAACCTGATGAACGAAGCCGCGCTGCTGTCCGCCCGGCGCAATCTCGAGCTCATCGGGATGATGCAGCTCGAAGAGGCCATCGATCGCGTCCTCGCCGGCCCGGAACGCACGCGCGTCATGAGCGAGCACGAAAAGCGAGTCATCGCGTATCACGAGTCCGGCCACGCGCTCGTCGGTCACGTCATGCCCGAAGGCGACGACGTGCACAAGGTGTCGATCGTGTCGCGTGGCCGTGCGCTCGGTCTCACGTGGTTCTTGCCGGAGGACAGGTACACGCACACGCGCGCGCAGCTACGCGCGCAGATGGCGTCCGCGCTCGGAGGTCGGTCGGCCGAGGAACTCGTGTTCGGTGAAGTCACGACCGGCGCGGCCAACGACATCGAGAAGTGCACGGAGATCGCGAAGGCGATGGTCACGCAGTACGGCATGAGCTCGGTGCTCGGTCCCCGCAAGTTCGGACAGGAGCAAGGAGAGGTGTTCCTCGGGCGCGACCAAGGTCACGCGAAGGACTACTCCGACGACATCGCCGCGCAGATCGATGCCGAGATCAACATGCTGATCGATCGTGCCCACGACGAAGCGCGGGCGATCCTCGTCACGCACCGGACGACACTCGACGCGCTGGCCACCGCGCTCATCGAACGGGAGACCGTCGAGGACGTCGAGCTCGCGGAGCTGTTCAAGGACATCGACACGTGGCCCGGCCTCGAGCCCGAGCAGACTTCTGAACCGGCCGAGCCGCCGATGACTCCGCCGATTCCGATCCCGGTGCACGCGGCCGAACCGACGACGCGGCCCGCGGCCGTTCCGACGACGAGCCGGTGGGGACGCGTGTGGCGACGCGCGCCGAGGCCGAGCTCGCCGTGAGCGACCGATGACCGATCCAGACCGCCCGGACGTCGTACGGCCGTTGCGCCCGGCGTTCGACAAGGACCGCATCGAGCGTGCCGTGCGCGAGATCCTGTTCGCGATCGGCGAGGATCCCGAACGCGAGGGGCTTCTCGACACACCGGCGCGTGTCGCTCGCATGTACGAAGAGATCTTCGACGGGATGCGCCAGAACCCGTCGGAGTACCTGCAGACCACGTTCGAAGCGGACCACGACGAGATGGTGTTGGTGCGCGACATCACGATGTACTCCGCGTGCGAGCACCACCTGCTCCCGTGGATAGGCAAGGCACACGTCGCCTACATCCCGAACGACGACGGCCGCGTCACGGGTCTGTCGAAGCTCGCGCGGTTGGTGGACGCGTACGCCAAGCGTCCCCAGGTGCAGGAACGGTTGACGTCGCAGATCGCAGACGAGCTCGATCGCAGCCTCCAGCCGAAGGGCGTCATGGTGGTGATCGAGGCCGAGCACCTCTGCATGACGATGCGCGGGATCCGCAAGCCCGGCGCGGTGACCGTCACCTCCGCAGTCCGCGGTCTGTTCCGCGAGAGCGTCGCCACACGCCAAGAGGCGATGCGCTTCATCCAGAGCTGACGTGACGCGTCCCCTGGTGATGGGGGTCATCAACGTGACCCCTGATTCGTTCTCGGACGGTGGCGACTACCTGGACCACGAGGCCGCCATCACCCGAGGACACGCGCTGATCGCCGACGGCGCGGACGTCATCGACGTCGGCGGCGAGTCGACGCGGCCGGGCGCCGAGCCCGTGCCCGTCGCCGAGGAGCTTCGCCGGGTCCTCGCGGTCGTCGAGGCGCTGTCGCCGCACGTGCGTATCTCGATCGACACCCGCAAGCCCGAAGTGGCGGAGGCCGCGATCGCCGCCGGCGCCACCCTGGTCAACGACGTGTCCGCGAGCCTGTATCCCGTCGCCGCCAGTGCAGGACCGGAGGTCGGCTTCGTCGCCATGCACATGCTGGGCGACCCCCGGACGATGCAGAAGAACCCGACATATCGGGATGTCGTGGCCGACGTTCGGGATTTTCTGGTCGAGCGCGCGGAGGCCGCCCGAACGGCGGGCGTCGAGGAGATCTGGGTCGACCCGGGCATCGGGTTCGGGAAGACGACCGCTCACAACCTCTCGCTGCTGAAGCATCTGAACGTGCTGGTCAGCACCGGTCTACCGGTCCTCATCGGGACCAGCCGCAAGCGGTTCTTGGGGTCCCTGCTCGCTGAGGCCGACCGTCCCCACCCAGATGACTCGGTGCCGGCCGATGACCGCGTGGAGGGGTCGGTGGCGTCCGCTGTGTGGGCCATGGTCCAAGGCGTTCGCATGGTTCGGGTGCATGATGTGCGGGCGACGGTGCACGCCGCCACGGTCGTCGCCGGTTGAACCACCGCTGATGAACCACCGCTGATCGAGGAGCAGAGCAAGGCAGTGCCGGGCATGAAGGGCAAATGGGCCCAGGGGATCCAGCCCCGCAATTTCTCGTGGGTGGTCAAGGACAAGCTGGCCGTCTGCGAGCGCCCCGGCGGCTACGGCGCCAACCATCGCCGCGTGCGCCGGCAGGAAGAGATCATCTGGATCCGCGAGCAGGGCTTCACCTGTGTCGTGTCGCTGATCCCGTCGCCGCACAACCTCCACAACTACGACGAGCTCGGCGTCGTGTGGCGGCATCGCCCGTTCACGACCGGTGACGACGCGCAGAAGTTCGCAGCGTCGTTCTTCAACGAGATCCGCACGATGCTCTCGGAGGGCCAGAAGGTGCTCGTCCACCAGGACGAGTTGGGCGACCGCGTGTCCGGGCTCGTCGCGGGGTTCTTGCTGTGGTCGGGGATGGTCGAGTCCGGTCCGCAAGCGATTTCGATCACCGAGCAACTCGTGCACCGGCAGCTCGGGCCGTTGGGACGGCAGCTCGTCACCATCGCCGCGGAGCTCCCGAAGCCCGCCTGACGTCGATGTCCGATCAGATCGAACTGCGCGGGCTCGTCGCGCTGGGTTACTGCGGCGTGCTTCGAGAAGAGCAGTCGCGCGCGCAACCGCTCGAGGTCGACCTCGACGTAGGTCTCGACCTCAGGAAGGCGGGCGAGTCGGATGCGCTCGAGGAGACGATCGACTACGGCGTGCTCTGTGCGATGGTCGAACGGATCATCACCACCGAGCGCTTCACGCTGCTCGAGCGACTGGCCGAGCGCATCACCGAGGTGTCGTTGGCTGACGAGCGCGTCGATGAGGTGACGGTCTCGGTGCGGAAGCTGCGACCTCCGGTGCCGCAGCAGCTGGCGACTTCCGGCGTACGCATCACGAGGCGCCGCAGTTGAGTCGTCGAGTGTTGTTGGGCCTCGGGTCCAACTTGGGTGAGCGCCGGCGCACATTGAAGGAGGCAGTTGACTCGCTTCCGCGCGTCACGGCGGTGTCGGGCGTGTACGAGACCGATCCGATGGGCGGGCCCGCGGGCCAGGGCAAGTACCTGAACCTCGTCGTCGCCATCGAGTCGGATGCCACGCCCCACCAGTTGCTCGGTATGTGTCATCGGCTGGAGTCCGCGGCCGGTCGCGTGCGCGGCGAGCGATGGGGGCCGCGCCCTCTGGACATCGACATCCTCTACATCGACGGCGAACAGGTCGACGAGCCGGACCTCCAGGTTCCGCACCCGCGCATGTGGGAGCGCAAGTTCGTCCTCGCGCCGCTGGCCGACGTCGCGCCCGAACTTCTCTACGAAGGCTGGGAGGACCGCGCCGAAGGTTGGGTGACGCCGGTCGAACCCCTGTGACAAGCGTGCGCGTCATCGGTCGCGGCCGCGCTGGTCGGTCGTTGGCAACCGCACTCGGTCGTGCGGGGTGGGGGCTCGGTGGCGTGCTCGGTCGCGAGGACGACGTGCGCGAGGCCGCCACGGGCGTCGACCTGCTCGTGATCGCGGTTCCCGACGACTCGGTGGCCGACGTTGCGCGCGGTGTGACACCAGTGCGGTCGACCGTCGTCGCGCACATGGCGGGCTCGCTGGGCCTCGACGTCCTCGATCCGCACCCGCGCCGCGCCGCCGTGCACCCATTGGCCTCGTTGCCGTCGCCGGAGCTCGGTGCGGAGCGCCTGCGTGGGGCCTGGTTCGCGATCGCCGGAGACCACTTGATCGAGTCCGTGGTGTCGTCGCTGGAGGGCCGGTCGTTCACCGTCACCGACCGACAGCGAGCCGCGTACCACGCCGCTGCGGCGATCTCTTCGAATCACCTCGTCGCGTTGCTCGCGCAGGTCGAACGCATCGCGGCGTCGGTCGACGTTCCGTTCGAGGCCTATCTCGATCTCGCCCGGGCGACCGTCGAGAACGTCGCGGCCCTCGGCGCGGTCGAGGCGCTCACCGGTCCAGCGGCGCGCGGTGACGAGGCGACGATCGCCCGTCACATCGACGCCCTGCCGCCCGACGAACGTCAGCTCTACGAAACGCTCGCGGAGGCGTGTCGGAAGCTCGCGGCGTGGAAGTCCTGACGACGATCGCAGAGGCGCGCCTGCGGCTGGACGCGGCGCGTGCGTCCGGTCGGAGCGTCGGACTCGTGCCGACGATGGGCTACCTGCACGAAGGGCACCGGTCGTTGATGGACCGGTCGGTCGCATCGTGCGACGTGACGCTGGTGACGATCTTCGTGAACCCGTTGCAGTTCGGGCCGAACGAGGACCTGGCGACGTACCCGCGCGACCTCGAGCGCGATGTTGCGATGTGCGCCGACGCGGGTGTCGACGTCGTGCTGCATCCGACGGTCGAGGAGATGTATCCGTTCGGCACGCCGACGCTCACGTCGATCTCGGTTGCACGGGTGTCGGAGCCGATGGAGGGGGCATCGCGTCCCGCCCACTTCGCGGGCGTCGCGACCGTCGTGGCGAAGCTGTTCAACATCGCCGGCCCGTGTCACGCGTTCTTCGGCGAGAAGGACTGGCAGCAGCTCGCCGTGATCCGGCGCATGGCCGCGGATCTGTCGTTCCCGGTCTCCGTGGTCGGCTGCCCGACCGTGCGGGAGCCCGACGGGCTCGCGATGTCCTCCCGGAACGCGTACCTCAGCGTCGAGGAGCGGGCCGCGGCGCCGGTCGTGCACTGGGCGTTGGTCGCGGGAGCCGCGGCGATCGCCGCGGGGGAGCGCTCGGCGGATCGGGTGCGAGAGCTCATGGCTGATCTGATCCGGGCCGAGCCGCTGGCCGAACTGGACTACGCCGAGGTCGTCGACGCCACCACCTTGCAGGCCGTCGATCCGCTTGCCGGAGAATTGCGGCTACTTGCGGCAACCCGCTTCGGCCGTGCCAGACTTATCGACAACGAGGGGGCGACCGTCAAAGGGATGGCGTCCACCTGAAGGAGGCAGCACCACCATGCGTCGTCGCATGATGAAGTCGAAGATCCACCGCGCCACTGTCACCGACGCCAACTTGAACTACGTGGGCTCGATCACCATCGATCGCGAGCTGATGGAGCTCGGTGACCTCCTCGAGTACGAGCAGGTCGCGGTTGTCGACATCGACAACGGAGCCCGATTCGAGACCTACGTGATCGAGGGCGAGCGAGGCACGGGGACGATCTGCCTCAACGGCGCCGCTGCCCGGCTGGTCCAGCCCGGCGACAAGATCATCATCATCAGCTACGGCGAGTACGAAGACGCCGAGCTCGAGGGCTTCGAGCCCACGATCGTCCACGTCGACACGTCCAACCGAGCCCTCCCTTCGTTCTCGACGAAATAGGCATCGGTTGCCGGTGGCGATCTCGTCGAGTTTGACGGGCCCTTGACGAGGTCGTGATCTTTCAGTCATTTTCAGTTCGTGCACTGGGCGGACGTAGTGGTCGACGAGCTTGCATTCGCTCAGCGAGGCGCATTCGCGGGGTGGCAGCTGGACGGCCGTGGGGTTCCGTCTGCACTGCGGACGCGGCGGCTGAAGAGCGGCCGATGGAAGCGGGCGCAACCCGGTGTGTACATCCTCCCGAGCGCGCCACCGACGTTCGAACAGCGGTTATGGGTCGGATGGCTCGCTGTCGGGCCCCAGGCGCATGTCTCGTTCGAATCCGCCGCCCAGCTGCAGTCGATCCCCAACGTGGTTCGGGAACGGGTCGTCATGACAGTTCCGCACAGCGGCTACCAACGGCTCACTGGCATCGTGATCCATCAGATCAGCGACGTGCAGCCCGACCACCTCACGTCCGTCGCTGGACTACCCGTCACCACCGTGCCGCGGACGATCGTCGATCTGGCTGCAGTGGTGAGTCCCATGCGATTGCGCAGCATCGTCGAAGAGAGCAAGTTCGCAGGGCTCACAACCCCGGTCGCCGTCGGCGAGTGCCTCTCCTCTGTCGCTCGAAGGGGGAAGCCAGGTGTGCGCTCGTTGACGCGAGTGCTCGATCTCTTTGGTGATGGCAAGGCCACGTCGACCAGCAAGCTTGAGGACGGTCTGCGCGACGTGATTCAAACCGCAGGACTGCCGCGCCCAACATCACAGTTCCCATTCCCGGGTCGGCAATTCACGAAGGGATGCGTCGACTTCGCGTATCCGGACGTGAAGCTCGTCATCGAGGCCGATGGTCGCCGTTGGCACACCCGCATTCGTGACATCGCCCGCGACCATGAGCGTGATGGCGACGCTGCGGAGGAGGGGTGGCTCACCTTGAGGCTGCTGTACGAGCACATCATCGGTGACCGCGAGGGAACAGCACGACGCATCCGCGCGGTGTACGAACAACGCCAGTTGCAGCTCGCGTCCTGAATCTCGACGAGATCCGCATCGCTGAGCGATGCCTATCTCGTCGAGAATCGCAAGAATGACGGATGTGGACCTCGACCTGCTCGTGCTCGGGTCGGGGGTGGCGGGATTGTCGGCCGCGGTGCGGGCGGCGGATGTGCACGGGATGCGCGTGGGGGTGCTCACCAAGGGCGAGCTGCACCAAGCGACGACCCGCTGGGCCCAGGGCGGCGTGGCGGCGGTGCTGGGCGGCGCGGATCCGGACTCCACCGACCTGCACCTCGCCGACACGCTCGCCGCCGGAGCGGGACTGTGTGACCCGGACGCGGTGCGGGTGCTGGTGGACGAAGGGCCGAGTCGCGTCAACGAACTGATCGCGCTGGGCGCAGCGTTCGACGTCGACGAGGAAGGCCGTCTCGAGCTCGCACGCGAGGGCGGACACACCCACGCGCGAGTTGTGCACGCCGGCGGCGCGGCGACCGGTGCCGAGATCGAACGAGCGCTCGTCGAGGCCGTCCGCGCCACAGCGATCGCGATCTACGAACGCTGGTTCGCCCTCGACTTCATCGTCGAGCAGGGCGCGTGTCGCGGCGTCGTCGCCCTCGACGAGGCGGGCGCGCACACCGAGGTCCGCGCCGCCAACGTGCTCGTCGCCACCGGGGGTGCGGGCCAGCTCTACGCCGTCACGACGAATCCCGCCGAAGCCACGGGCGACGGCGTCGCGATGGCGTTGCGGGCCGGCGTCGCCGTTGCGGACGCGGAGTTCATCCAGTTCCATCCGACCGCACTGCACCATCCTGCGATGCCCCGACCACTGCTGTCCGAGGCGCTGCGCGGGCACGGCGCCAAGCTGCGCGACGCGAAAGGTCAGCAGTTCGTCGACGAGCTGCTGCCACGCGACAAGGTGTCGAAGGCGATGACGGCGCGCATGCTCGAGCAGCACATCGATCACCTCTGGCTCGACGCGACACAGCTCGACGACTTCAATTCACGCTTCCCGACGATTGCCGCGGCGCTTCGCGAAGCCGGGCTCGACCCGACGAAGGACTGGCTCCCGATCGCACCCGCAGCGCACTACTTCTGCGGCGGGATCGTCGCCGACCTGGACGGAGCGACGTCACTGCCGGGCCTGTGGGCGGCTGGCGAGACGGCCTGCAACGGCGTGCACGGAGCCAACCGACTGGCATCCAACTCGCTGCTCGACGGCATGGTGTTCGCGCCGCGCATCGTGGAAGCGATCGAGCGCGGCAAGCGCGGAGCGGACGCCACGGGCGCCATGCGAGCCGTGCTCGGCCGCGGCGGGATCGCCGGCCACCAGCTGGCCCTCGATCGAACGTGGGACGAGCCCGCATCCATCACGCTCGACGAGCTACAAGGAGCGATGACGAGGCTGGCCGGTGTCCTCCGTTCCCGAGACTCGCTCGCGGGCGCCGACGCGATCGCACGACGAGGACACGGCGGGGACGACGTCAAGGGTCACGAACTGCGCAATCTCGCAACTGTCGCGCGTGCGCTGATCGCGGCGGCGAGCGCGCGTGAGGAGAGCCGCGGGGCCCACACCCGAACCGATTTCCCTGATACCGACGACGCGTTCCGGCTGCGGTTCGTGTTCGGCGATCTCAGCTGACCGGCGGCTCGTTCTCGGACGCGTGCAGCGCGGCGTCCGCCTCCTCCACAGGGTCGAGGGGACGAGTCGCGAGGTCGATCGCGATCCAGATGGTTTTCGCGTACGGGTACGTCAGCAGCGGCAACAGCAGCGCGGTCGCCGCCCCGACTGCCATCGCCGGCAACAGCGTCGCGTTCTCATTGGCGTTCACGTAGATCAAGAACACGAACAGCTCGATCACGATGGCAACTGCGACGAACGAGTAGTTCACGAGGTAGACGCCGGTGAAGAACCCCTCCTCGCGCTCGAAGTGCAAGCCGCATCTCGGGCATCGATCGCGCAGCTTGAGCCAGCGCACGAACACGTTGCGACTTCCACAACGCGGGCACCTCCGCCGAAGGGCACGTTTGAGCAGCGTGCTTGTGGTGTCGCCACTCATCTCTGGCAGGCTGACCCAATGAAGCCGGGCGTGCAACCTCCGATCGGAGCCGTGCGCGCGGCCGTCGGTCGAGCGCTCGACGAGGATCTGACACCGCTCGGTGACGTCACGTCTGCCCTCCTGCCCGCGGGTGTCGTCGGTGACGCGGACTTCGTCGTTCGTACGCCCGGAGTGCTCGCCGGGGTGAGCTGTGCGACCGAAGCCTTCGTGCAGGTCGACTCGACCGTGGTCGTCGACTGGGCGGCAACCGACGGTGACGAGGTCGACGCGAAGCAGGTGATCGGGCATGTCGCGGGACCGCTCGCGTCGATCCTCACGTCCGAGCGCACCGCGTTGAACTTCCTCGGTCATCTCTCCGGCATCGCGACCTTCACGCACGAGCTCGTGGTTGCGACCGGAGGCAACGCCGTCATCTGGGACACCCGCAAGACGACGCCCGGGCTCCGCACGCTCGAGAAGGCCGCCGTACGGGCTGGGGGCGGAGCCAACCATCGAGGCAACCTGTCCGACTGGGTGCTGCTGAAGGACAACCATCTGACCGTGCTCGGCATCGAAGAAGCGGTGCGGCTGGCGCGTGTCCGCTGGCCGGCTCGCACCGTGCACGTCGAGTGCGACTCGCTCGATCAAGTCGACCAGGCGCTGCGGGCCGGAGCCGACGCATTGTTGCTCGACAACATGACGCCGGACGAGGTTCGCGCTGCGGTCGCACTCGCCAACGACACGGGCGAGCGCCGTCCGCTCCTCGAGGTGAGCGGCGGCATCACCCGCGAGACGGTCCGCGCGTACGCGCAGACCGGCGCCGACTGCATCTCGATCGGCGCGATCACGAACTCAGCGCCCGTGCTCGACATCGGGCTCGACATCGAGGTCAGTCCCTGATGCTTCTCGCGATCGATGTTGGCAACACGCAGACCGTCATCGGCCTGTATGGAACGGACGAGGGCGAGACCTCCGGCACCGGTGCGGAGCGCGACCTCCTCGACCATTGGCGCATCGCCACGTCTGCTGAGCGCACCTCAGACGAGTTGGCGTTGCTCGTGCAGGAGTTCCTCGGCTTCCACGGCTTCAGCTTCGACGAGGACGTGTCCGGCGTCGCGCTGTGCTCATCCGTGCCGAGCATCACGATGGCCGTGCGCGAGATGACCGATCGCTACTTCGGCTTCCAGGCCCTGGTCGTCGAGACCGGCGTGAAGACGGGGATGCCCGTCCTGTACGAGAATCCCAAGCAGGTCGGACCCGACCGAATCGCCGACGCACTCGCGGCCTATGACCTCTATGGCGGACCGACGATCGTCGTCGACTTCGGAACCGCTACGACGCTCGAGGCCATCTCCGAGAAGGGTGAGTACCTCGGCGGCGCGATCCTGCCGGGCGTCGAGATCAGCATGGACGCGCTGTACGGCCGTGCCGCGGCGCTCTTCCGTGTCGAAATGGTCGAGCCCCGCAGCGTCATCGGCAGGAACACGACCGAGTCGATGCAGTCCGGCGCGTTGTACGGCTTCGCGGCGCAGGTGGACGGAATCTGTGCGCGCATGAAAAAGGAGCTCGGGGAGTCAACGGTGGTCGCCACCGGCGGACTCGCGGATCTCATCGCGCCGTATTCCGAAGCGATTCAATACCACGAGCCCTGGCTGACATTGCACGGTCTTCGCCTGATCTTCGAGAAGAATCGTCCCGCTTGACGATTCCCTATCGCTTCGAGCCGACAACGACCTCCGCGCAACTGCGCGAGGAGTTCGGCGCGCTCGAACCCGGCGTCGAGACGGATCGCCACGTCACGATTGCGGGCCGGCTCATGCTGCGGCGCGTGCAGGGCAAGCTCGCGTTCGGCACGCTGCAGGACGGAACGGGACGCATCCAGCTCTTCGCCCGATCACAGGACACACCGCGATTCGACGAGTTCTGTGCGCTGTCGCTCGGTGACTGGATCGGCGTGTCCGGCGCAGTCATGACGACGAAGCGCGGGGAGCTGTCGGTGAAGGTCGAGGACTGGACGCTGCTCGCGGAAGCGCGGCGACAGTTCCCGGACAAGTGGCACGGCATCACCGACCCCGACACGCGGTATCGCCAACGCTACGTGGACCTGTGGGTCACGGAGGAAGCGCGCGAAACGTTGTTGCTGCGCTCCAAGGTGGTCAGTGAGATCCGTCGGTTCCTCGAGGCGCGCGGATTCATCGAGGTCGAGACGCCGATCTTCCATCCGATCCCGGGCGGCGCCACCGCGAAGCCGTTCGTGACGCACCACAACGCGCTCGACATGGACGTGTACCTGCGCATCGCGCCCGAGCTCTACCTCAAGCGCCTCGTCGTCGGCGGCTTCGAGAAGGTCTTCGAGATCGGGCGTGTGTTCCGCAACGAAGGCCTGGGGTACCGGTGGAACCCCGAGTTCACGATGCTCGAGCTGTACGAGGCCTACGCGGATTACACGGACATCATGAAGCTGACCGAGGAGATGATCGCCCATGTCGCGCAGGAGCTGCGCGGCTCGACGTCGCTCCCGTACCTCGGCAAGACGATCGAGCTCGCAGCGCCGTGGCGGCGGGCAACCATGAGCGGGCTCATCCAGGAGCAGATCGGCGTGCACGTCGACCTGCGGACACCCGTCGACGAGCTCCGCAAGCTCTGTGACGAGCACGCGGTCCCGTACGACGCGGACGACGGGCCGGGCAAGCTCGTTCTCGAGTTGTACGAGAAGACGACGGAGCCCGATCTCTGGGGTCCTGTGTTCGTCATGGACTACCCGCAAGAGGTGTCGCCGCTGGCGCGCACGCATCGCGAGAAGGACGGCTACGTCGAACGGTTCGAAGGTGTCGTCGCCGGTCGTGAGATCTGCAACGCCTTCTCGGAGCTGATCGATCCTGACGTGCAACGCGCCAATTTCGAAGCACAGGCGGCGCGCAAGGCCGCCGGTGACGAGGAGGCGCAACCCGTCGATGACGACTACCTGCGCGCGCTCGAGTACGGACTGCCGCCGAACGGAGGCCTCGGCATCGGGATCGATCGGCTCGTGATGTTGCTCGCAGACGTACCGACGATCCGCGACGTGATCTTGTTTCCCACGCTCCGGCCCGAGCAGCAGTAGCGACGAGTGCGAGTTCTCGTCACCGGCATGGGCGCGGCCATCGGCACGCGGGTCACCAACCTCCTCGAGGCGGACGAACGCGTCGAGGAGATCTTGGGTGTCGACATCGACCCGCCCCGCCGGCGCATCCATCGCGCGGACTTCCGTCGCGTCGACCCGCGCGATCGTCGCAAGCTCGTGCGCATCGTGCGCGATTTCGAGCCGACGGCCGTGATCCACCTCGGTGTGTACGAGCCTGACGCGCGCAGTGGGCCGCGACTCGCGCGCGACCTCACGCACGCATTCACGGTCGGCGCGCTGGGAGCGGCGGCCGAGAGTGAGGGGCTCGACCGCATCGTGGTTCGATCAGGTATCGAGGTGTACGGACGAGGGCGTGGTGCACCGACGCGACCCGACGAATCCGTCGTCCCGGCGCCGACCACCGCGTTCGGCCACACGTTGCTCGAAACCGAGAACATGGCGCGAGAGATCGGCGCGGTCGCCAGCGCCGCGGTCACCGCGTTGCGGTGCGCGCCGATCGTCGGACCTCACATCGCCAGTCCACTCGGCCGCCTGTTGCGGCTCCCGGTCGTACCGGTCGGCGCGCTGTCCGACCTCCCGTTCTCCTTGGTGCACGAGCGCGACGCGGCGGTCGCCTTCACGAAGGCGCTCGACTGCGGCTTCGATGGTGCGATCAACGTCGTCGCCGAGGGCGCCGTGACCCCGATCCAGGCGGCGCGGATCGGCGGTCGCGCCATCGCTCCGACGCTCGGGCCGTCGTGGTGGATCGCATCCATCGTCGCCGAGGTGCTCGGCGCGCCGTTGCCGAGCCACGTGCGGGAGTTGCTCGTGCGAGGGCGAAGCGCAGACGGCGCGTTCGCGGCGAAGACGCTCGGGATGGTTCCGGAGCACACGACACCGGACGTCATTCGCGACCTGTTCGAGTGGGCATCGGTGACCTATCTGCGGGGCGCCGAGGACGAGGACGCTGATGACTGAAGGATCGTTGCTGCGTCGGCGTCTCGACGGGTCGTACACCGTCGACGAATGGGGTCTCGACACGGACCTCGTGCAGTTCGTCTCGCCGTTCCTCTCGGTCCGCTGGCAGATCGCCGTCGAGGGCGCGGAGGCGCTGCCCGACGACGGTCCCGCGGTCCTGGTCTTCAACCGCCGCTTCGGGATCTCGGAGCCGTTCGTGGTTGCGCGCGGTGTGCGGCACGCCATCGGTCGCTACGTGCGCGCCGCGGGTGCACCCGATGTCGCGCCTGTCGGTCCCGCGCTGCGGCGCATGGGCGCAGTCCTCGCCCGTCCCGACGAGCTCGCGGGATTGCTGCGCGCCGACCACATGATCGCGGTCGGTCTGCGCGCTTCGGCTCGCCGGCGGCACCACGCCGGTGAACCGCCAGGCGAGCTGCTCGCTCCCGCGCTCGCGCAGGGCGCGCCCGTGTTCCCCGTCGCGGTCACCGGACGCGAGCTCGGGCGACGTTGGCGCCTCGTGATCGGCCCCTCGATCGAGCGGCCGACCACGCGCGGTCCGCTCGCGGTCGAGGAGCTCGCCGACCGCGCCCGCGCCGGCGTGCAGGCGTTGCTCGACGATCAGTATCCGCCCAGCCTCTTCAGGTCCTGACATGCCCCACGCCATCACCGATGACGGGATCCGCATCCGCTACGACACGTTCGGCCGGCGGCATGGCGAGCCGGTGCTCATGATCCAAGGACTCGGCGCCGACTCGCGCGGCTGGTTCGCGCAGCGCTCCGCCGTTGGGCTGCGCTACCGGGGCATCACGTTCGACAACCGCGGCGTCGGACGCAGCACGAAGCCGGTCGGCCCGTATGACCTCGAGCAGATGGCGGCTGATGCGGTCGCGGTGCTCGACGCGGCTGGAGTCGAGTCCGCGCACGTGATGGGCGCATCGATGGGAGGCGTGATCGCGCAGATCATGGCGGTGCGCCATCCCGAGCGCGTGCGTTCGCTGGTGCTGGCGTGCACCGCGTGCCGGCACCTGCGCTGGCGGCGGGAGCTGCTCGAGGACTGGGCGTCGACTGCGCAAGCGCAGGGGATGCGGGTCTTCGCCAACCGGTCGATGCGTTGGCTCGTCGGTCCACGATCGCTGCGGCGATTCTGGCCGGCGTTCGGCGCGCTGACGCCGTTGGCGATGAGTGCGCCGACGCACTCGTTCGTCGCGCAGGTCAACGCGATCCTCGACATGGACGACGCACTTCGGGGTCTGCTGCACACGGTTGCGGTCCCGACGCTCGTGCTCGTGGGGAGTCAGGACATCCTCACCCCGCAAGCCGACGCCGAGGAGATCGCCGAACTGATCCCCGGGGCCGAGCTCGCCGTCGTGCAAGGCGGCGCCCACGGGTTCATGGTCGAGAACTTCCCGGCGTTCAACCGCATCGTCCTGGAATTCCTCGCCCGCGTCACCGCCGAAGGCGCGTACTCGAGGCAATGACGTGCGGTATCCGCACGTCATGACCTCGTGAATCAGGCGGTGACTCGGGCGAAGAGTTGGTCCACCGCGCCGCGCAGCCAGGCCGCGCCGTCGCTGTCGCCGAAACCGTCGAGCTCACTGATCGACGTCGCGGCGTAGTCGCGTGCAGTGGCCATCGACGAGGTGACCGCTCCGTCGGAGCGGATGATCCCCAGCGCCTTGTCGAGCGCCACGCCTTCGATCGGCGCACCAAGGAGGTCGCCCAGGCCGTCGTCGCTCGCCCCCAGCGCTCGCAGCACAGGCAGGTTGTAGACGCCTTCGACCAGATCATGGCCGGCGGGCTTGCCGAGCTCCTCCGCAGTCGCGGTGACGTCGAGCACGTCGTCGACGATCTGAAACGCCATCCCGTACGCCAATCCGAATCGTGTGAGCGCTTCGACCTCGGGCCGGGGCAGGCCGCCGACGATGGCGCCGATGCGACAGGCAGTGGCGAAGAGCGACGCGGTCTTGCCCTCGATGGCGGAGAAGTACGCGTCTTCGGTGCGGTCGACGTTGTAGGCCGTACGCAGCTCGCCCACCTCGCCCTCGCAGAGCCGGCCGATGGTGGCCGCCAGCAGACCGGCGACCTCGGTCCCGAGCGACGCGGCGATCTCGGAGGCCCGAGCCAGGAGGAAGTCGCCGGCCAGGATCGCGGTCAGGTTCCCCCAGCGGGCGTTCACGCTCTCCACGGTGCGCCGCGTCGGCGCCTCGTCGATCACGTCGTCGTGGTACAGCGAGCCGAGGTGGACGAGCTCCACGGCGACGCCACCCTGCACGACCTCGTCGGTGACCTCTGCGCCGCCGGCCGCCGCGCTTGCGATCGCGAACAGGGGTCGGACCCGCTTGCCTCCCGCCACGATGAGGTGGCTGGCGACCTCGGTGAGGAACGCGTCATCGCTGCTGACGGCGTCGCGCAGCGCTTGCTCCACCCGTTCCCGCACGGCCTCCACCGAGAGAACGCTAACCGTCGACCGGAACGGAACCCAATGACGCCGTGCCCAACTCCCCCAAAACGCCTTACGCCTGGCACATGGCGGTCCGATAGGTCATGGGTAGACTCACGCCACTAGGACCCCGCCAGGGGAGGCGATCTTGTTCGAACGGTTTACCGACCGGGCCCGCCGCGTCGTCGTACTTGCTCAAGAAGAGGCGCGGCTGCTCAACCACAACTACATCGGCACCGAGCACATCCTGCTCGGGCTGATCCACGAGGGCGAAGGCGTCGCCGCCAAAGCCCTCGAGTCGCTCGGCATCTCACTCGAAGCCGTGCGCAGCCAGGTCGAAGAGATCATCGGCCAGGGTGGGAGCAGTCCCTCCGGACACATCCCGTTCACGCCCCGCGCCAAGAAGGTCCTCGAGCTGTCGCTGCGGGAAGCGCTGCAGCTCGGCCACAACTACATCGGCACGGAGCACATCCTCCTGGGCCTCATCCGCGAGGGCGAAGGTGTCGCCGCGCAGGTGCTCGTGAAGCTCGGCGCGGATCTGTCCCGTGTGCGCCAGCAGGTCATCCAGCTCCTCTCCGGCTACAGCGGTCCTGGCGGCCAGCAGGAGAAGGCCGGCTCCACCCCGGGCGGTAGCGGCCAGGAGACTCCCTCCGGCTCGCTCGTGCTCGACCAGTTCGGTCGCAACCTCACGCAGCAGGCGCGCGAGAAGAAGCTCGACCCCGTCATCGGTCGTCACCGCGAGATCGAGCGGGTCATGCAAGTCCTCAGCCGCCGCACGAAGAACAACCCCGTGCTCGTCGGAGAGCCCGGCGTCGGCAAGACCGCGATCGTCGAGGGTCTCGCGCAGAAGATCGTCGCCAACGACGTCCCCGAGACGCTGCGGGCCAAGCAGCTGTACACGCTCGACCTCGGTGCACTCGTCGCCGGGTCCCGCTACCGCGGCGACTTCGAAGAGCGCCTCAAGAAGGTGCTGAAGGAGATCCGCACGCGCGGCGACATCATCCTGTTCATCGACGAGCTGCACACGCTCGTTGGCGCCGGTGCGGCCGAGGGCGCGATCGACGCGGCCAGCATCCTCAAGCCGATGCTGGCTCGCGGTGAGCTGCAGACCATCGGTGCGACGACGCTCGACGAGTACCGCAAGCACCTCGAGAAGGATGCGGCACTCGAGCGCCGCTTCCAGAAGATCACCGTCGACGAGCCGACCGTGGCGCACACCATCGAGATCCTCAAGGGTCTGCGCGATCGCTACGAGTCGCACCACCGGGTGACGATCACCGATCAGGCGCTGGTTGCCGCCGCCAATCTCGCCGATCGCTACATCTCCGATCGACACCTCCCGGACAAGGCCATCGATCTCATCGACGAGGCCGGCTCGCGTCTGCGCATCAAGCGCATGGAGACGCCGCCGGACTACAAGGAGCTCGAGAACCAGATCGCACAGGTCCAGCAGCAGAAGAAGGAAGCCGTCGAGGCCCAGCGCTTCGAAGAGGCCGGCAAGCTGCGCGACCGCGAGAAGGAG
>DASUCS010000396.1:0-3217 GCA_036275935.1 Acidimicrobiales bacterium
GCCCAGCTCTTCGGCGACGCTGCTCACGGGCGATCGCGGGGACCGACGGCGCCGGGCGAGGGAGCTGCCATCCCCTCGGCACCTGCATCGGCCGGACCGGCCACATCCCGCCCGGCCCGCCGACCACGCGACAGTGGTTCACCTTCGTGCGATGCCGTGCGTTCCGGCGTGCGACCGAACATGAACCACAGGACCGCGGCGATCGCCGCGATGATTCCGAAGTACACGATCGCGATCACGGGCGGGGGTGACCTTCCTCGTACCGCTCCTTGCCCTTCGCCTCGCGGTCGAAGCGCTCTTGCGCTTCCGGCCCGGTGCCCTGCTCTTCGGCGATCTCGTCAGCCTTCTCCGCGTCCCGTGCGGCGTTCTGGCCGAACCAGTCATCAACGGTGCTGTTGTCGGGTTCCTTGATCTGCTTGTCAGCCATCGTGTGCAGCTACCCACTGACTCGCGGTGACAACCGATCGCTCCGTGATGTCACGCCGGTTTGGAGACGCGATGCAAGGGTAGGCAACCCGAGTTGGTGCACCGGATCGTCGTAACCGCTTTCGTTCCGGTGTTCGCTGCACTGTCATTTCTCGTCTTCGGCGGGACGAGCCGGGTGTCGAGTGCGACCTCGGCCGACGCGATGACGACGTACCTCGCTGACTGTGCGGTGTGTCACCAGGCCGACGGCAGCGGCTCTCCCCGCGGGCCCTCGCTGCGTGACGTCGGCAGAGCGTCGATCGACTACATGGTGACGACGGGCCGCATGCCGCTCGCCGAGCCGACCGATCGCCTCGAACGGCGGAAACCGCGCTACACGCCGGATCAACAGCAAGCTCTCGTCGACTACGTGACGGGCCTGTCGGGGGGCGGCCCGGACATCCCGACCGTCGATCTGGCGACCGCCGACGTCGCGGCCGGCGGTGAGGACTTCCGCGAGCAGTGCGCCGCCTGCCACGCGTGGTCCGGCACCGGCGGCGCACTCCTCGAACGCGAGGCGCCCGGCCTCGGCGCCGCAACCCCGACGCAGATCGCCGAGGCGATCCGCACGGGCCCCGGGACGATGCCGGTCTTCGGAGCCGCCGCGCTCGACGATCAGCAACTGAACAACACGACCGCGTTCGTCGACTCGCTCAAACACACCGACGATCGCGGAGGCCTTCCGCTGGCCCACATCGGACCGGTGACCGAAGGTGCGATCGCGATCGTCGTTGGCCTGGGGCTCCTCCTACTCGGCGTGCGTTGGATCGGAACGGATCGATGAGCGAACGCCGCGCCGTCGCGCGTGCGTCCATCGCGTTCTTGGTCGCCACCGCGAGCGCCGTCGGGCTCGGCATCGTGTACGCACGCGGCGGACAGCCGCAGATCGAAGGCGCGTTGCTCTCGGTCGCGTTCCTCGCCATCGGCTTCGGATTGATCACGTGGGCGAAGCACCTGCTTCCGCAGGGGCCATGGGCCGAACATCGGGAACACCTGCCGACTCCTGAACGCGACCGGCAGGCGTTCGAAGCGGACTTCGAGCGGGCGGGTGTTCTGGGTCGCCGTCCGATGCTCAACCGGCTGTTGCTCCTTGCGGGTGCAGCCGTCGCCGGCGCGCTGGTGGTTCCGCTGCGCTCACTCGGCCCCCGACCGTCCACCTCGTCCTTGCACACCAAGTGGCAGGGCGGTCGACGCCTGGTCACATCCGATGGCACGCTCGTGCGCGCGAGTGACGTGCCGGTCGACGGTCTGGTGACGGTCTTCCCCGAAGGCGATCCGGGGTCCGCAGACGGACAGACCGTGCTGCTGCGAGTCGGCGGTGACCGACTCACGCCCCAGCCCGGTCGGGAGTCATGGACTCCGGAGGGACTCGTCGCGTTCTCGAAGGTCTGCACCCACGCCGGTTGCCCGGTGGGCCTGTACGAGGCGTCGTCGCACACCTTGCTGTGCCCGTGCCACCAGTCGGCCTTCGACGTGCTCGACTCGGCCCGACCGGTGACGGGTCCGGCGGCCTGGCCGCTGCCCCAGCTGCCGCTGATCATCGACGCGGACGGCTACGTCGCGTCCACCGGCGACTTCTCGGCACCCGTCGGCCCGGGCTGGTGGAAGCAGTGATCACCTCCGTGGCGTCAGCGTGGCCGCTGGACGCGGCGGGATCCGAGACGCATCGCCTGACGCCGGTGTGGTGGTTGCTCATCGGCCTCGGCACCGCCGTGGCGCTGATCGTGCTCGTCGCCGTCGTGGTGGCCTTGTTCCGCAAGCCGCGCGAGTCGGGCGAGGGCGCGACGGCCTCGACCCATCGGCGATTCATCATCGGCGGCGGGCTCGTGTTGCCGGTCGTCGTGCTCAGCATCGTCGCCGTCGCCACCGTCGACGCGACGGCGACGCTGCGCCGACCCCCGCCCGCCGACGCGTTGCGCGTGGAGGTCGTCGCCGAGCAGTGGTTCTGGCGCCTCGACTACCCAGACGCCGGCGTGACGACGGCCAACGAGCTCCGGCTGCCGGTGGGGCGGCCGGTCGCACTGCACCTGCAGTCGAACGACGTGGTGCACAGCTTCTGGGTGCCGCAACTCGCAGGGAAGCTCGACGTCGTTCCCGGTAGCCCGGCGACGCTCACGTTCACTCCGCAGTCGACCGGCACGTTTCGCGGCGAGTGCGCGGAGTTCTGTGGGTTGCAGCACGCCAACATGAACTTCGTCGTCGATGTGCTGTCGCAAGCCGACTTCGACCAATGGCTGGATGCGCATCGCACCGCGCCACCGGAACCCACCGATCCGCACGCGCGTGCCGGTCGAGACGATTTCAGGTCGCTCGCGTGCGCGGGGTGCCACACGATCCGAGGGCTCACGGACGGGCGGGTCGGCCCGGATCTCACCGATGTCGGTGGTCGCGCCCAGCTGGGTGCCGGCGTCATCGCGAACAACGACGAGAACCTCGCGGCGTGGATCAACAACGCCCGCGCCTTCAAGGCAGGAGCGAAGATGCCGCCGCTGGTGCTCACCTCCGACCAGATCTCGGACCTGGTCGCCTACTTGCGGACGCTGCGATGACCACGCTCGAGGAGCGCACGGGCGCGCCGGACGAAGAGCTCGACGAGATCTGGGAGGACGACCCGGGCATCCCCGGCTTCTTCAACACCGTCGATCACAAGCGCATCGGTATGCGCTACATCTACACGTCCCTCGTCTTCTTCTTCATTGCCGGGTTGATGGCGCTCGTGATGCGCGCCCAGCTCGCGCAGCCCGACAACACC
>DASUCS010000397.1:0-2380 GCA_036275935.1 Acidimicrobiales bacterium
AGAAACGCCATGCACCCGAGTCGCAATTGCTCGGCCGCGTCCACGCTCGCAGCCGCGGCCATCATCACCTTCTCCCCCAGCTCGGACTCGAGCTCTTCGACCACCGAGCGGAACAGCAGCTCCTTGCTCCCGAAGTGGTGATAAAGCGCGCCGCGGGTCACGCCGGCCTGCTCCGCGATCTGTTCGCGTCCTGTCGCCGCGAACCCGTGCTGAGCGAAGAGCTCGCGCGCCGCGGCCATCAGTGCGGCGCGAGTCGCGGCGGAACGCTCGGCTTGGGTACGGCGAACGGGCGTCACTCCACCCAGTCGCGGAGCCACTTGTCGCGGCTCTCTTCCCACTCCTCGGACGTGAGCCCGTAGCGAACGTGGTCTTCCCACACGCCGTTGATCTCGAGGTATCGGACCGCGATCCCCTCCTCGCGGATGCCGAGCTTCTCCACCACCCGCCGGCTCGCGCTGTTGCGGGGGATGATCGAGATCTGGATGCGGTGCAGGTGCAGGTCGTCGAACGCGTACTGCGCCAGCACGACCAACGCCTCGGGCATGTAGCCGTTGCCGGCATGCTTCTCGTCGATCCAGTAGCCGACGTACGCGCTCTGGAACGGTCCGCGCTGGACGGCTGACAGGTTGATCTCGCCAGCGAAGTCGCCGTCGATGAAGATGCCGAACCCATAGCCGGTTCCGAGCTGACGTTCCCGCTGCCGCGCGCTGCAACGAACCGCGAATGCGTCGCGGTCCTCGACGACGTCAGGTTGGCCGTGGATGCGTTGCGCCTCCCACTTCGTCAACCAGTCGACGTTGCGACGCCGCACTTCGCGCCAGGCGTGGAAGTCCGACGCGACGAGGGGCCGCAGCAGCACACGACGCCCGAACAGCGAACTCACGATGCGGACCTGATCGCGTCGATCGACGCCGGATCTTCGAGCGATGACAGATCGCCGGGGTCCACCCCGAGGGCGGTTGCGCGGATCGCGCGCCGCAGCACCTTCGCACTTCGGGTCTTGGGCAAGGACGCGACGAAGCGGATCCCCGCCGGCTTGAAGGCCTTGCCGAGCGCGTCGGTCACGACTTTGGTCAGCTCGTCCCGCAGTTCGTCGGAGGGCGAGCGACCGGGAGCGAGGACGACGTACGCCCACAGCTCCTCACCCTTCAGCTCGTTGGGCATGCCGACGGCTGCTGCCTCGAGCACCGCGTCGTGCGCGACGAGCGCAGACTCGGCCTCTGCCGGACCCAGGCGCTTGCCCGCGATCTTGATCGTGTCGTCGCTGCGGCCATGCAGGTACCACCGCCCGTCATCGATCGAGGCCCAGTCACCGTGCACCCACACATCGGGCCACCGGCTCCAGTAGACGTCGAGGTACCGCTCAGGATCCTGGTACAGGCCGCGCGTCATCCCTGGCCAGGGTTTGGTGCAGACGAGCTCGCCCACTGCGTCGCGCAGCGGCTTGCCGTTGTCGTCGAACACGTCGACGGCCATGCCGAGCGACGGTCCGCCGAGCGTCGTCGGCGTGAGCTCGCTGACCGGATGTGGCGACAGGAAGCACGCACCGACCTCGGTGCCCCCGGAGATGTTGATGACCGGACAACGACCGCCCCCGACAACCGTGAAGTACCAGCGCCATGCCACTTCGTTCCACGGCTCGCCCGTCGAACCGAGGATTCTCAGCGAGGACAGATCGTGGGCGCGGACCGGCGCGTCGCCGTGCGCCATCACACTGCGGATCAGCGTCGGACTGATGCCGAGGATCGTGACGCGGTGGCGTTCGAGATATGCCCACACGCGGTCAGGCGCCGGGTGATCGGGGGCGCCGTCGTAGAGGCAGACCGTCGCACCGTTCGACAGTGCGCCCACGATCTCCCACGGGCCCATGATCCAACCGAAGTCGGCGAACCAGAACAGACGATCGCCCGGGCGGCAGTCGAACTGGAACGCCGCCTCCTCCGCGATCTTCACCAGGAACCCGCCGTGCACGTGGACCGACCCCTTCGGCCGTCCGGTCGTGCCCGACGTGTACGCGATGAACAGCGGCTTCTCCGCGTCGAACAACCGCGTCGGGAACGGGATCTGCGGGGCCGGCCAGCCGCGACCGGCTTCCTCGACGATGACGACGTGTTCGACTGTCGGACACTTCGCCGCCGCGGCATCGGCCGTCGATGCCAGGTCGAGTGATTGCCCCCGTCGTTGCGCACGCGCTGCGGTGATGAGCACCTTTGCTTCCGCGTCGTCGAGACGAACCGCGATCGCGTCGACGCCGTAGCCGGAGAAGATCGGCAGGAAGACGGCGCCGAGCTTGGCCACGGCCATGCACGCGGCGACGACCTCGGGGATCATCGGCAGGAAGATGCCGACGGCGTCACCTTCCTCGACGCCGAGCTCTTGC
>DASUCS010000398.1:0-4173 GCA_036275935.1 Acidimicrobiales bacterium
ATCGGCACGCGTCAGCTGATCGGCGAGGCGAAGGGCATCCTCATGGAAAGTGAGCGCTGCAGCCGGGAGGAGGCGTTCGACATGCTCCGCCGCGCCTCGCAGCGCACGAACCGCAAGTTGCGCGACATCGCCGAAGAGATCGTGGACGCAGCGGAGCGCCGCGCTCAGCACCCCACCTGACCTGCAGAATCGCGCCGGGGCAGGACAGTTGCCCTCCGGCAAGCTATGATGCCTGGCGTCGTCTGACCTTGAGCACCAGGGACACTCGGCCTCCGTTCCGAGAGGAAAAGCCGTGTCCATCGAACTGGTTCCTCGTGCTTCAGACGAGTTCGCCCCCCTGCCCGCGCAGGATTCATTTTCCATCGTCGTGTGTCACGACGCGGGCCGTGCCACGGTGCGGATGAGCGGCGAGGTCGATCTGACCAACGCCGACACCGTCACCGAGGCGTTCCGTGCGCTTGCCGACGTCGGTGCGCGGAAGGTCGACCTCGACTTCAGCGCCGTCACCTTCATGGATTCGACCGGCATCCGATCGTTGCTCGAAGGCATGGATCTCGGGATCGACTTCCGGGTCGTGGCGACGTCGCCGCGTGTCGCCCGGGTGCTCGAGATCGCCGGCATGGACACGATCCTCGCCGGCGGCGCCTCAGCCATTCTCTGACCCACCCGCAGGGCGTGGTCAGATTGGGCGATGGACACGCCATCGCTCGAGACGCTGCGGATCGAACGGGACGGTGACGATCCGGTCGCGCACCTGGTCCTCAACCGTCCGGATCGCCTCAACGCCCTCTCGCGTGTCCTGCTGACGGAGCTCGTCGAAGCCTGCCAGTGGTTCGACCGCCAGCGCGACGTCAAGGTCGTGGTGGTGCGGGGCGAAGGACGAGCGTTCTCCGCCGGCTTCGATCTCGACGACTTCGCTCGTCCCGACGAGTCGCTCTCGGCCCGTGACGGCGCCGACCTGGGGCGCATCGCCACCGATGCCCTGACCGACACCCGGCCGCTCACCATTGCCTCGATCCGCGGCCACTGCGTCGGCGGCGGCGTCGTGCTCGCAGCGGCCTGCGATCTGCGGGTGGCAGCCGACGACGTGCGCTTCTCCATCCCTGAGGTCGACCTCGGGATCCCGCTGGCCTGGGGCGGCATCCCCCGCCTCACCCGCGAGCTCGGCCCCGCCCTCACGAAGGAGCTCGTGCTCACGTGCCGGCCGTTCGGGGCGCAAGAGGCGCTGGGGCTGCGATTCGTGAACCGGGTCGTGCCTGCCGCCGAGCTCGACGGGGCCGTGTCCGAGCTCGCCGAGGAGCTGGCCGACAAGCCGGCATTCTCGTTGCGGGCGACGAAGCAACACGTCAACGCCGTGATGGAGGAGATCGCCGGGACAGGCCGCAGCGCCAGTGACGCCGACATGCTGGTCGCCGCGCTCCAGGACGCGGAGTCGATGGCGACGTCGCGTCGCTACCGCGACGCCCGTCGCCGGACCTGATCCGTCCCGGCTGCGCCGGGGGTTATGAAGCGCGCGGGAGCGGGTACGGGCCTCCGAGCGTCGTCGCCTCAGCGCCCACCGACGACTCACCAGTCAACCCCCCGGGCGCAGCACTCACGATGCTGGATGACCGAACGTCACTCGCTCACCTCGAGTTGACCCTGCCGCCGGGGACGCCATCAGTGCGCATCGCCCGGCACGAGGTCGAGCACGCGATCGCTCGCTATCCAGAAGACGTCCGCGCGACGGTGGCGCTGCTGACGTCCGAGCTGGCGTCGAACGCGGTGGTCCACGCGCAGACGCCATTTCGAGTTCAAGCAGTCGCTGATCGAGCGGTGATCCGCGTGGCGATCTGCGACTGGGGTGGACGACAGCCCGCGGTCCCGGCGCGAGACGCGACGACCATCGGCGGCTGGGGTCTGTCGATGGTTGCCGCCGCGGCCAGCCGCTGGGGCATCGACACGGCGGACACGACCACCGTGTGGTTCGAGGTCGACATCGATCCGGAGTTGGAGATCGACCTCAGGGACTGACCTCGTCAGATCGCGCGTTCGTCCTGGAGGCGCGTGATGTCGTCCCACGTGTAGCCGAGGTCGAGCAACACCTCTTCGGTGTGTTGACCGAGCTCGGGCGCGATCGCAGGAGTGCGGCCGGGTGTGTCGCTGAACGCGACCGGCGCGGCGACGACGTCGACACCATCGACGTTCGCGAAGTAGCCGTTGGCCCACGTGTTGGGATCGGCAAACACCTCGGCATGATCCCGCACGGGTGCATGACGCAGCCCCGCGGCGCGCAACCGTTCGCACCACTCCGCCGTGGTCGCCGCCGCGAAGGCGTCGTCGAGCAGCGGGAACAGCTCGGCCTTCTCCTCGTCCCAGAACAGCGGCTGCGGGAAGCGAGCATTGAGCTCGGGTCGGCCGATCACGTCGAAGAACGTCGGCCGCAGTGGGCCGACGATGCCCACGACCGCGATCCAGCCGTCCGCGGTGCGGAAGATGCCGTACAGGCCGGGGATGAGCCCGTGACCACGGTTGGCGCGTCCGCCGGGACGGCCGCGCAAGACGTAGCCGGTGTACTCCGCCGCCTGCGCCCAGATCTGCCCACCGAGCAGCGACGTCGTCACCCGCTGGCCGCGTCCCGTGCGCTCGCGTGCGAGCAGCGCGGCGAGCACGCCCGACACCAGGTTCTGCGACGCGACGTGATCGGCGATCGTGACCCCGACTGGCGTGACCTCGTGGCCGTCGCGCCCGGTGGTGCTGATCAGTCCGCCCGCCGCCTGCGCGCTGAGGTCCGCACCCTCGCGCGTCGCGTCCGTCCCTTCGGTACCGAACGTCGAACCGGCGGCGTACACGATGCGTGGATTGCGGGCAGCAACGTCGTCGTAGCCGAGGCCCCAGCCCTCGAGCGTGCCGGGCGAGAAGTTGGTGATGACAACGTCAGCCCATTCGGCGAGGCGCAGGAAGACCTCGCGGCCGGACGGCATGCGCAAGTCGACGGTCACGCTGCGCTTGCCGCGGTTGAGACCGATGAACCAACCGCTGCGGCTGTCGCCCGCCTGCACCGGCAACCAGCGCGACTGATCGCCGATGCCGGGGAGCTCGACCTTGATCACGTCGGCACCCCACTCGCCCAACGTCGCCGCCGCCTGCGGGCCCTGCACGAGCAGCCCGGCCTCGACCACCTTCACCCCGTCAAGTGCTCCCACGGCTGGCGTTCTACTCGCGACTTCCTCCAAGATGCTCCATCGACTCGAACGACGGTTTGGACATCCAATGGCTCGGGCTGGAGCGCCGTGGTGAAGGGCAGTGGTCCTTCGAGCTCACGGCGCCGCTGACGCGGTTCGACGGGAAGCTCTACGGCGGAACGGGCATCGCGGTGACCACCGCGGTGATGGAGGCCGAGAGCGGTCGCGGCGCGACGTACGCCACTGTGCAGTTCGCGGGCAGCGCCGACCTCGGTGACCGCATCGACTGCCACGTCGAGGTGCTGGCCGAAGGTCGCCGCACGACACAGCTGCGCATGACGGCGACCGTCGGCGAACGCGTCGTCCTCGCGGCGATCGGCGCGACCGGCGAGGCTCGCACCGAACCGCTCGAGGCGCAGTTCGGCACGATGCCCGACGTACCCGGCCCAGAGGGTGCGGGACCGTGGATGCCGGAACGTCACCTCGAGCTGCCGATCAAGATCCCCGAAGGCGTGACGAGCTGGTTCTCGATCGCCGATCTCCGCGAGACGCCGGGCCGCAGCGCGATGTGGGCCCGCATGCGGGACATGCCGCAGACCCGCGCCACGCTCGGCTTCCTCGCCGACATGGTGCCCTCCGCCGTCGTTCGGGCCGCCAACCGCATGGGCGCAGGCACCAGCCTCGACAACGCGATGCGGTTCGGGACCCTCCCCGACACCGACTGGATCCTCGTCGACTTCGATCCGTATCTCATCAGCAACGGCTACACGCACGGCGCGGCGCGCCTCTGGGCGCAGGACGGCACGCTGCTCGGTGTCGCCAGCCAGACCGCAACCATCCTGCTCTTCGATCCGCCGGACTGATCTCGCATGGGGCTGCCCGACGAAGGACTGTCGAAGGACGAGATCGTCTCGCAGCTGCAGGCCAAACGGGCGCGGGACGTGCGATGGCAGGACGGCCGCACGTTCGGTCTCGTGTTCGACGGCGGTCAGGACGTGCACGACGTCGC
>DASUCS010000399.1:0-3169 GCA_036275935.1 Acidimicrobiales bacterium
GATAGGTCTCCCAGCCCCAGGTGATGCCCTCGGTCAGCGCGGTGCCGGGGATGTCCTCGACACCCTCCATCAACTCGATCAGCCAGTCCTCCCGTCCGGGCCGAACCGGGGCGAAGCCGACGCCGCAGTTGCCGGTGACCACGGTGGTGATGGGGAACTGCGGGGTCGGGTTCGCTCCGGTGCGCCCGGGCGGCGAGTCGTTCCTCATCGAGTTGATGGAGGGTGTCGAGGACATCCCCGGTTCGGCGTTGCACGAGGGCATCGACTGGAAGTGGGAGTCGTTCGGCGAGTACCTCGACGCGGTCGACGCGATGCCGCGCGTGATGGACATCGCCGCGCAGGTGCCGCACGCCGCAGTGCGGGCGTACGTGTTGGGCGACCGAGCCCACGAAGAAGCGAACGCGGACGAGATCGCGCAGATGGCCGACATCGTCGAGGACGCATTGCGCGCCGGTGCGATCGGGTTCACGACGTCGCGCACGATCCTGCATCGCTCGAAGCACGGACTCATTCCCGGCACGGCCGTTGCGCCCGACGAGCTCCTGGCGATCGGCGACGCCATGGCGCGCGCCGGACACGGCGTGTTCGAGATGGTCTCCGACCACCAGGCACATGAGCCCGAGCGCGACTGGCTCGTCGACCTCGCGCGTCGTTCCGGCTGCACGGTGACGTACGCACTCGCGCAAGCGCCCTACGCGCCGGACGCCTACCGCGGCTCGCTGGAGGACGCCGAGCAGCTCCGCCGCGACGGCGTGCGCATCGTGCCGCAGGTCTCGAGCCGCCCGACGGGGATGCTGTTCGGCCTGCAGTCGTCACTGCATCCGTTCATCACGCACCCGACGTACCGCGCGCTACACGACCTCCCACTTGGCGAGCGTGTCGCGCGCCTGCGCCAGCCCGAGGTTCGCGACGCGTTGCTGCGCGAGCAGCCCGCGACCGAGAACGTGATCGCGATCAGTCTGATGACGCGCTGGGCGCAGATCTTCCCGCTGGGGGATCCTCCGGACTACGAGCCGGCACCGTCCACGAGCGTCGCCGCGGTCGCCGAGCGCGAAGGTCGCGCTCCGGAAGCCGTGATGCTCGACTGGATGCTCGAGCGCGACGGCACGGCGCTGATGTTTGCCCCGCTCGCGAGCTACGTCGGCTTCGATCACGAGGCGATCCGCGAGATGATGACGCACCCCACGACGGTCCTCGGCTTGTCCGACGGTGGTGCGCATTGCGGTCTGATCTGCGATGCGTCGATGCCGACCACGTTGCTCACGCACTGGGTGCGGGATCGTTCTCGCGGCGAGCGGCTCGCGCTCGAACAAGCCGTGCAGCTCCAGACGCAGCGCACCGCGACGACGTACGGGCTCACCGATCGCGGCGTGCTCGCGCCGGGACTGCGCGCCGACCTCAACCTGATCGACCTCGAGGGTCTGCGCCTGCACGCGCCGGAGATGGTGTTCGACCTCCCCGCTGGCGGCCGCCGCCTCGTCCAGCAGGTCGACGGCTACAAGGCAACGGTCGTCGCCGGTCAGGTCACCTACGTCGACGGCGAGCCGACGGGCGAGCGTCCGGGCCGCCTCGTGCGCGCGTCCTGATCCCAACCGTCGCGAACCGCTCGTCTCGGACGAGAGGCGCAGGAGGGCTGTAGTCAGAGGTCGAACTCCTGTGCATGCGCGTGCGGATGCTTGTCCTGGTCGGAGCGGTGCTGGGGCTCTTGGTGCCGGGTGCGGCCATGGCGGCTTCGGGGGCGAACTCGCGGTCGGAGGCCAGCATGCCTTCGACCTCGTCCGCGGCGGCGTCCGTCGCCGGCACGGCCCCCGCAGCGGCGACGACCGCACCGTCCAACGCCCTGACGACGTTGCCGAACAGCGTGTTCCGCGGCATCGACACCCTGACGCCGACTGGTTCGATCGGCGATGACGAACTGCTGCGCGTCGGTGTGTCGCTTGCGGGACGAGATCCGGCCGGCGCGACGCGCGCCGTGCACGAGCTCTACGACCCGGCGAGCCCGAACTTCCACCACTTCTTCAGCCCGCAGCAGTGGGACGCGGCGTTCGGCCCCGATGCCGCGACGCGCGCGGCTGTCGTGTCCTGGCTCCAGGACATCGGATTGAACGTGCTCCAGTCCGACGGCAGCTACGTGTACGCGACCGGCACCGCCGCACAGATCCAGTCCCGCTTCGGTGTGCGCATCGACCAGTTCGACGTCAACGGCAAGCAGTTCTACGCGAACGTGAACGCGGCAACCGTGCCCGCGGGTGTGACCTCGGTGCTCGGCCTGTCGAACTACAAGCAGGCGCGCACGTTCCACGACATGACCGACGCGCAGCCGAACGCGTTCCCGGTGTCGGCCGAGACGACGCCTGCTGACCTCTGGTCGATCTACGACATGCTCGACGTCAACAAGGGCGACAACGAAGGTCTCGCCATCTTCGGTTGGAGCATGAACGGCACGACCATCGAGTCGGACCTCCGCCAGTTCGAAGCAAACAACCATCTGCCCGCGGTGCCGTTCTCGATCCAGCACTTCGGAGGCGTCGGGACGCACGACAACAGCACCGACGGCGACGTCGAATGGGCGCTCGACAGTCAGGCGTCGACCGGCATGGCGCCGTACGCGTCGAGCCTGACGGCCTACGACGGGTTCTCCCCCACCGATGTCGACCTGCTCGCGCCGATCACGAGTTGGATCAACGACGCGGCCGGCTCCAAGCAGGGCAGCGCGTCGTACGGCGAGTGTGAAGAAGATCCGGTCTTCTCCGCGGCCGGTGCGCCGGCGAGTCCGGTGAGCGGCACCGAGGATGCATGGAACCCCGTGCTGCAAAAGGGTGCCGCCGAAGGTCGTTCCCTGTTCGTGTCGTCCGGTGACTCGGGCTACGGCTGCGATCCCGTTGCGCCGACCGTGAACGGAGTGACGCTCGGACCGGTGCCCTACCAATCGTGGCCTGCGGTCAGCCCGTGGGTCGTGGCCGTCGGCGGCACGGTGCTCACGACCGACGACGGCAACCCACCCAAGCGCGACGTCGAGTACGCCTGGACGCACGGCGGCGGTGGCGCCAGCCCGTTCGTCGCCCAACCCGACTACCAGTCGTCGGCTGGTGTGCCGCTACCGACGCGCGGCATCCCGGACGTCGCGGCACAGAGCGGCGATCTCCTGTCGGGCTATGACATCGTGGCC
>DASUCS010000400.1:0-8821 GCA_036275935.1 Acidimicrobiales bacterium
CGCTGGGGGTGCTCGACGGCACCACCGGCCAAACCGGTGACAAGTACAACGTGAGCGACGACATGCGGCGTGACGACATGGCGCAGATCTTGTTCAACGCCTACCACGTGATAACTGGTGCGGATCTGCCGTCGGGCCCCGATGCGTTCACCGACGACAACGGGAACGACAATGAAGCGGCGATCAACGCGTTGGCAGCTGCGGACGTCGTGCAAGGCACGGGCCAAGGGCTGTACGACCCTGCTGGTTCTGTCTCGCGCGGGCAGTTCGCCGGCTTCTTCGCCCGGTACATCCAGATCCTCGTCGACAACGGCAACCTGCAGCCGCTCTGATCGACCGCGAATTGAGACGGGCCAGCATCGCTGCGGTGGTGCTGGCCCGTTTCGCGTCCGCAGTAGCCTCCACAGCTTCATGGGACGAACGCTGTCGGAGGCGGACTCCAAGCAACTGTTGCGACAGCACGGCGTCCCGGTGCTGGACGAACGCGTCGCCACCGATCCCGACGACGCCGCGAGGCAGGCGGACGAGATCGGCTATCCCGTCGTGGCGAAGCTTCTCGGGGACGCAATCGCGCACAAGACCGAGCGTGGCCTCGTGCGTCTCGGTCTCGTCGATGCGGACGCTGTCCGCGGCGCGGCCAGCGAGCTCCTCGCCGCCGCAACGCCGGAGGACGGCGAGGTGTCGGTCCTTGTCGCACCGATGGTGAAGGGCAACCGCGAGCTGATCGCGGGCCTTTCGGACGATCCGCAGTTCGGGATGACCGTGATGCTCGGCGTGGGCGGCATCCTGGCCGAGGCGGTGGCGGACGTCGCGTTCCGGCTCGTGCCGATCACGCGCACGGATGCCGAGGAGATGATCGACGACCTCGCGACCCAGAAGTTGTTCGGCTCGTTTCGCGGTGAGCCGGCGGTCGACCGCGAGCGGCTGGTGGACGTGCTCGTGGGCCTCTCCGACGCCGTCGACGCGAACCCGGAGATCGCGAGCGCGGACCTCAACCCGTTGATCGTCGTCGAGGGCGTGCCCGTCGCCGTCGACGCGCTCGTGGAGCTGCGCGGGTGAAGCGCGAGAACTTCCAGGCGTTGTTCGACCCCAAGGGGATCATCGTCGCTGGCGCGTCCACGCACCCTGGGAAGTTCGGGTTCGTCGCGCTGCACAACATCCTCGCGTCGGGTTACGCCGGGAAGATGTTCGCGACCAACCTCGAGGGCACGCCGGTGCTCGGTATCGACACCGTTGCCGACATCGATGAACTTCCGTCCGGCGAAGCCGACCTCGTGTTCGTGTGTACCCCGGCGGGTGCGAACGTCGAGCTGTTGCGCAAGTGCGCGGCCAAGGGTGTGCGTGCTGCATTCATCACCAGCGCGGGCTACGGAGAGGCGGGACCGAAAGGCATCGACGCGCAGAACGAGCTCGTGCGGCTCGCCGAGGAGCTCGGCATCCTGCTCGCCGGGCCGAACGGCCAAGGCGTCATCTCCACGCCGGCTCGGATGTGCGCGCAGATCGTCGCTCCGTATCCGCCGGCGGGCCGCATCGCGATCGCCAGCCAGTCGGGCAACTTCGTGTCGAGCTTCATGAATTACGCCACTCATTACGGCGTCGGCGTGAGCCGGGCGGTCAGTGCAGGCAACGCGGCCGCGGTCACGGTCCCGGATTACCTCGACTTCTACGCCGACGACCCGGAGACGAGCGTCGGTCTGGCCTATGTGGAAGGCGTGCCGGACGGGCGGGCATTCTTCGAACGCATCCGATCCGTCGCGGAGCGGATGCCCCTGGTTCTCGTGAAGGGCGGCGCGTCTGCGGTCGGCGCCCGCGCCGCGGCCAGTCACACGGGAAGCCTCGCCACCGACGACCGAGTGTTCGACGGCGCGTGCCGCCAGGCGGGCGTGGTGCGTGCACCGACGATCGAAGAGGCGTACGAGGCGGCGGCGACCTTCGCGACGCAGCCGTTGCCGAGGGGTCCGAACGTGTGTGTCGTCACGACCGCCGGCGGCTGGGGCGTTGTGACCGCGGATGCGATCAGCCGCGCCCGCGGGCTCGAGCTCATGCCCATGCCGGACGACCTCCGTGCCGCGCTCGACGAGCACCTGCCGCCGCGCTGGAGTCGCAACAACCCGATCGACCTCGCCGGCGGCGAGACCAAGGACACGATCCCCGCGATCCTCGAGCTCGTTGCGCGCCACCCGTCGGTCGACAGCGTCGTGCTCCTCGGGATGGGCATCCAGGGGAACCAGGGCCGTATGGAGAAGGAAGGGCCCTTCTACCCCGAGCACGGCCTCGAGCGAATCGTCGCCTACCACGAGCGTCAGGACCGGCGGTTCGCAGAGACCGCGGCCGCGATCTCATCCGAGGTCGGTAAACCGGTCCTGATGGCCACCGAGCTCTCGATCGCCGACCCGGCCAACCCCGCGGTGCAGGCGTGCCGGGAGAGCGGCAAGCTGTGTTACGCGTCCGCAAACCGCGCGGTCACGGCACTCGCACACCTGTGGAGCTACGCCCGACACCGGCAACGGCGAGGACTGGACTGAACGGCGGCGAGGATCGGCGGGCGAAGTGGATCGCGCCGCTCGCGCTCCTGATCCTCGGGGTGTGCGGCCTGTCGATCGTGGCGCAGGCCGAGCGCGCGCCCGCGGCACCAACGCCGCGTGACGCCTCGTCGGTGAACACGCCCGTGCTGTCGGCGCGTCGCGTTCCGGAGCTACTCGCCGCCCCGGTCGCTGATCGTCGATTGACGGACCAGTTGAGCGAGTTGTTGAGCCGCGCGCCGGAGAACCACTGCCTGACGGTGTCGATCGACGGGCGATCGGTGTTCACCGATCACCCCGACACCCCGCTCATCCCCGCCTCCATCGAGAAGCTCTTCACCGCCGAGGCCGCGCAGTCGGTCCTCGGTAACGACGCGGTGCTCACCACGCGGGCAAAGGTCGATGACGCCGCCGGCGACGGCACGGTGAACGGCAACCTCTGGATGGTGGGCGGCGGCGATCCGTTGCTGATGACCGATGCCTACGCACAGCACTTCAAGCATCAACCGGTCGTGCACAGCCGCCTCGAGGATCTGGCAGATCGCATCAAGGATGCGGGAATCACCCACATCACCGGTGGCGTACTCGGCGATGACACGCACTTCGACACGCAGCGGTACCTGCCGCAGTGGCCGTCGCGTTTTGCGTCACTCGCCGAGATCGGCCCGATGAGCGCGCTGCTGGTGAACGACGGGCTGGCTGCGTTCCCGCCCTCGCCCGACGTGCACGTGCCCAAGGAGACTCCCGCGCAAGACGCGGCAACGCACGCGGCGGATCAGCTGACGCAGCTGCTCGTCGTGCGGGGCGTCGCGGTGGACGGCGTCCCAGGGTCCGGTCGCGCTCCGGACGACGCCAAGGAGATCGCACATCTGGACTCGCAGCCGGTCGGCGCGATCATCGCGGCGATGCTGACCGAGAGCGACAACGGCTCTGCCGAGCTGTTGACGAAGGAGCTCGGCGTCCGCGACTCGGGCACGGGTTCGACGGCAGCGGGCGCCGCCGCGGTGACGAAGGCGCTGCGCGCCGAGAACCTCCCGCTCGACGGAACCGTTCAGTTCGACGGTTCTGGTCTCGCCGACGACGATCGCACGACGTGCACTGCGGTGCAGACGCTCCTCGACCGTCACGGTGCGACATCACCGTTCGCGGCGTCGCTTCCTGTTGCGGCTCAGACGGGAACGCTGACCGATCGGTTCGTGGACACGCCGCTCGCCGGTCGCGTGCACGCGAAGACGGGCACGCTCAACCAATCGACTGCGCTCGCGGGGTATCTCGACACCTACCAAGGCGCGCACGCGAGCTTCTCGTTCATCATGAACACCCCGGCGCCGCAGAACATCAGACAGGCTGACGTCGATCTCGAGGAGGAGCTCACGGGCATCGTCGCGAAGTACCCGGAGACCGTCGACATCACGAAGCTCGAGCCGCTCCCGTGACCGGGCTGCCGATGTTCCCGCTCGGCACGGTGCTCTTCCCGAGCCTGTTCCTGCCCCTCCACATCTTCGAACCGCGCTACCGGCAATTGGCTCGTCACTGCATGGACGGCGACCGCGAATTCGGTGTCGTTCTCATCGAACGGGGGAGCGAGGTCGGCGGTGACGACGTGCGGACCTCCGTCGGGACCGTCGCGCGGATCCTCGACGCGACCGAGCTCGACGACGGTCGCTGGGTGCTCGGCACCGTGGGGACGCGGCGGATCCGCGTGACGCAGTGGTTGCCCGACGATCCGTACCCGCAGGCGACCGTCGAGGACTGGGACGACCCTGTCCCGGGGGCGGAAGCGCAGCGCCGGTACCAGGACGTCGTCGCGACACTGCGCCGAGTGTTGGCGCAGAAGGCCGAGCTCGCCGAGCCGGCCGCGGCCGCGACGATCGAGCTCAGCGACGATCCTGCGCTGGGTTCGTTCCAGGTTGCGGCGGTCGCACCGATCGGACCGGCCGACCAACAACGCGTCTTGGTGGCTGACGGTCCCGACCAGCGGTTAGACGTACTGGAGCTGTTGCTCGCGGAAGAGAGCGACTACCTTGCCGCACGACTGCAGTTGGGATAGCGGGGAGCTTCTTGGTGCCCGAAGAGGAGAAATCGATTCCACAAGTCCTGACGGAGCTGTGGGAGATGCTCGTCTCCTACACGAAGCAGGAGACCGTGGAGCCGTTGAAAGGGCTCGGTCGCTACATCACGTTCGGCATCGCGGCGGCCGTGTTCGGCAGCATGGGGATCCTCCTGCTGACGCTGGGCGGATTGCGCGCCCTGCAGACGCACAACGACGAGCACCTCAGCGGCCACTGGAACTGGGTGCCGTACGCCGCCGCTCTCGCGTTGCTGCTCATGTTGATCGCGCTCGCGGTTCGCCGTATCCGACCGAAGGGAAGCCGCCAATGAACGCTTTGCCCAACGAGATCTCCCGGCGTGACATCGAGTCGAAGTTCCGCGAGCTGCAAGGTGAAGTCGAGTCGGCGGGGGAGTCGGCGAAGTCGTACGCGGTCATCGTCGGCGCGGTCGCCGTCGTGGCAGTCGTCGGCGTGGCGTACTTCTTCGGGCGCCGCCGCGGGAAGAAGCGCTCGACGGTCGTCGAGGTGCGTCGCCTTTGATCGGTCGGCTGGCCGACGTCCTGCGCCGCCGCGGCATGCGGCAAGGGGTGATCGGCGGCAATCGGCGCTGGCTCGGCATCTGGGCGGTCGTCGTCTCCGCGCAGCTGCTGCATCGCGTGTTCAAGACGAAGCCGACGGTCGTGCGCTACGACCTCAAACCCGGCGAGACCATCGTCGTGACCGATCTGGGGAGCCCTGACGGCGAGCTTTAGTCTGTTGCGGTGAAGGTCGTCCTCCGCAACCCTCGACGTGAACTCGAGGTCTCGGGCCCGATCAGTGTGATCGCCCTGCTCAACCGGCTGGAGCTGAACCGCGAATCGGTCCTCGTGATCCGGGGGGACGAGCTGATCCCCGGCGACGCCATGCTCGACGACGCACAGACCATCGAGATCCGACCGGTCATCTCCGGAGGCGCGGCATGAAGTGCCGCGTGTGCCGCGAGCCCGCGGTCATCGACGTGCGGCGCCAGAATGCCAACTACTGCCGGGACCACTTCCTGCGCATGTGCCGCGATCAGGTCGCGAAGGCGATCTCCGAGTTCGACATGTTGCAGCCGGGGGAGCGAGTCCTGGTGGCGGTGAGCGGAGGCAAGGACTCGCTCGCCTGCTGGCACCTGCTCCGCGAGCTCGGTTACGAGGCCGACGGCTTCGTGATCGGGCTGGGCATCGGTGACTACTCCGACGAGTCGACGCAGTACGCGCGCGACTTCGCCGAGAAACGTGGCCTCACGCTGCACTACTGCAACCTGCGCGAGGAGCACGGTTTCGACGTGCCGACCGCCGCGAAGGCCACTCGGCGCGTGCCGTGCTCGGCCTGCGGGCTGTCGAAGCGCCATCTCTTCGACGCTGCCGCGCGCGACCACGGCTACGACGTCGTCGCGACGGGACACAACCTCGACGACGAGGCCGCTGTGCTGTTCGGCAACGTCCTGCGTTGGCAGACCGACTACCTCGGGCGACAGCTGCCGGTGCTCCCGGGCGAGCACGGCTTCCCGCGCAAGGTGAAGCCGCTCGTGCGACTCGGAGAGCGCGAGACCGCGGCGTACTGCGTGCTCACCGGCATCGACTACATCGTCGAGGAGTGTCCGATGGCCGAAGGGAACAAGCACCTCGGTTACAAGGCGGCGCTCAACGAGATCGAGCTCGAGTCGCCGGGCTCGAAGCACGACTTCTACTTCGGGTTCCTGAAGCGGGCGTCAGCGCGGTTCACCTCGGAGATCGAGTCACAACATCTCGAGCTCTCAGCTTGTACGCGTTGCGGCGCGCCCACTCCGGAGGACGTGTGCGCGTTCTGCAAGCTCGCGGAGCGCAGCAGCGGCCACGAGCCGGTGACGCTGCGAGCACGCCGATGACATCGATCTTCCGGGCTGGCGACAAGGTGCTGCTGATCGACGCGAAGGACCGGCGGTACCTCATCACGCTGGCTGAGGGCGGCGAGTTCCACTCGCACACCGGGGTGCTCTCACACGCGGTGCTGATCGGATCGGAAGAAGGCACGACGTACCGGTCGTCGCGCGGCTCACGGTTCACTGCGCTGCGGCCCACGTTGTCGGACTTCGTGCTGAAGATGCCGCGCGGCGCACAGGTGATCTACCCGAAGGATCTCGGCCCTCTCCTGTTGATTGCGGACATCCACCCTGGCGTGCGCGTCCTCGAATCCGGTGTCGGATCCGGCGCGTTGTCGATGGCGATGTTGCGTGCCGGCGCCGACATCGTCGGCTACGAGCTGCGCGAGGAATTCGCGGAGCGAGCGACGGCCAACGTCGATGGCTTTCTCGGCCTCGAGTACCGCTCGCGTTACCGCGTCGAGTTGCGCAACACCTACGACGGCATCGACGAGACCGGTCTCGACCGCATCGTGCTCGACCTGCCCGAGCCGTGGCAGGTGGTGAAGCACGCAGAGCGAGCGCTGCGATCCGGCGGGATCCTCGTCGCCTACACCCCGACGATCGTGCAGGCGGCGCAGCTGCGCGAAACGCTGGCGCTGAGCCGATTCACGATGGCCGACACGATCGAAGTCCTGAACCGGTCGTGGCACATCGAGGGCCAGTCGGTCCGGCCGGACCATCGAATGGTGGCCCACACGGGGTTCTTGACTTCCGCCCGCCTGCTTGCCGGGTAAGCGGCCGTGGACATGCTCGACCTCATCATCATCACCCTGGCCGTGTCCGCGGCGATCGGCGGGTGGCGCCTCGGTTTCGTGGCGCGTTCGTTCTCCTGGGTGGGGCTCGCGCTCGGTGTGCTGATCGCGACCCGGGTGATCCCTGTGATCGGCAGCTCCGAAGAAGACCCGGAACGCCTGCTGCTGCTCGGCATGGTCGTGCTGTTCTCCGGAGCGATCATCGGTCAGGTCATCGGACTGGTGATCGGTGCGCGGTTGCGCGGCGTGATCCGCTCGGAGTCGGTCGTGACGGCCGACCGCGTCGGCGGATCAGTTGCCGGTGTGGTCGGGGTGTTCATCGCGGTGTGGTTCCTGCTGCCGACCCTGGCGCAAACGCCCCAGTGGCCTGCAGAGCAGACGCGCGATTCGAGCATCGCCGCCTTCATCCAGGACCATTTTCCGGAGGCGCCGGACACGTCGCAGGCGTTGCGGCGCGCGCTCGGTCCTCGTGTGTTCGAGGGCTTCGGTCGCGACACCGCGGTCGGGCCACCGCCCGCCGCAAGCGGGTTGAGCCAAGCGCAAGCGGACGAGATCTCGCGTTCGACGGTGAAGGTCGAAGCGGCGGCGTGCTCACACGTCCAGGACGGGAGCGGTGCGGTGATCGGCGACCACCTCGTGGTCACGAACGCGCACGTCGTCGCCGGCGCCCCGAATGGCGACGTGACAGTCCTCACGCATCCGAACGGCGAGGCACTGAAGGCCACGGTGGTCGCCTTCGATCCGAACCGAGACGTCGCGATCCTGCGGGTGCCCGGCATCGACCGGCCCGCGCTGCCACTCGGTGACGGCTCGTTCGACGTCGACGGTGTGGGTGCGGTCTTCGGTCACCCCGGCGGCGGGCCGCTCGAGTTGAGTCCGTTCAAGGTCGGGGAGAAGGTCGACGCTCGTGGCTTCGACATCTACGACCAGCACCGCACGACGCGCAGCATCTACATCCTCAGCAGTGAGCTGAGGCCGGGCGACTCCGGCGGCGCGCTCGTCGATCCGAGCGGTCTCGTGCAGGGCGTCGCGTTCGCGATCGCTCCTGATCAGCCCAACGTCGGCTACGCGCTCACGCTCGCCGAGATCCGGCCTGTGCTGCAGTCAGCGGGCACCGCCGCGGTCGCGACGGGCCCCTGCATCGACTGAGTCCTCGGCGGACTCGATTCCGAACCTCCGGTTCGGGATCGAAGTGTTACTCGACCTCGATGAAGATGCATTCGCCGGGGCATTCCTCGGCGGACTCGATGACGGCTTCTTCCTGGCCGGCGGGGACGACAGCGAGACCTTCGGCCCCTTGCGGGTTGCCCTTGGCCGTCGCGTAGATCTTGTCGCCTTCCTTCACGTAGGCGAGGCCGTCGTCGAGGAGCGTGAAGACGTCGGGAGCGATCTCTTCGCAGAGACCGTCGCCGGTGCACAGATCCTGGTCGATCCAGACCTTCATGACGTAGCGCTTCCTTCTTCCTCAGGTACTTCGGCCGTCCCGGCGGACACTACTGACCGGGTCGCCACTCACTCTAACTGGCGCACGGCAATAAACCCGGAATCCGCCGGTGGAACTTTCGACAC
>DASUCS010000401.1:0-2397 GCA_036275935.1 Acidimicrobiales bacterium
GCGCGCGTCGCGCAACCCGACGAGCTGTGCGAGGTGCGCGTCCCGGTGCAGGACCGCGCCGGTGTCCTGGCCGACGTGACCACGCTCGCGGCGGAGCTCGACGTCAGCATCGCCGACCTCGAGATCGCGCACTCGAGCGAAGGCGATGCCGGCGTGCTGATCCTTCTCGTGCCTTCGGATCGAGTGGAGCGCTTCCAGGGCGGCCTCCTCGCACGCGGTTACCGACCGGCGGTGCGCACACTCGAATGATCGACTCGCTGCGGATCGAGCCTCTCGCTCGACCGCCCGACGCGACAGTGACGGTCCCAGGCTCGAAGAGCATCACCAATCGCGCACTGGTGCGGGCCGCGCTGGCCGACGGCACGAGCACTCTCGACGGCGCGCTGTGGGCCGACGACACCGACGCGATGGTCACCTGCCTGCGTGCCCTCGGAATCGCGATCGACGTCGATGGTGATCGCATCACAGTGCACGGCCGGGGTGGCAGCATCCCGGCCACGGAGGCGACGTTGCACGCACGGCTGTCGGGCACGACCGCGCGTTTCATCCTCCCGCTCGCAGCACGTGGACAGGGCCGCTTCTTGGTCGACGCCGACCCGCCGATGCGGCGCCGACCGATGGCGCCAACGTTGGACGCGCTGCGATCGCTCGGCATCGGCGTGGATGAGCGCGGCGAGCCGGGATGCTTGCCGGTCGTGATCGACAGCCCCGGCGTCAGCTCAGGCCGTGTCGCAGTGTCGGGCGACGTGTCGAGTCAGTTCATCTCTGGCCTCCTGCTCGCAGGATTCGAGGTCGACGTCACGACCGAGCTCGTGTCCGAGCCGTACATCGCGATGACCCGGGCCGTGATCGACGCGTTCCGCTCGGCGCGGACATATTCGATCGAACCAGACGCGTCGGCGGCGTCGTACTTCTTCGCGGCCGCCGCGATGCTGGGTGGGCGCGTGACGGTGGACGGGCTCGGCCGCGACTCACTTCAGGGCGACCTCGGCTTCGTCGACGTGCTCGCCGCCATGGGCGCGGACGTGGAACAGGACGCGACATCCACGACTGTGCGCGCCGCGGGCACGTTGCGCGGCGTCGACGTCGATCTCCGGCACCTGTCCGACACGGTCCCGACGCTCGCGGCAGTCGCAGTGTTCGCCGACTCTGCGACGACCATCCGTGGCGTGGGGTTCATCCGAGGCAAGGAGACCGACCGCATCGCGTCAGTCGTCTCCGAGCTGCAGCGATGTGGCATTCGCGCCGCCGAGCTCGAGGATGGGATGCGGATCGAACCGGGCACGCCCCAGCCGGCGCGCATCGAGACCTACGACGACCACCGCATGGCGATGGCATTCGCGCTGCTCGGCCTCCGGGTGTCGGGCATCGACATCCTCGACCCCGGGTGCGTCGCGAAGACGTTCCCGGGCTACTTCGAGGCGCTCGACCAGCTTCGGTAGCCTGCGACCCCGATATGCGCGTCATTGCCATCGACGGTCCAGCCGGATCGGGAAAGTCGACCGTTGCTCGACATCTCGCGGACCGGTTGCAGATGGGCTACCTCGACACTGGCGCGATGTACCGCGCCGTTGCCTTCGCCGCGTTGCGCCACGATCTCGACCCCGACGACGAGCGTGCGGTCGCGTCGCTCGCTCGTGGGCTCGACCTCAAGGTCTCGCTCGACGGGGTGATCGTCGACGGCGTCGATGCCACCGTCGAGATCCGAGGCCCGGAGGTGACGCGAGCGGTGAGCATCGTCGCGGCCAATCCGGGCGTTCGCGAAGAGATGCGCCAGCGACAGCGTGAGTGGGCGACGGCCCACGGTGGGGGAGTGATCGAAGGACGTGACATCGGCACGGTCGTCTTTCCCGATGCGGAACTGAAGGTGTACCTCACTGCGTCACCGGACGCGCGTGCGCGGCGGCGGGCGAAGGAGGTCACCGAGTTGGACTACGAGGCGGTGGCCGCCGCCATCGCCGAGCGGGATGCGCTCGATCAGGGCCGAGAGCACAGTCCGCTCGCGGCAGCGGACGACGCGATCGAGGTCGACACCACCGACCGCACGGTGGACGAGGTCGTGGACGTGCTGTTGGAGAAGCTCGATGGCATTCACTGACCCTCCCAAGCGGTGGGAGATCGGCCTGTACCGGTTCGTCCGAGCGCTGATCCTCGGTGTCGCCAAGCTCTTCTGTCGCATCGAGATCCACGGACGCGAACACGTGCCGCAGACGGGTTCGTTCGTTCTTGCTCCCGTGCACCGGTCGAACATCGACTTCGCGTTGGTGTCGCTCGTCACGACCCGGCGCATGCGCTACATGGGCAAGGACTCGATCTTCAAGTACGGGTGGATCAATCCGTTCCTGTTCGCGCTGGGCTCGTTCCCGGTGCACCGCGGCGCCGCCGATCGAGAGGCGC
>DASUCS010000402.1:0-6287 GCA_036275935.1 Acidimicrobiales bacterium
CGACAATCCGATCGGCGGGCGTATCGGGCCTGGTGGGAATCCGATTGTGTTTGTGTCGTCGCCTGGGACTGATCCGTCGGGCAACGCTGGTGGATCGGGCACCGTTACGTGCGGGCTCTACTCCGGCGACACGTCGAACTCGGGCGTGTGGATCGGAACCGGTACCGAGGTCACCGCACCGACCGAAGGCGAGAGCTACTGGATCGTGTGCACCGACGGTTACGTCAACCGCATCGTGTACGACCCCGCCAACGCCATCGATCCCGCGACGCTCGCACGTCGCGCGTTCAACGAGTTGCCGCTCATCTATCCACGACCGCGGACCGCTCCCCCGGCGACGGCGAAGCAGCTCGTCGGCATCCGCACGTGGCTGTGGGTCGACCCTGGCGACTGGCACGCGATGTCGGCGAGCGCCGCCATCCCTGGCTTGTCCGCATCGGTCACCGCACAACCGACGCGCACCATCTGGGAGATGGGCGACGGCTCGACGGTCACGTGCGACGGTCCGGGCACGCCGTACGACGCCACTCGCCCCGACGCGGCTCAATCGACGGACTGCAGTCACGTGTACCAGCACGACGGGACGTACAACGTCCTCGCCACCATCGAATGGACGGTGACGTGGTCGGCCACCAACGGCGCCGGCGGCAATCTCGGTGCGGTGCGACGTTCGACGCAGTTCCCACTGACCGTCGAACAACGTCAGGCCGTGATCAGCGGCTAATCAGCGGTGACCGAGAACGAGTAGCGAGGACGGCGGTGGTACTCCTCGAGATCCTCGAAGTCCGGGCTGCGGGGCGTGAGCTGCACGGCGAGCGAGTCCGGCGTGAAGAAGATCGCTTCGATCTCGTCCTCGGTCGCACCATTGGGATCGATGCCGCCGTCGAGGATGGCCTTGAGAACCGCCGTCCCGAGCCGGCCTTTCATCAGACGATGCATGATCGCCGGCAGCGATTCGGGGTCCTTCAACAGCCACGAGTGACTGCCGCCGTGCACGGTGATCAGCTCGCCCTTGCCGCGCCTCGCCGCGGACCGCGCCGTGGCGATTGGCACCGCGAAGTCACGGTCACCATGGATCGCGAACACAGGCACGCGTTCCTGCGCGAGGCGCTCGAGCATCCAGCGGCTGCCTCGTGAACGCATGATCGAGATGCCGGGGCCGATGAGCCGCCATGGCCGGAGCATGTGCCCCACCAGGGTCGGTGCGACCAACCGTCCGAGCTTGCGAGCCTGCACGGGATCGCGCAGCAACGGGATGGTCGACAGCGTGTCGACGACGAGCGTGACGCCGACACCTGCGAGCAGCGGAGGGCAGAGGCGGAACAGGTTGACCATGCCGTCCCATGTGTCGCCGACGATGGCGTCGAGCAGGATGACGGCGATCGCCTGGTCGGTGTGGTTGGCCGCGAGCTCGGTGACGAGGCGGCCGCCCATCGAGTGTCCGGCGAGCACGGCGCGCTCGACGCCGAGGTGGTTCAGCGCCTTGCCCAGCAACTCGGTGTAGCTGCTGAGCGAACCGGCGCCGGTGGGGAGCCCGAGTGTGGCGCCGTGGCCGGCGACGTCGATGGCCACCACCTTGAATCCGAGCGAGGTGATGCGTGACAGGGTCTGCGCGTACAGGATCCCCTCGGCCGAGAATCCGTGCACGACGACCAGCGGTACGCCCCGGCCGCACACGGCGACGCCGACTTGGTGGCCGTCCTCGAGCGTGATGAGGTGCCGGGCCAGCCGCGGCATCTCGATGTGCGTCGCGTTGGCCTCGATCGGAGTGTTCGTCGGGCCGACGATCGGAGCGGTTACGTCACCTGCCACTCACACAAGTCTGACAAACGCGCAGCGCGTCAACGCGAATCAGCGACGGTCGAGGCGGCGCCGGGCGTCGTCGCAGTCACGCGCGATCTGCTCGAGCAATGCGTCGACGGAGTCGAATTTCAGCTCGTCCCGCAGTCGTTCGACGAAACGAACTCGTGCGGTCTCGCCGTACAGGTCGCCGTCCCAGTCGAGGAGGTGGGCCTCGAGCAACCGGTAGGGCTGCGCGTCGTACACGGTCGGACGACGCCCCAAGGAGATCGCCGTCGCGATGCGCTCGCCATTCGGCCGTTCGTACCAACCGGCGTAGATGCCGTCGGCGGGCAGGAGGATGTCGTCGGGGACGGCGACGTTGGCCGTCGGGAAGCCCCACTCGCGGCCACGCGCGTCGCCTCGCTCGACCGTGCCTCGGATCTCGTACTCGCGCCCGAGCAACTTGTGCGCGAGCGCGACGTCACCGGCGACGAGCGCGCGGCGGATGGCGGTCGACGAGACCTGCTCCTCGTCACGCGCCGGCGCGCCGTCCTGTCCGACCAGAGCGAGTCCGATCACCTCGAAGCCGAGCTCACGACCCATCTCCTCGAGCAGCGGCACATTGCCTCGCCGGCGGTGGCCGAAGTGGAAGTCCGCGCCGACCACGACGAGCTTCGCGTTCAGGCAACCGACGAGCACCTCTCGCACGAAGTCCTCCGCCGACTCCTGTGATCGATCCTCGTCGAAATGGATCACGAGCGCGTAGTCGACGCCGGTTTCTTCCAGTAGCTCGAGCTTCTGGTCGAGGTTGGTGAGCAGACGCGGTGCTGATTGCGGACGCACGACGCTCGCCGGATGCCGATCGAAGGTGACGACCGCGGTCGCGTAGCTCCGGTCATCCGCGATGCGCTGCATGGTCGCGATCACCTCCCGGTGACCGCGATGCACGCCGTCGTACGCGCCGATCGTGACCACGGTGCCTTGCTGCGGCCGGGGACACTCGTCGAGATCGCGGAGGACCTGCACTACGGGCCGAGGCTAATCAGCAGCCAGCACGACGGCGGGCTTCACGAGGTCGGCCTTGTACGTCTCGTACACCGCGAGGAGCTCCCCGCTGCGCGCGTCGGTCACTGCCCACGGCCCTTCGCCATCGACGTGGAGTTCGCCGCGGGCGAGCACCTTGCCGTTCTGGATCGTCTCGCGCATGGTCGCGACCGAGGGGTAGTCGCGCATGGCTTGGATGGGCGGCAGGACCGACTCCACACTGATCGAGTCGATGCGCTGTGCGTCGAACGTCGAGAACGAGCCGATGGCGGTGCGCCGGAGGGTGCGGAGGTGCGCTCCCCCGCCGAGCGCTGTGCCGAGGTCGGCGGCGAGGCTGCGGATGTAGGTGCCGGACGAGCACTCGACCTCGATGTCGAACACGAGCGGGTCGTCGGTCGCGTCGACGTCGAAGCGATGGACGGTGACCGGAACGGGTTCACGCTCCACTTCGATCCCCTTGCGAGCGAGCTCGTGCAGGCGCTTTCCGCCGACCTGTTTCGCGGACACCATCGGGGGGACCTGCAGGATGTCGCCGGTGAGGGTGGCGGCGCTGGCACGGACGTCGTCGAGGGTCACCTGCATGTCGTGCGTTGCGGTCACCTCGCCCGAGGCGTCGAGGGTCGACGTCTCCGTCCCGAAGACGACCTGGCCGGTGTACGTCTTCGGCAACGCCGTGAGGAAGCGCAATAGCCGGGTCACTCGGCCGATGCCGATGACGAGGACACCTGTGGCATCGGGGTCGAGGGTCCCGGAGTGGCCGACCTTCTTCGTCTGCAGGACGCCGCGCAGCTTGGCCACGACGTCGTGTGACGTCCATCCGGCGTCCTTGTCGACGACGACGAGCCCGTCCAGTGCCATCACAATGTGGTCAACCAGCGACCGAAAACGTCGTCATCCGTTCCAAGAGTGTCGACCCGCAACAATGTGGCCCTACAGCGACCGAATACGTCGCTGCTCGCGCCATGTGGCCCAAGGGCGTCACTGGTCGTCGGGGTGGAGGTGGCGGATGACGTCTTCGATGCGGCCGGCCGACCGTTCGACTTCGTCGACTCGGAACGCCAGTTGCGGGGTCCGCTTGATGCGCGCCTGCTGGCCGATCGCCTTCTGCAGTGCGACGCGGTGGTCACCCAACGCTGCGAGCATCTCCTCGTCGCGATCCGCGCCCGTCGGCGTGTCGACGTACACGGTCGCGTGACGAAGATCCGGTTCGACCTCGACGCTCATCACCGTCACGAGGTCGAGACGTTCGTCGTCCAGCCGCTCGATCTCTTCGGCGACGATCTGATGCAACAGCTCGTTGAGTCGCGCTGTACGGGGATACCGATGAGTGCTCACTGCTCACTCCAACCATTGCCTCGATGCGTCGACGACCTCGAGCTCCGGGAACGACCACACGAATCGTTCGACTGCGTCCAACACCTCCTCCACGTGCGACGCCGAGCCCGACACCGCAGCGAAGCCCAACGACGCGCGCTGCCATTTGTCGTGCGCTCCCACTTCCGACGCCGCCACGCGATAACGGCGCGCCGCTCCTTGCAAGACCGTCTTGACCACCGCGCGCTTCTCCTTCAACGAGTGGCACTGTGGCAGGCGCACATCGACCGCCAGAGCGCCTACGTGCGTGGGATCTCCCGCTCCTCGTACGTCTCGATGAGGTCACCCTGCTTGAGGTCCTGGAAGTCCGACAGACCGATGCCGCACTCGAAGCCCGACTGCACTTCGCGCACGTCGTCCTTGAAGCGCTTCAGCGAGCTGATCGCGCCCTTCCAGATGATCGTGCCCTCCCGCAGGAAGCGGACCTTGGAACCGCGGGTGATCGTGCCGGACTGCACGTAGCAACCGGCGATGCGGCCGATGCGTGGCACCGAGAAGATCTCGCGCACTTCGGCTTCGCCCGTGACCACCTCTTCGAACTCCGGCGCGAGCAGACCGAGCATCGCGTTCTGGATGTCCTCGATCACCTGGTAGATGATCTCGTAGGTCCGGATCTCGACGCCCTCGCGCTCGGCGAGCTCGCGAGCCTTGCGATCGGGTCGGACGTTGAAGCCGATGATCGTCGCGTTCGATGCGGCGGCGAGCTGGATGTCGTTCTCGGTGATGCCGCCGACGGCGCGGTGCACGAACGACAGCTTCACGTCGTCGCGCTCGAGCTTGCGCAGCGACTCCGTGAGCGCTTCGAGCGAACCGGTGACGTCGGCCTTCAGCACGAGGTTGAGCGTGGCCGCCTCGCCCGCCTGGATCTGCTCGAAGATGTCTTCGAGCCGCGCGCCGCTGCTCATCGCGTGTGCCTCGCGACCGAGGCCCGCAACCCGCTGCCAATGCTCGCGGGTCTCGGCGACGTTGCGGGCGACGCGCTCTTCCGGTGCGACAACGAAATCGTCACCGGCGTCAGCGACGTCGGACAGTCCGAGCACCTCGACCGGCGTCGACGGGCCCGCCTCCTTCACGTTCTCGCCCTTGTCGTTGATCAGCGCACGAACGCGACCCCACGCGGGACCGGCCACGAGCGGATCGCCGACCTTGAGGGTGCCGCGCTGCACCAACACGGTGGCAACGGGGCCGCGGCCGACATCCAGGTGCGCTTCGAGCACGACACCCTGGGCCCGACCGTCGGGGTTGGCCCTGAGGTCCTCCAGATCGGCCGTGATCAGGAGCGTGTCGAGCAGGTCGTCGATGCCGAGGCCCTGCAGCGCCGACACCTGGATCATCTCCGTGTCGCCGTTCCACTGCGTCGGGATGAGACCTTGCTCGGAGAGCTGCTGCATCACGCGCTCGGGGTTGGACTGCTCGCGATCGACTTTGTTGATGGCGACGACGATCGGGACGTCGGCGGCCTTGGCGTGGTTGAGCGCCTCGATCGTCTGCGGCATCACGCCGTCGTCGGCGGCGACGACGAGCACGACGATGTCCGTCGCCTCCGCGCCGCGGGCGCGCATGGCGGTGAACGCCTCGTGACCCGGCGTGTCGATGAAGGTGATCAGCCGGCCGTTCTTCTCGGTCTGGTACGCACCGATGTGCTGCGTGATGCCACCGGCCTCACCGGCGACGACGTTCGCGTTGCGGATCTGGTCGAGCAGCTTGGTCTTGCCGTGGTCGACGTGACCCATGACGGTGATGACCGGTGGGCGCAGCTCGAGGTCAGCCTCGGGCTCCTCGTCCTCGTCGGGAAGATCGAGGAGCTTCTGCAGCTCGACTTCCTGTTCCTCACCCGGGTTCACGAGTCGGATCTCCGCGCCGACTTCCGCGGCGAAGAGCTCGATCATGTCGTCGGTCAGGGACTGGGTCGCCGTGACCATCTCGCCCTGTTGCATGAGGAACCGCACGACATCCGCCGCGGTGCGGTTCAGCTTCGGGCCGAGCTCCTGAGGCGTCGAGGCGCGCTCGACGACGATCGTGCCGTCCGGGACCGGCGCCGAGTTCGGCGTGTAGGTCGGGACGTCCATGGGCTGCAGCTCGTCGCG
>DASUCS010000403.1:0-5963 GCA_036275935.1 Acidimicrobiales bacterium
TGCCGATCGTCGACAAGGCGATCGAAGAGTTGGAGTGGGTCGTCGAGCGGGGCGCGCGTGCAGTGCTCATTCGGCCCGCGCCAGTGCCGGGCTACCGGGGCTCTCGCTCGTTCGGGTTCCCCGAGTTCGACCCGTTCTGGCGGCGCGTCGTCGAGCTCGACGTGTTGGTCGGCATGCACTCGTCCGACAGCGGCTACGAGGCGTACACCAACGCATGGCTCGGTTCCGACGAGGAGATGTTGCCCTTTCAACCACAAGCGTTTCGGAAGCTGCACGCATGGCGCCCCATCGAAGACTCGGTGTCGGCCCTCATCGTCCACGGCGCGCTGTCGCGGTTCCCGACGTTGAAGGTCGCAGTCATCGAGAACGGCAGCAGCTGGGTCGGCAACCTGTTGGGCAACCTGGCCGACGTCTACAAGAAGATGCCGCAGGACTTTCTCGAGGACCCCGTGGCGGTCTTCAAGCGCCAGATCCACGTGAGCCCGTTCTGGGAAGAGGACCTCATCGCGCTCGCCGACCTGATCGGCGAAGAGCGCGTGCTCTTCGGGTCGGATTTCCCGCATCCCGAAGGTCTGGCCGAACCGGCGGCGTACGTCGACAAGCTCGCCGGTGCGCCGGAGGCGACCGTGCGCAAGATCATGGGTGGCAACCTCGCCCGTCTGATGAACGTGAAGGATGCGGTCCTGCGTTGACCATCCGCGTGCGCTCGTCGTCCCGCAGTAGCGGGGAGGTCGTCGACGTCGCGGCTCTGGAGGATCCTGTTTCGGCGGGCTCGATTGCGCGAGACTGATGGGGAAGCGGGCGCGGAGCTGACATGCCAGACGTTCGAGCGCGGAATCACCGACGGCGTGCCGTGACGATCCTCGTCGCGGGCGTTGCCATGCTGCTGTTCTGCCTGTTCACGACGGCGTCGTCCGCGTCGGCGGCGGGGCCTCGTCAGGCGACGACGACGACCGCGCCCCCGATGCTGCCGGTGACACCGGAGTCGACGCTTCCCACGAGTGGCGTCGACAGCGGACGGCTCGCCGGCCTGGCCGTCAGCGCCATCCTCATCGGTTGGGGGATCTGCTCGTTCGGTCGCGGCGTTCGGCTCACGTACGCCGTTCAGCTCGCGGCGACGCGTGAACGCTGGCGACATGCACGCCGTCCCCGTCACAGCGCGGGTTTCACCTGGCGCTGAGCGGTGCCCCCTCCGTACGACGTCCAGAACTTCCTGCAGTTGCTCGGCATCGAGATCGATCCCGACGCCGACGCGCTCGAGGGACGGTTCATCGTCCGACACGACCTGATCGCCGGTACAGGGTTCCTGTGGGCACCGGTCGTCATTGCGCTCGCCGATGCGCTCTGCGCATTCGGTGTTCGCCACCACTGGCCTGAGGGCGCGTCCAGCTTCACGACAGTGGAGTCGAAGGCGAACTTCCTGTCGAGCGCGCGCGAGGGTGAAGAGGTGCGCGCCACTGCATCGCCGCTGCACACGGGGAGCACCACGCAGGTGTGGGACGCGACGGTGACCAATCACTCGACTGGTCGCACCATGGCGGCCTATCGCTGCACGCAACTGCTGCTGTATCCACGGTGAGTCATCCGCGCGTCTACCGGGACGACGATCCGTACCTGTCCGACCTGCGCCGACTCGCGCTCGCGCTGCCGGAGGCGTGCGAAGTCGAAGCGTGGGGACGGCCGACGTTCCGAGCCGGCAAGAAGATCTTCGCCGTGTTCACGGGTTTCGAGGACAAGCGCTACTCGGTGGTCTTCAAGCCGGACGCCGAGGAGCGACCGGCACTGCTCGAGGACGATCGGATCTACAAGCCGCCCTACTGGGGAGCATCCGGCTGGCTCGCCTTGGACTTCACGGCATCAGAGGTCGACTGGCAGGAGGTCGCAGAGCTCCTCGAAGCGTCCTATCGACAAGTCGCGCTCAAGCGCATGATCGCCGAGCTCGAGTAGGCAGTCGGCATGCTCGAGATGCGCAGCTCGTGCGAACGCTGCGACGCGCCCTTGACGCCTACTTCAGCGGACGCTCGGATCTGCAGCTTCGGATCGTGCGCACGAGGCCGTCGACATCCACCGGCGCAGTGGTGTCCACCTCGATGACCGGCCATCCACCAGCGACGGGCTCGCCGACTTCCGGGTTCCACAGCTCGTCGTCGGTCCTGACGCTGTCGAAGTGACCCGCTGCCCGCGAACCCGCTCGTCGTCGATACCGCGCGAGCGAGACCGATGGGTCACAGCGACAGAACACCTCGACCACGTCACCGGGCAACGCCTGCAGCTGACCGAGTGCGCGCGTGCGGTAGAAGTTGCTCTCGATCACCGCGCCGATCGGTGACGCTGCCGCGACCGCCAACATCGCGGTGACTGCGGCTCGGCCAATCGTGCGGGACGCCGCGACGTCCGGCACGTCCAGTTGGGACATGAGCGCGTCCTTGATCGTGTCCTTCGCGATCAGGGGTAGACCGAGCCGCTCGGCCAGCAGCGGAGCCAGCGTCGACTTCCCGCTCGCCGGTGGGCCGTCGACGATCACGTAGACCCTCATGCTCACAAGGATGACGTCTGGTCAGCACGTGGGGTGCGGCGGTGTTCGACGATGCGGCGCAAGGACCGCGCGCCGTCGACGTTCCAGTGGACGATGTGGGCCATCTCGCGACGATTGACGCAAAGTTCGTCCCGTCGCTGTAGTGCACGCGTCGTCGGGCGCCGCCATACGATCGGAGGATGCACGTGAACAAGGTGGTTCGGGGTGGCGCGGTCGCGGTGCTCGTCGCGGCGGTGCTGATCGCAACGGCGGCAACCCCGGCGGCCGCGACCGCCCGCACGATCGACAACGCGTGTCCACCAGGCTCGGTGCCGCCGAGCACCTTCACCGACGTCTCGCCTTCGAGCGTGCACAAGCCCGCGATCGACTGCATGGTGTGGTGGCGCATCGCCAGTGGCACCACCGCGCACACGTACAACCCCAGCGGCCAAGTGAACCGTGGCCAGATGGCGACGTTCCTCGTGCGGCTGATCGACTCGACGTCCAAGCCCTTGCCGCCGGCGACGGGCGATCACTTCTCGGATGACAACGGCAACCCGCACGAGTCCAACATCAACCGCCTCTTCGAAGCTGGCATCGTGACGGGAAAGGCTGACGGGACCTACGGAGCGACCGATCCGGTGAACCGCGGCCAGATGGCGACGTTCCTCGTTCGTTCCTACGAGTACGTCGGGCCAGCGCTCACGGCGTCGCAGGACTACTTCCCCGACGACAACGGCAGTGTCCACGAGGACAACATCAACAAGGCGGCCGAGGCGGGTTTCACGGGCGGCCGCGCCGACGGCACGTACGGCCCGACTGATCCCGTCCTCCGTGATCAGATGGCGTCGTTCCTCGCCCGCGTGCTCGACCTGCTCGTCGCGGGTGGCTTCGCCAACACGGCCAACGCCCCCATCCAGCTCGGTCACGTGTGGATCATCGAGCTGGAGAACAAGAACTTCGACAAGACCTGGGGGGCCGGTTCGCCCGCGACGTACCTCAACGGCACGCTTCGCCCGCAGGGTCAGCTGCTCACCAACTACTACGGCATCGGTCACGCGAGTCTCGACAACTACATCGCCGAGATCAGCGGGCAGGCACCGAACTCCGATACGCAAGCGGACTGCAGCACGTACTCGGACTTCCAGTCCACGGGCCAGGGCGACTTCGGCCAGGAGCTCGGCCACGGCTGTGTGTACCCGACCAACGTCAAGACGATCGCGGATCAGCTCGACGCGGCCGGCAAGACGTGGAAGGGCTACATGGAGGACATCGGCAACAGCTTCCCCGCCGAGCCCAAGACGTGCCGCCACCCGGTGATCGGTTCGCCGGACACGACGCTCGGGGCCCGCCCCACGGACCAGTACGCGACTCGCCACGACCCGTTCGTGTACTTCCACACGATCATCGACAACCAAGCGGAGTGCAACGCCAACGTCGTCGGGACGGATGCACTCGCCGGCGATCTCGGCTCGGAATCGACGACGCCGAACTACTCGTTCATCACGCCGGACCTCTGTCACGACGGCCATGACGCGAGCTGTGCCGACGGTGGCCCCGGCGGCCTGACCGCGGTGGATCAGTTCCTGCACGACACCGTTCCCGGCATCCTGGCCTCACCGGCGTACCAGCACGACGGCATGCTCATCATCACGTTCGACGAAGCCGATGCCGACTCGACTGCGTGCTGCAACACACCACCGTCACCGAATGCGGCCCAGCCGGGTGGCAGCGGCCCCGGCGGCGGACGCGTCGGTGCACTGTTGCTCTCGCCCCAGATCGCCGCTGGCCACGAGAATTCGACGCCGTACAACCACTACGCGCTGCTCGGCAGCATCGAGAACCTCTTCGGTCTCAGCCACCTCGGCTTCGCCGGCGCCCCGGGTCTCGACTTCTTCGGTAACGACGTCTTCGCAAGACCCTGACGCCCCGCGCCAAGACCCGTGAGTCCACATTGGACCCTCGGATACCTCTCAGGTACCTCAGCATGCAGAGAGTTGGGCGCCGCAGTTCTTTGCAGCAGAGGGAACGGAATTGGTGCCTGAGAGCGCGAAGAGTTCGACGCGACGATGGTCTCAGTGCGGCACGTCGGACACGTTGGTCAACGAGTTGGCGATCTGCCAGAAGACGGAGTCGGTCACACCAGTCGCGTAGAGGTAGTACGGCACCCCGGCCTTCGATGAACCGGTCCAATGTCCCGGCTCGTTCCACGTCAGCCATCGATCCGTAACGGGGTCAGTCGCGTCCTGCTGCTGGTACAGACCTTGTGGGTCTCCCCGGAAGCCGTACTCCTGCGTTCCGGTGTCCGTTGGCGGCGGTGGGTTCGGTATCGACACAGCGAGACGCACGCGTTCATCCTGGGGGCCTGAGTAGGTGACCTCGTAGCCGCCGTCGCGCATCGACACGTCCGCGTGCCAGTCCGCCGGGACTGCGGTGGGGACCAGGATCGGGTCGACCCCGTGCACTCCGTCCAACTGCGCCGCCACCTCCTCGGGTGTCGTCGGCACGATCGGCGGCTTGGTGTACGGCGTGAACAACAACCCCGCGGACCGCGACGCACGAGCGCTGTCGTCGTACGCCGTTCCCCAGAGGACTGCGTCATGGCCGGTCCAGGCGGCCACGGCAGTGGACACGATCGTGATCGGCGCCCGCACGAGGCGCGTCCACGTATCGGACGACGCATCCCAGGCCGCTGTGTCGCCCGGATTCATCGCGTGCGGACCGCCTCCGACCAAGGACTCAGCGACGCGGAGCAGCGCTGCGCCGGTCCACACGTTGAACCCGACGCCGTCATCGATTGGGCCCGTCGAAATCGGCCGCCACGCGTTCGAGGACAGGTCCAGTTGGGCGCCTGCCGTCGACGCGCCCGGACAACTGTGATGTCCGCACCAGATCTGAGCAGGAGGCGACAGCACGGTCGAACCGGTCCAGATCAGTTCCTCGACGCCTCTCGGCGAACCCGTGGAGGCAAGCAACGACCAGTTGTCCGTCGTCGGGTCGTAGCTGTAATACGCGATCCCGTCGTCGAAACGCGTGGTGCTGGCATCGACCTTGGTTCCGGTCGAGTAGCTGTCAGCGACGACGACGCGACCGTCTGTCCACGCTGCGGAGAAGGTGTCCACATCGTGAGCACCGCCAGGCAGCCCGCGCACACCGTGCCATCGGTCAGTAGTGGGGTCGTACCGCGCGCCGTCGACCAGCGTTCCGTCGAGGGTCATGCCGCCCAGCACGATCACTTCATCGCCGGTCCACACGATCGTGGCGCCGCTGCGGGGCGAGAGCGGGCTCGCCGCAAGCGCGCGCCAAGAGTTGTGTGCGGGGTCGTAGGCGGCGCCGTCGTTGAACAAGTCGCGCGACTGGTAGCCGATGCCGCCCCAGACGACGATCTCGGTCCCGGTCCAGACAACCGACGCGTTGACCCGCGGTGCGAGTGGCGGTTCAGGAACCT
>DASUCS010000404.1:0-5186 GCA_036275935.1 Acidimicrobiales bacterium
GGTGTGGACATCGTCGGCGTGGACGTGGTCGAGCTCTTCTTGTCGGACGTGGCGATCACGAGGACGACGATGATGAGCACCACGACGAGTCCCGCGGCGGCCAATGTCACCGCGGTGCGGTTCGCAGACTGCGGGCGGGGGCCCGGCGGCGGACCCGCCGTCGGTGACTGCGCGCCGGGGCCCGGCGGCGGACCCATCGGCGGTGCCGGCGGCGGACCGGTCGGTGCGCCGGAAACGGGCACACCGACAGGTGCCCCACAGGTCGCGCAGAACTTCGCCGCATCCGCGAGGAGTGCGCCGCACACACCGCACTGACGTTGCGTCATGGTCTCAGGATGTGCAGTTCGCGCACACCGGACCAGAGCCGAACGTCACGACGTTCGGATCACGTCCACCCAGGCGCTCCCGAGAGTGCCGTTGCTCACGTCGGCTGCGATCAATGATCGTGGTGATCGGCCACCGTCATGGCGTCGACGACGACACCGAGTCACGCTGCGCTGTCTGCGGTTGAGAGATGGTCAGCCTGCGCCGCTCGGCCCGGAAACGAAGAGAGCCGAAGGTCCGGAGTCGTCGATGACGGGACGTTCGCCCCTGGCGTCGCGGGTGTCGGTGGCGCGCACATTGAGGTCGGAAGCACCACGAGTGCTGGTTGACCGCGAGGAGGTACTCATGCCTGATGGTGTGATGTTGTGGTTCGACCCGAAGACCGGCGATGCCCGCATCGGCCGCGGGAGCCGCGAGTATCCGGCGAAGCGATCGGATGTCGAGCCGAGTGCGCGCCGCGCCGGCGCTCGCGTGCACTTCGACATTCACCGCGAGGGGGCGGTGGACACCGCGGTCGTCGTGCAGCTGCGCGAGGGCGCACACACAAGCCGGCACCACCACCGTCTGGGAACCCTTTCTGGCGCACGTCGACCGGACACGAAGGGATCGGCGCCCGTCGACCTGCCTCGTGTCGAGCACGGTTTGGCGCTCGGGGATCACCCCTTGGCGGTGGCCGGCGCGTGGGCACGTTGGCTTGCCGCCGGCGACCTCAGTCACGCTCTCAAGCTGTACAGCCCCGACGCGCAAGCCCATCATGACGGCCTCACCATCGCCGGGCGGGCACCGTTGCAGGGGTTCCTCGAGGCTCTCCCGTTGCTGGGGAGCCTGCGTGAAGCCACCGTGCACGGTGACCGTGACGTCGTGGCGGTGCGTTGGCCGGCGCTCGGTCCCGACGAACCAGGACTCGAAGTCCGGTGCCGCGTCGAGCACGGTCAGATCGCTGAACAGTGGTTCGGCGCGGCGCGGCCCGCGTCGACGGCCACCATCGAAGCGACCCCTACGGGGCCGACGGTCTTCGACGTCGTCACCAAGGGCGACGTCGCTGCTGACGCGGTGAGCTACGCCCGCGAGCGCATCCTCGCGGTGGCCGATCAGATCGACGAGCCGATCCTGTTCGCCAGGGCGAAGCTCTCCGTCGCCGGTGATCCCGCGCGGTCGAGGCCGGCACTCGCACAAGTGACGCTCGATGTGAACGGTCGCCTCGTGCGGGCCCATGTCGCCGCGCACGATCTACACGAAGCGGTCGACCTGTTGCAGCGACGCGTACGCGACAAGCTCCAGCACCTTGCGGAGCATCGCAAGGCCGAGCGTCATCTCCACGAACCGGCCGAGCTGGGCGAGTGGCGCCACGGCAGTCTTCACGCGATCAGGCCGGAGTACTTCGAGCGACCGCCGGACGAACGTCTGCTCGTGCGGCACAAGGCCTTCTTCGATGAAGAACTCACCGCCGAGGAAGCCGCGTTCGACATGGAGCAGCTCGACTACGACTTCTACCTCTACCGCGATCTCGCCAGCGGCCAGGACAGTCTGCTGGAACGGGACCCCAGCGGAAGCTATGTGGTCCATCTGCTCCGCGGGCCGGACTCACCGGGCCTGTCGCCGTCGAGTGCGTATCGGATCACGATCGATCACCTCGCCGCACCGGTGCTGACGCTCGTTGACGCTCTCGAGCGTCTGCGAGCCAGCGGTGAAGCCTTCGTCTTCTTCGCGGACTCGCGTACCGGACGCGGTGCCGTCGCCTACCGCCGTTACGACGGCCACGACGGACTCATCACCCTGGAGAGCTGAGAAGCGCAGAGCCTCGGCCGTGTTCGCCCACCGCGGGAGGCTCCGCAATGGGGCGAAGGACCAAGGACCCTGGTGCGCGGACGCGTTGCATCTCACGATGGAAGCAGCCGGATATGGGAGGGATCCCGTGTGGCACAGGCGTGACCGACAAGACACGCGACCACCACCGACGAAAGGACGCCGATCATGAAGGTGAGTGAAGTCATGAACACGCCGATCGTTTCGATCGAGCCGACGGCGACGCTGGGCCAAGCGTCGGAACTGATGCGGACTCGCAACGTCGGCTGTCTCGCGGTCGTCGATCGGCTGGGCTACCTCAGTGGCATCGTCACCGACCGCGACATCGTCATCCGCGGTGTCGCCCAGGGCCGGTCCCCGGACGCACCCGTCGAAGGAGTCATGAGCCGAGACGTGGCGACCGTGTCCCCGTACGCCGACCTGGGAACGGCCGAGATGATCATGATGAAGCGGGGCGTCCGTCGTCTTCCCGTTTCGGACGAGATGTGGCGGCCCCGCGGCATGATCGCGATGGACGACATCGTGCGGACGTTCGGCCATGAGATCGACACGGTCGCCGACACCCTCTCGGCGCAGGCCACCCGAACGACCGAGCGATGATGGACACGCTCACTACGCCCCAGCCGACAGTTCTCACGGGACCGGACGTCGCCCGGCTGGCCAGTGTGCCGCTCGATTCGTTGTCCGGCGTGCAGCACCGCGTGCTGTGGCAAGACGGGTCGTCGATGGCCGGCGTGCTCACCATCGACGCGGGCGAGCGTCTCGGGATGCACGCACACCGGATCAACCACCATCACATCTGGGTGCTCGAGGGCACGGCATCGATCTGCGGCTCGGAGGTCGGCCCCGGTTCTTACGTCCACGTGCCCGCCGGCGTCGAGCACGATCTCGATGCGACCCGCACCGAGGGTTGCCGGGTCTTCTATCTCTACGTCCGACCGGGCGAGTGACACGCCCGAGCGCGTGACGTTCGGCCCTACTGCGGCACGCCGAACCGTCCGCATCATCAAGGGAGACGACGACAGGAGTGTGGTCGTGAAGCCCTTCTCGAGGATCGTGGTCCCGCTCGACGGCTCGGAGAGTTCCGCCCGAGCAGCGCCAGTCGCGGCAGCGCTGGGACAGCAGATCGGGGTGCCGATCTCGTTGGTCACGGTGGCCGTGCACGAGGACCACGTCGACACCGCCGCGCGCGTGCTGCGACACGCTGCCTGCCATTTCGATCAACAACCGATCGAGTGTGATGTCGAGGTCGGGCTGCCGGCAGCAGACGCGTTGCTCGGCTATCTGAGCGCGAAGTCTGCACCGCTGGTGGTGATGTCAACGCATGCGCGCACCGCCGTCGGTGAGCTGCTGCTCGGAAGCACTGCCGACGAGCTCGTACGTCGTAGTCCGGTGCCGATCGTGTTGGTCGGGCCACATGTCGAGCTGCCCGCGCCTCGTTCGACGTATCGGGAGATCATCGCCTGCCTCGACAACAGCGACGAATCACAACTCCTGCTTCCGGTCGTCACCTCACTCAGCCGCTTCGGTGTGCACACCTGGCTGTTCCAAGTCGTGTCCGACTCCGGCGTCCCCTCCACGGTTCCCGAAGGTGACGTCCTCGAGGCGAACGTCGTGCGAAGGGCCGGCGAAAAGTTGCGGCTCGCTGGCACTTCTGTCGACTGGGACGTGGGTCACGACGACGATCGGGCGCGTGCCATCCTGCGTTTCGCAACTTCTCGTGACGCCCCGATCGTCGCGTTGGCGACGCATGGCCGCCATCCCGTCGATCGGCTCTCGGCCTCGAGCGTCACGGTCACCGTCGCGCGGTCCTCGCCGTGCCCCGTGCTCGTCATCGGTCCGTCGTACGAAGACACCGCACTCGGTGCCAAGTGAGCTCGCCGCAGGTGTCAGCAAGTTTCTGACGGGACTACCCCCGGGGCCGCCTCGTCGTTGACGTGCCGTACGAGGTCGAGAAGTCGTTCGAGGTCAGCGAGTTGCCGGTCGAGCGAGGCATCGGGAGGGCCGATGCCGTTGGCGCGCAATGTGGTGACGCCGGCGTCGCGGTAGAGGCGAAGACGTTCGCGCACGAGGTCGTCGGTGCCGATGAGGTTGGTGCCGAATCCGATGGCAGCAGGCACCCGACGGCGCGCCGCGTCCTTGTCGCCGGCGAGCCACAACTGCTGCACGTCGCGGATGTCATCGCCGTAGCCCTGCCGCTCGAACGCGTCGTTGTAGAAATTCGTGCCGGCCGAGCCCATGGCGCCGATGGTGAACGCGTAGCCGTCGGCGTGCCGGCGCGCGGCCGCGTCGACGTCGTCGGTGAGCTCGACACCGACCGCAACGGTGAGATCGATGTCGTTGAACTCACGGCCCGCGCGTGCCGCGCCATCACGGATGGGACCGAGGAACACCTCAGCGGTCTCCGGGAAGAAGGACGTGCCTATCCAGCCGTCCGCCAACTCACCGGTGAGGCGGAGGTTGGCCGGTCCGAGCGACGCCACGTAGATCGGGAGGTGACCGGGCGGCATGAGCGACCGGATGGCGCGGCCCTCGCTGTCGGGCAACGGCAGCTCGTAGATCTCACCGTGGTGCGCGAGCCGTTCGCCTTTCGTGATGGCGCGGACGATCTCGATGGTCTCTCGCGTGCGACGCACCGGCCGGTCGAAGGCGACGCCGTGCCAACCCTCCATCACTTGCGGCCCGCTGGTGCCGATGCCGAGCAGGCACCGCCCGCCCGACAGCGCCTGCAGTGACTGTGCGGTCATGGCGAGCATCGCGGGGGTGCGCGCCCCGAGCTGCGCGATGCCCGTCCCGAGCTTGATCGTCGTGGTGCGCGCCGCGAGATACGCGAGCGGCGTGAAGGCGTCGCCGGCCCAGAACTCCGCCGACCACACCGAGTCGACACCGAGCCGCTCTGCTTCGCGGACGAAGTCCACGACCCGTGGGCTCATCGGGGCGAGACCGATTCCGACGCGCAGTGTCATCGCCCGGTCATGGCCGCGCTTCGGCGAGCTGCTTCACACCGTCGACGGTCTGCTGCATGTTGGCGTGAACCTCGTTGATCCGGCGCCGGA
>DASUCS010000405.1:0-2576 GCA_036275935.1 Acidimicrobiales bacterium
CTGAGCCCACAGGGAAACACGGCGGTTATCAACGTGATCCCCTCGACCTCTCCGCAAGCCGAGGACACGCAACACCTCGTCGAGCGGCTCCGCGCCGACGTTCTGCCGCACGCAGTTGCAGGCACCACAACGCGGGCGCTCGTCGGCGGGGTCACCGCCGCGGGCATCGACGCGTCGCACCAGTACTCGACGAGACTGCCACTCGTCATCGGCGCGGTGGTCGTGCTGTCGTTCCTGCTGCTGATGGCGGTGTTCCGCTCGATCGCGGTGCCGATCAAAGCCGTCGTCATGAATCTGCTGTCCATCGGTGCCGCGTACGGGGTGATGGTCGCGGTGTTCCAATGGGGATGGCTCAAGACCGCATTCAATGTGTCGCAGACGGGGCCGATCGACCCCTGGATCCCCGTCATGTTGTTCACGATCCTCTTTGGACTCTCGATGGACTACGAGGTGTTCCTGCTGTCGAGAATCCGCGAGGAGTGGCTCCACACCGGCGACAATGCCACCGCCGTGGCCGACGGCCTCGCGGCGACGGCCCGACTCATCACCGCGGCTGCGGCGATCATGGTGTGCGTCTTCGGTTCGTTCGTCGTCAGCGATGTACGGCCGCTCAAGATCATCGGAGTCGGCCTGGCGACGGCGGTGTTCGTCGACGCCACCCTCGTGCGCATGATCCTCGTGCCCTCGACGATGGAGCTGCTCGGTCGCGCCAACTGGTGGCTACCGCGCTGGCTCGACCGCGCCGTTCCGACCCTGACCGTCGAGCCGGAGCTGGTCACCGCGGACTGACGCCATGTCGACTCCACTCCTCTTGTCCAAGACCAGTCGCAGCGTGCGACCGCTCGAGATCGCGCTGGACTCCGTCTTCGACTACGTGAAAGCGGTTGCGGGTCCCTGACTCATCACCCGTGTCGGTCCTGGAGCTGGGCGCGCATGTCGCGCACGGCTTCCAGCGTGCCGCGGACTGTGCCGGTGACCTTGCTCCGCCCGGTGCGAGCGCGGTACCGGACGGGCGTCTCGTGCACGCGCCAGCCCGCGCGTAGCGCCCGAAGGAGCATCTCGAGCGGCCAACCGGACCGACGATCGATGAGTTGCAGCGCGATGAGCGCCTCTCGCCGCGCGGCGCGCATCGGTCCGATGTCGGTGATCGCGACGTCGAACCGGCGTGAGACCGTCCGAGCGACATGTCGGTTGGCAACGCGGGCGTGCAACGGCCAGGCGCCGCGCTCGGCGCGTCGCGCGCCGATCATGAGATCGGCCGCACCCGCTTCCACCGGCGCGACAACGGACGGCAGATCGGTCGGGTCGAGGCTCGCATCGCAGTCCATGAAGCACACGACGGGCGTGGTTGCCGCGACCAATCCCGCGTAGCACGCGGCGCCGAATCCTCGTGTCGGTTCGTGGACGATCCGCGCACCCAAAGCACCGGCGACCTCGGAAGATCCGTCGGAGGAACCGTTGTCGACGACGATCGGCGAGTACCCGTCGGGTAGTCGGTCGAGCACCCAGGGAATGGCGTCGGCTTCGTCGAGCACTGGGAGGATGACGTCGATCATCGGGACACGAGTCGGTGAGTGAGCGTGACGAAGCAGCGCTCGTCGATCCACGTCGCGTCGCAACGGATCAGCCCGGCGGCTTCGGCCATCCCGTCGATGGCGTCGGCGGTGACGATCGCCCAGGGAAACCAGGCCGTCAGCTCGCCGTCTTGTTCCAGGCGGGCAGAGACGGTCCGCGCGGGGCCCACCGTCGAGTCGACCTCGACCACCGCGCGGCCGTCGGGCCCGAGGAGGTGAGCGACGCGCCGCAGCAGACCAATGGGATCGCCGCCGATTCCGATGTTGCCGTCGAACAGAAGCACGGTCGCCCAACGACCCTCGCCGGGGAGCGGATCGAACACGGAGCGATGGAGTGCGGCGGCGCCGCGCGCCGCCGCGTGACCGAGAGCGTTGGGGGAGGCATCGATTCCCAACGCGGGTGTGCCGAGCTCGTTGAGCGCGACGACGAGCCGACCCGGACCGCACCCGAGATCGAGCACCGGCCCTCGGAGCATTCGCAACAACTCGACTTCGGCAGTGGTCGCGGCCCCGTACCAGTCCTCCAGCGTCAGGCGCCGGGTGTCACCGTCGGCCAACCGGAGTTGCACGGTCATCGCCGCGCCCGCCACACCCGAACGGCGATCGTCAGGAGGACCACGCACCACACCGCGCCGAGTACGGCGACGAGATTGCGGCCGTAGTCGAGCGGAAGTGCACTCGGGTTCGCCGCGCGCCGCCCCCACCCCCGCACGAGAGGCCAGACGAGCACGGTGAGCATGGCGGTGGCGATGAGCCCAAGACGGACCGGTGTACGGAGTCGTGAGGGCACCACTCGGCCAGTGCCCCACGCCGCTGCCATCACGAGCGGCGCGAGCACCGCATCGTGTACGACGCCGGCGCCGAGCAGCCACTTCACCAGGTCGTGCGGTTGGGTGGCGGCCTGGTCATGGAGCAGACCGCGCAGGCCGACGGCGATCACACCGATCCCGATGACCAAGCCGGCCCAGAACCACCCGTCGGTTGCATGGCGCTGTGCCATCA
>DASUCS010000406.1:0-5545 GCA_036275935.1 Acidimicrobiales bacterium
CACGACGATGCCGAACCGGCACCGTGTCGGCCGAGCTGGCTGCTAGTTGGGTTTGGGGTTCATGCGGTGCGCAGCGCGACGGTTGGCGGCATGCGGGATGCTCGGATGGCAGGTGTCAATCCGGCGAGCGCGCCGATGAGGAGGGCGGCACCGATACCACCTGACCAGGCTTGGACGGGGATCACAACAACCCACCCCTTTGACGCGGCGTAGACAGCTGTCGCGGTGGCACCGGCTACGACGCCGACGACGCCGCCGATGAGAGCGAGCAGGATCGATTCGCCGAGGAACTGCGTACGGATCTGTCCTTGCGTGGCACCGAGCGCCCGGCGCAGGCCGATCTCGGAGCGTCGCTCGAGGACTGAGATGATCATGATGTTGGCGACGCCGACGGCGCCGACGATGAGGGCGACGACGCCGAGCCCGAGGAACAGGCTGTCGAACGCTCCGGCGGCGGCGGCGCGCGCGGTCAGGATGTCGGAAGGTTGGCTGACGGCGGCTTCGTACGGCGATTCGGGGTTTGCGGTGCGCGCGAGCAGTGCTTGTACCTCGGCTTCGCTGCCGGTGGCGGTGCGCAGGTAGATCGAACTCGGCGGGCCGGTGGTTGCGTGGCCGTCGACGACGCTGGCGTAGCCCAGAAACTGTTGCGCGGACGGGTAGCCGATCAGGACGCTGGTGTCGATGTCGGGGACGAGCGGTGACGGCTGGAGGATGCCCGCGATGTTGAACCATTGACCTCCGAGCCAGATGCGCTGCTCGGTGTGGACGCGGTCGACACCGAGTTGGCTGGCGGCGACCGAGCCGAGCACGGCGACGGGTTCACGCGCGGTTCCTTCGTTGAGCCAACTGCCGCGCTCGAGTCCGGTGCCGAGCGCGGGCAACAGGTTGAGGCTGGTCGCGCGAACTTGGATGCCGCCGGTCTTGCCGATGGGGATCAGCGGGTTGCGGTAGACGTGGGCTTGCTTCACGAGGCCGGTGTGTGCGACTTGCTCGACGTTGGCAAGCTGCGTGATACGCGCCGGCGCCTCGAGCGGCAGTTGTGCTGGCGCTCCGGTCAGACTTTGGCCGGCGTCGACGGTCAGCAGGTTGGTGCCGAGCCGGTCGATCTCGGCAAGCAGACCGGCCTGCGAGGAGGAGGACAAGCCGAGAACACCGACGATGGCTGCGGTTCCGATGGCGATGCCGAGCGCGGAGAGGGCGGCTCGCAAGGGACGCGAGCGCAGCCCGACGGTCGCCACCCGCAACCAGTCCTTCGGCGCGAGTCGCGCTGTCGAGTTCAGGGTGCGGCCTTGGCGGTGTCGGCGACGACGTGGCCGTCGAGGACGCGGATCTGGCGAGGGAGTTGTGCAGCGAGCCCGGCGTCGTGGGTGATCATGACGATGGTCGCGCCGTCGGCGTTGAGATCCTGGAGGAGCGCCATGATCGACGCGCCGGTCGTGCTGTCCAGATTGCCTGTGGGTTCGTCGGCGAGGACGATTGCGGGCCGTCCAACGAGCGCGCGGGCGATGGCGACGCGTTGGCGTTCTCCTCCGGACAACTTGGTGGGCCTGAAGGTGGCGCGATGCGCGAGGCCGACCTGTTCGAGCGCCTCGTCGGCGCGGCGGTGGCGTTCGGTGGCGGGTACGCCGGCGTAGAGCAAGCCGTCGGCGACGTTTTCGCGCACGCTGGCATGCTCGGCGAGGAAGAACTGTTGGAACACGAATCCAATCGCGTGTGCCCGCAGGCGAGAGAGGTCGCGGTCGTTGAGGCCGGCGACGTCGATACCCCCGACGCGGACGACGCCGCCCGTAGGGCGCTCGAGGGTGCCGATGACGTGCAGGAGTGTGGACTTCCCGGATCCGGAGGGACCGACGATCGCGACCAGCTCGCCGGCCCGAATGGTGAAGGAAACTCCTCGCAGCGCGGCCACCGGTGGGTCTTCGCCGTAGATCTTCGTCACCTCATCGAGCTCGAGAACTGCGCCGCCGCTCATGACGGAGGCACCACCACGCGGTCACCCTCATGAATGTCGCCATCGACCTGGACGCGTCCGCCGGCCGTGTCGAACAACCCGACTTTGATCGGGACCAAGTCGCGTCGTGTGTCGCTGCGCACGATCTCGACGGCGAATCCACCCCCCGAGTAGCCGAAGATGGCAGTGACGGGAACGCTCAACGCGTCGTCGACTCCTTTGGTCGTGATCTCGACTTGGACCGGTGCCTTGTCCAGCCCGCGCGCGTCCTCGGGATGATCGAGACTGATGTAGGCGCCGATCGTCGCGCCGGTGTTGTTCGCGTTTGGTCCGTCCGGTGTCTTGGCGATCCGTCCCAGTCGATCGAGTTTGCCGGTCGTCGTGGTATTCCCCGGCAGAGTGATCCGAGCTGTGTCGCCTGCGGCGACCGCCTCTTGCTCCGTGGCGTCGAGCTCGATCTGCACCTCCAGGATGTCGGACGTGACACGCAGCACCGCCGCGCCCGGTTGCGCCGGCGCGCCGAGGTCGGCGGCCACATCAGCAACACGAACCGACCATGGAATGAACACCGCGTCCGCGACGCCCAGCGTTCCTGTGACGTCGAGGCCTTGCTTCTCCTGCAAGCCATTGAGTGCAGTTTGGGTGTTCGCACTGAATTGGTTGTCGTTCGGGTCGACGACGCTGCCGGCGTCGTAGCCGAGTTGGTGCAGGTTCTGATTGAGCTGGCGGACGTCGACACCGCTGTCGCCCACCCGTAGGTCGCGATATGCCGGCACCGCGCCACACAGCAGCACGACGGGTCGGTCATCGACGCGGTACATGACCTCGCCGCAGTCGACCTTGTCGCCGCTGCTCGGAAGCGTCGTGTACGTGCCCGACGCCCGGTTCACCACCGCCAACGGCGAGCCGTCCGAGCCGGCGGCGTACGTCAACGTTCCCGCGCCGGAGACCATGGTCGACAGCGGACCCCGTTGTACCGCGGCGGTCACTGTCGGGTGCTCGACGGTCGCCGCGGTGCGCTTGGGGCGGGACAGCACGACGAATGCAACCACGGCGACGGCCACAAAGACGACGACGGCAAACACCGTCCAGCGTTTCCCGGTCAGGGCTGGCTCCCCGAGTCGGCGTTGAGGAGATCGCCGCACTTCTTGGTGGCGGCGTTGAGGATCGCCATCCCCGCGTCGGTGTCGGCCGACGGGATCTTGTACGTGTCGATGAGAGGTTCACCGCTGACGGGATCAGGGAAGTCCTTCACGCCGTTGTCGCGGACGCACTGGGCGAAACGCAACGCCGCCGACTGCTGGTCGGGCGTCCGCTTCGACGAGTAGTCAATGCTGGGCGGTTGCAGGTCCTTGCAGGCGGTGGCGGCCGCGGTCCATTCGTCGCGGCTCACGTCGATCCCGAAGTCGGGAAAGTTGCCCGCCGGCTCAGGGTCCGGGAAGTGGGCAACGCCGTGCTGGCGCATGCAGTCGGCGTACTTCACTCCCTGCTCGTGGAGGTCGACCGTCGTCGTGGTCGGTTCACTGCTCGCAGAGTTGCTCGCAGCCGTGCCCGTCTTGGACGCGCCGTTCGAGCAGCTCGCGACGACGAGTGTGAGGGCGAGAGCAACGAGCGGGCCGAGCAGGCGCCGGACGGATCTGCTCATGGGCCCGTCACTCCTGCCTCTTTCGCAAACGTGCCGCACTGCTTCATGGCGGCGTGGAGGATGCTCATCCCGGCTCCGCTTCCCGCAGAAGGAATGTGGTTCGTGTCGATCAGAGGAGACTCGGCGGTGGGGTCAGGGAAGTCCTTCACGCCGTTGTCCCGTACGCACTGCGCGAACCGGAGGGCGGCGGCCTGCTGGTCGGCCGTGCGCTTCTCGCCGGTGAATCCGGCCGGCTGCAGGCTCTTGCACGCACCGAGCGCCTGTTTGAAGGCGGCGCTGTTCGTGTCCAATGACGTGCCGTTCGCGATTGCGTCGATTGTGAGCTGGCCAGAAGCGTCCGGGTCCGGGAAGTCCTTGACGCCGTTGGCGCGCATGCACGCCGCGAACTTGAAGCCCTGCGCACGGTTCGAGGTACTCCCGTCGGTGGTGCCGTTCGCTGTCCGCGGTGATGAGGTGGAGCAGCTCGCCGCGAGGATGACCGACAAGGCGAAGGCGCTGAGGCGCCGCGCCATTGATGTCATCGCTGCATCCGGGGATCGTGCGCGGCGTCGGCGTACATCGCCGGGCAGCCATGGTCGACGGCACCGGGTCGTAGCTCGTAGTGCCACGGTTCGTTGCGGTAGATCTGGCACAGGCCGTACGACGCGCCGTGCTTCGCGAGCCACTGGGTCGCGTCGGACCGCCCGAGGTCGACCGCATCCCCTGACACATGCGCGGACGTGTCCGGGGTGGCCACCCAGCGAGCGGCCTCCGCTTCCGAGCCGTACTTGGCGACCGCCTCGCGGAGCAGTCGTTGCTGGTACGCCGCCGAGCGCCAGCCGCTGTCGACGTAGAAGGTGATCCCGGCGCGGCCCGCGTCCGTGGCGGCCCGGCGAAGTGCGCCCAGCAGCGCCGGGTCGAGCCTGGCGACGGCCGGAGAGCGGGCATCGAAGACCGTCACTCCGGCGGACACGACACCGTCGTCCTCGCTCAGTCCAGCCTGCTGGTCCTGCGGCAGACGATCCGGCAGCCCCGGTGCCGCGGAACCGTCCGCCCGTCCGGGAGGCGCCGCCGCGGATGGCACTGCATCCACCGCAACATTCGGCACAACCCCGATGCGACCGCTCGAGCCGGCCGAAGCTCCCTTGACGAGGTACCCGGCGAGGATGGCACCGACGACGACTGCCGCGACGCCCGCGATGACCCGTGGACGGCGGAGCGCCGATCCACCTCGCTCGACGTACCACACGCCCCAAGCAAGCCATTCCCTGTGTTGCCCGGGCGTATGAGGTTTCCGATATGCCGACGAAACGTCCCGCCTGGGACGATCGCGCGGGTGCGAGTGCTGATCGTCGAGGACGAACCCCTGATGGCAGAGGCCATCCGCGATGGGCTGCGCCTCGAAGCGATCGCAGCCGACATCGCCTACGACGGCGACGCCGCGATCGAGCTGCTCGACGTCAACATGTACGACATCGCCGTTCTCGACCGAGACATCCCAGGCCCATCCGGTGACGAGATCGCCCAACGCATCGTCGCCTCCGACACCGGGATGCCGATACTCATGCTCACCGCCGCGGATCGTCTCGACGACAAGGCGACCGGATTCGCGCTCGGCGCCGACGACTACCTGACCAAACCCTTCGACCTTCGAGAGCTCGTACTCCGTCTGCGGGCGCTCGACCGTCGACGTGCTCACCACCGCCCCCCGGTGCGCGAGATCGCCGGGCTGCGGGTTGACCCGTTCCGGCGCGAGGTCTACCGCGACGGCCGATTCGTGCCGCTCACCCGGAAGCAGTTCGCGGTCCTCGAGGTTCTCGTCGCCGCGCAAGGCGGCGTGGTCAGCGCCGAAGAACTTCTCGAGCAGGCGTGGGACGGCAACGCTGACCCGTTCACCAACGCAGTGCGCATCACCGTCTCCGCGTTGCGCAAGCGGCTCGGCGAACCGTGGGTCATCGTGACTGTGCCCG
>DASUCS010000407.1:0-10928 GCA_036275935.1 Acidimicrobiales bacterium
GGCTGGCGATGAACAGCAGCCCCAGCGCGAGGAACGCGACATCGCGCACCTTGTCGAGGACGCGCTGGTTGACGACGTGCTCGAAAGACTGGAACTCGGCCTGCACGCGTTCGTCCTGCAGCGCGATGCCCTGCGGCGTGACCACCGGCTCTTGCACGACGTACGTCCTCGACACGGGTTCGTCGTCGAGGCGTCGCGCCAGCACCGCGTACATCCCCGCGATCACCATCGCCGCAAGTCCGAACAGCAGCAGCGAGTAGATCATCGTCAGCCGGAAGCGGATGGAGCCCATCCACGACGGCAAGCGGTCGGCCAATTCTTTGGTGGGCATCAGGTCGCGTGGTCGTGCAACCGGTAGCCACTCCCGATGAGCGTCTCGATGACCGGCGGCTCCCCACCGGCTGAGAGCTTGCGGCGCAGCGTTCCTACAGTCACGCGCACGGTGTTGGTGAACGGATCGGTGAACTCGTCCCACACGTGCTCGAGCAGGTCTTCGGTCGACAGCACCGTGCCCGCGTGCGTCATGAAGTATCGCAGCAGCGCGAACTCCTTGGCGGTCAGCTCGAGGTCCCGTCCCCCGCGGGTCGCCGTCAGCCGCGCGGTGTCGAGCTCGAGATCACCGACGCGCAACACCGCGCCCGAGCGTCCGGCATCACGACGTAGGAGCGTGCGGACACGTGCCGTCAGCTCTGCGAACGCGTACGGCTTCACGAGGTAGTCGTCTGCACCTTCGTCGAGCCCCGTCACGCGGTCCCCCACTGCGTCGCGCGCGGTGAGCATGAGCACACGCGCGTCGGTACTGCCCGTCTCGCCGTGACGGATGCGTCGACAGACCTCGATGCCGTCGACCTTTGGCAGCGTGAGGTCGAGGCACACGAGGTCGTACTCGGTGTAGGCCAGCTTCTCGAGCGCCTCTTCACCGTCGTTGGCGATGTCGACGGCGTAGCCCTCTCGTCGCAACCCGGTCGCGACGGCGTCCGCGAGATCCCTTTCGTCCTCGACGACCAGTACGCGCACGACCTTGACCGTAGTGACCTCCGTCGCGATCCCGCCGTGCGGTCGAGGCTTTACCCTCGTAGGGGTCCAGCAGTGCTCCACTGCGGCGACATCTTCACCCGCACCACCGAAAGTCGAGCGAAGGAATGACGGCTCCCTACTCCGGACCGCAGTCGCAGGAATCGAAGCAACTCGAACAGGCCATGTTCGAGATCAAGAAGGTGATCGTCGGCCAGGACCGCGTCATCGAGCGGCTCATGGTGTGCTTGCTCGCCCGAGGCCACTGCCTGCTCGAAGGTGTGCCCGGCCTCGCAAAGACGCTCGCGGTGGAGACACTCGCATCCGTGTCCGGGGGGACCTTTGCCCGCCTGCAGTTCACGCCCGACCTGCTGCCCGCCGACATCGTCGGCACCCGCATCTACCGGGCGTCGACCGAGAAGTTCGACGTCGAGCTCGGCCCTGTGTTCGCCAACTTCGTGCTCGCCGACGAGGTGAACCGTGCGCCGGCGAAGGTGCAGTCCGCGCTGCTCGAGGTGATGGCCGAGCATCAAGTGTCGATCGGTGGCGAGACGTTCCCGGTGCCGCAACCGTTCCTCGTGCTGGCCACGCAGAACCCGATCGAGTCCGAAGGCGTGTACCCGCTGCCCGAGGCGCAGCGCGACCGGTTCCTCATGAAGATCCTCGTCGGCTATCCGACCGGCGGTGAAGAGGTCGAGATCGTGCAGCGCATGGGCGTGTCGCCACCAAGCGCCAACGAGGTGCTCGGGCTCGACGAGCTCGCCGCGCTGCAGGCGACGGCCGATCGGGTCTACTGCGACCGCGCCGTCGTCGAGTACGCGGTGAGCCTGGTGCTCGCCACGCGCAACCCGACGACGTACGGCTTGGCGGACCTCGAGCCCCTCGTCGCATACGGCGCGAGTCCACGCGCGTCGTTGGGGTTGGTCGCCGCCGGACGAGCACTGGCACTGATGCGGGGGCGCACCTATGCGCTGCCTCAGGACGTGTTCGACGTCGCGCCCGACATCATGCGGCATCGCCTCGTGCTGTCGTACGAGGCGCTCGCGCGTGAAGTGTCCGCGGATCACGTGCTGGCACGCGTGCTGTCGACGGTGCCGGCACCGCGCATCGCACCGTCGCAGGACAACGTTGCCGCCACGTCGTTGCCGGCGATGCCCGCGACCTCGGCACCTGCCGGGCCCGACCCGCTGTCCCCCTACGCGCCGCAGTGAGCATGACGCCGGCACCGGACGAGGTGCTGCGGCGCCTGGAACTGACCGTGACGCGCAAGCTCGACGGTCTGTTGCAAGGCGACTACCGCGGGCTGGTGCCGGGTCATGGCTCCGAGCTCGGCGAGACCCGCGAATACCAGCCGGGCGACGATACGCGTCGCATCGACTGGAACGTCACCGCGCGCATGCAGGTGCCGCACATCCGCGACACCATCGCCGACCGAGAGCTCGAGACGTGGGTGCTGGTCGACCAGTCCGCCAGCCTCGACTTCGGTACCGCGAACTGTGAGAAGCGCGACCTCGTGCTGAACGCCGTCGCCTCGATCGGATTCCTGACGTCACGCAACGGCAATCGCCTCGGCGCGATGTTGCTGCGTCCCGGACAGAGCCCCGTCACGATCCCTGCCCGCACGGGCCGAGTGCATCTGCGCGCGGTGCTGCACCGCGTGCTGACCGCGCCGCGACTCGAGGGAGCAGGTGCGACCGACCTGGCCGCGTCCATCGACCGACTCGGTGCCACGATGCGGCGCCGCGGGTTGGTGGTGGTCGTGAGCGACTGGCTCGATCCCACGTCGTGGCAGCTTCCGATGCGACGGCTCGGGGTGCGGCACGACGTCCTCGCCATCGAGGTGGTCGACCCGCGTGAGCTGGCGCTCGCCGACGTCGGCGTGCTCGAGCTCGTCGACCCCGAGACCGGCTTCCTCTACGAGGTGCAGACCTCGGACCCGCGACTGCGCGCGCGCTACGCGACCGCCGCCGCAGCGCAGCGCGACGCCATCGCCCGTGATCTGCGTGCAAGCGGCGCAGACCATCTGACGCTGCGGACGGACACCGACTGGATGCTCGATCTCGTGCGCTTCGTCGTGTCCCGGCGCCAGAACCCGCGCTCGGCCGCACCCCCCATCGTGGTCACCTAATCGTTTGGCGGAGCTGGCACGATCAAATGGACGATGGTGCACGCCGTCGTCTCCGTCATTGCGGCGACCGCGACAGCGATCGCACTGAGACATAGGCCGCGCGCGCCGCTTGAAGCCGAGACGTAACGACTCGCGAGAGGGGGCGATGCCTACGTCAATTGGCGCGGATCACGACCCGTTCGGTCGCCTTCGGACCACATTGTGAGGCGGACGAACTCTTGGCGCGGATGGCGACCCGGGAGGTCGTCACCCGCGCCATGTGGACGCGTCGAGCCTCCGTCGCTGCATCGGGACGGAGGGAAGGGAGTCAGACGGCGACCTTCTCGCTGATCACCCGTGACGAGCCACCGGGTTGCATGGTCACGCCGTAGAGGCAGTCGGCCGCTTCCATCGTGCGCTTCTGATGGCTGACGATGATGAGCTGCGCCTCTTCGCGGAACTCGTGCACGAGGTCCAGGAACCGGTGCAGGTTCACGTCGTCGAGCGCCGCCTCGACCTCGTCCATCACGTAGAACGGCGATGGGCGGCTACGGAACACGGCGAACAAGAACGCGAGCGCGGTCAGCGAGCGCTCGCCGCCCGACAGCAACGAGAGCTTGCGCACGTTCTTGCCGGACGGCTTGGCCTCGATCTCGATGCCGGTGTCGAGCAGGTTGTCGGAGTCCGTCAGGCGCAGTCGGCCCCGACCGCCGGGGAACAGCGTGTCGAACAGCTTCTCGAAGTTGTCGGAGACGTCGGCATAGGCGGACGCGAACACACTGACGATCTCTTCGTCGATCGCCTTGATGATCTTGGTGAGCTCACGACGCGTCGACTTCACGTCGTCCAGCTGGGCTTCGAGGAACTCGTGACGCTCGCGCAGCGCCTCGTACTCCTCGAGCGCCAACGGATTGATCGGTCCCATCAGCCGGAGCTCTCGCTCGAGCTCACGGGTTCGCGCCTGGGGGCTCACGCCCTCCCCCAGCTCGGGACACTCGGCCGCCATCGCGGTGTCCGGTTCGATCTCGAGGTCGCGCCGCAACGTCTCGACCGCAGTCTCGACCCGCAGCGTGAGCTCGGCCTCGTCGATCTCGGCGCGTCGGGCGTGCTCGCGGACCTCCTCGAGCGAACGTTCGTCGCCTGACCGCTGCTTGCGCAGCCCATCGAGACGTGATGCGACCTCACGAGCTTCCTCGGATTGCCGGCGGCGCATCTCGTGCAGCTCGGCGAGCTCGGTCTCGACGACCGCGACGCGATCCGAGACCATCGCGCTGAGCCGGTCGACGGCGGTCTGCGTTCGATCGAGCTCGACCCTGCGCGCTTCGGCTTGCGCCCGCTCCGCGACGTTGCGAGCAAGACGTTCCTCGACCTCGTCCAGCCGGCGCCGGAGAAAACGGCGTCGTTCGTCCAACGCGGCTGCACGCACTTCGATGTCAGTACGCAACGCGCCCACCGCGGCAGCGCGCTCCTCGAGTCGGCTGCGCACCGCGCTCATCTCCTGGCCGCGCTGCAGGGCGCCAGCTTCGTCGGCCTCGAGGGCCGGCAGCAGCCCTTCGAGCTCGGCCGTGCGAGCCTGCTCGCTCGCGACGCGCGCATCGAGCTCACGGAGATGGGCTTGCAGCGACTCGATCTCCGTCGCACCGTCGTGGCGCTCGGCCTCGACGCGCGTGAGCGCCTCGGCCGCAGCACTCGCCGCCGACTCATGATCGTCCAGCGCGCGCTGCGCCTCCAGCTCTCGACGGCGCGCTTCGCCGACCCGAGACTGCGCATCCACCAGCGCGAGATCGGCAGCCTCCGCTGCGGCGATCGCCGCGTCGGCCCGCTCGAGCGCCTCGGCCAGCGCTGCGCCGGTCGCGCCCGAACCTGGCCCACCGACGCGCCAGCCGGTCAATCCGAAGCGGTCGCCGTCGCGGGTGACGATCAGCATGTCCGGATGCGCGAGCGCCAGGTCGACAGCCGCGGTCCAGTCGCCGTTGACGACGATCACCGCGCCGAGCAGCGCATCGAGCAGTCCATCGACCTCACTGCGACTCGACCGCACGTGCCAGCGCAACGGCTCACCGGAACCCAGTGGCAACGGCGCCGCGCCTCGCACCGCTCCGAGCGGCAGCACCGCGCCGGACAGATCGCCGGCGTGCAGCACGTCGAGCGCGCGTCGTCCTGCGTCGACGTCGTCCACGACGACGGCAGCGAGCGCTTCGCCCGCCGCCGCTTCGAACGCCGACTCGAATCCCTCGTCGATCTCGACGAGGTCGAGCAGCGTGCCGATGACACCCTCGACGTCCGACAGCCGTTCGGCTCCCGCTCGTGTACGAGCGTCGTCGAGCGCTTGCGCGAGAGCGTCGGAACGCGCGACCCAGGAGTGACGGTCTGCATCCGCGGCGCGTCGCGCAGCTTCCGCAGCGAGCGCCGTTTCGACGGCGGAGAGGTGCATCGATTCGGCGGCCGCGAACGTCTGCGCCAGCCGCGTGCGGATCTCCTCGCTCTGATCGACCTCTGTTCGGAGGCGCCGGCTCTCCTCTTCGAGGCGGGCCGCCTTCTGTTCGAGGACGTCGAGCCGTTGCCGCACGCGAGCGATCTCACCGCCACCACGTTCGACACCCGAACGCAGCGCGCCGAGCTCGCCGCGCACCTCCGCGGCCCGACTGCTCGGCGGCGTCACACCTTCGGCCCACCGCTCTTCGAAGGCTTCACGTTCTGCGGCGAGCGTGCGCTCGGAACCGGCGAGCGACTCGACGTCCGGCGCGAGCGCAACGGCGTCGGCCTCGACGTTCGTCAGTTCGTCGGCCAAGCGCGCCGCTTCGGCTTCGAGCGTTGCGATGAGCGCCTGGTCGACGGTGGCCGTGCGCTCGCGGTCGAGGTTGCGGCGACGTTCGCCGAGCACGGCGGCGAGACCGCGTGCTCGCTCCCGCAGTGACTCGAACCGCACGAGCGCGTCGCTGACGTCATGGCCACCCATCGCCGACAGCTGCGCCTCGGCCGCAATCACCGCGCTGTCGAGCTGTGCCAGGTTCCGCTTCAGGGCGGACTCGTCCGTCGCCAGCTCCGCCTTGCGCGTGACCGTGGTGTTCAGACGACTGCGCAACGACGACAGCTCGCGTCCGGCGAGGAAGACCCGCAGGGCGGTGAGCTCCGCGACCAGATCACCGTGTCGGCGGGCGGCATCGGCCTGCCGTTCGAGCGGCCGGAGCTGGCGACGCACCTCGCGCAGCAGGTCCTGGACGCGCGTGAGGTTGCCCTCGGTCGCAGAGAGCCGGCGCTCGGCCTTCTCCTTGCGGCGGCGAAACTTCAACACGCCGGCCGCTTCTTCGATGATCAACCGGCGTTCTTCGGGGCGCGCGTTGAGCACCGCGTCGATCTGGCCCTGGCTCACGATCACGTGCTGCTGCCGGCCGACGCCCGTGTCCGACAGCAGCTCTTGGATGTCGAGGAGCCGGCAGGGCACGCCGTTGAGCGCGTACTCGCTGTCGCCGTTGCGGAACAGCGTGCGGGTGATCGTCACCTCGGAGAACTCGATCGGCAGGAGGCGCGCGCTGTTGTCGATCGTCAGACTCACTTCGGCGCGGCCCAGCGCGGGACGCTTCGACGTGCCTGCGAAGATCACGTCGTCCATCTTCTGGCTGCGCACGGCGCTCGGGGCCTGGGCGCCGAGCACCCATCCGATCGCGTCGACGACGTTCGACTTGCCGCTGCCGTTCGGACCGACAACGACGGTGACGCCGGGCTCCATCTCGAGCGCGGTCGAGTCCGCGAACGACTTGAAGCCCTTCAGCGTGAGGGTCTTGAGGAACATCCGAGGCTCGACGTTACCGGTGCCTGTCGACCCCCTCGCGCATGGTCAGGACGACAGATAGCGATCGATGACCCGGTGCATGTGGAGCACGTTCGACTCCTGCCGGGGGTTCAATCGTGACCCCTTGAAACCGTGCGATTTCATCCCGGTTTGCACTTCGAGCATGTTCGAGTAGTCCTGGTTGGTGATCTCTCCCCAGTCCTTCTCCGTCCAGTCGGGATAGAAGCGCCGCTGCCACTCCCGGGCGGGTTGGTCCGGTCGTGGCCACTCCAGCGTCCATGTGTCCTTGATGCTCGAATCAGGATCGACGCCGTTCGGCCGGACGCGGAACACGATCGCCGAACCCGGATAGATCGGGCCCACGAAGTTGGGGAACACGAACACGTCGTCGGCGCTCGTCATCTGGTCGAGCGACAGCCCGGACACATCGAGCCCGCGGGATTCGAGCAGGTCGCGTCGACGCTGCTGGTAGTCGACCAACAGGTTGCGGTCCGGACTCGATGGTTGCGCGCGCAGCTCGTCGACGATCGCCATCTCGTCCTTCAGGAAGAGGCGCCCGAGTCCGGCGACAAGGCCGGCGAGGATCTCGCCTTCGTCGTACTGGTCGGTGGTGAGACCAAGGCGCGGGCTCGGACGTAGCTCGCGGCGCGCCTGCGGAAGCCGCCCGTAGTGGGCGTGGATGCCGAGCTGCTCGTACGCGATCGACACGTCGTCGGTCCACGGAAGGATCTGCGGATGCGTGCCTTGCACGTGGTACGCCTCGTTGAACGCGTCGACGACCGCCTTCCAGTTCGCCGGAAGGATCGTGCTCTGGTAACCGCGGAAGCGCATCTGATCGAGGTGGTACGCGTCGAGCAGCTGTGGGATCGGATCGAGGTAATCGAGCAACGGTTCGGCGTTCGGGTCGAGGTTCACGAACACGAATCCGCCCCACGTGTCGACCCTCACCGGTGCGAGGCAGAGGTTCTCCGGCAGGGCGTCGAACTCGTGCTGGTCGACGACCTCGATCAGGCGGCCGCCGAGGTCGTAGCGCCATGCGTGATAGCGGCAACGGATGCCCTCGTCGCTGAACGAGCCGGTGCCGGTCGCCAGTCGGGTTCCTCGGTGCAGGCACGCGTTGTGGTGAGCCACGAGTCGCCCGTCGCTCGTGCGTACGACGAGGATCGATTGGTCGCCGATCGTGTACTCGGCGAAGTCACCGGCGTTCCCGACCTCTTCCTCGCGACACGCGATCTGCCACACGCGTGACCAGAGGCGCTCCATCTCGAGCGCCAGGAACTCCTGGGAGAGGTACCGCTCCTTCGGCACGAACCCGTCGGAGCCGACCGACATCGACGCGAGCTCGTTCGCCATTGCAGAATCTTCGACGCCGTGAGCCGAACGTTCAACCTCGCCGACCTGTTCGAGCTGGTCGCCGCCGCCATTCCCGAGCGGGAGGCATTGACGTGTGGCGCCCGGCGCGAGACGTACGGCGAGCTGGACGAGCGGGCCACCCGCCTCGCGGATGCACTCGACACGAAGCTCGGCGTCACCGTCGGCGATCACGTCGGGATCGACCTCTACAACTGCTGCGAGTACGTCGAGGCGATGCTCGCGTGCTGGAAGCTGCGGGCCGTCCCGATCAACGTGAACTACCGCTACGTCGCCGCGGAGCTCGCACCCTTGTTCGACAACGCCGACCTCGTCGGCGTGATCTGCGACGCGCACACCTCCTCGGATGTTCATGGCGCCGCCGGCCCGCGATGGGTCGTGCGCACTGGTGACGAGTTCGAAGCACTGGTCGCGGCGGGCTCGCCGTCACGGTCGTTCGCCCCCCGCTCATCCGACGATCACTACATCCTCTACACAGGCGGCACGACCGGCATGCCGCGCGGCGTCATCTGGCGACACGAGGACATCTTCTTCACCGCCCTCGGCTCGGGAAATCCAGGCGGTCCCCCGATCACGACCCCGGAAGAGATCTCGGAGCACGCTCGCACGAACCGCGTCCAACGGCTCGCCCCGTATCTGACGGACGGTGATCGCGGCTGCGAGGAGTTCGTCGCGCTCTCACTGAGTCCACTCATGCATGCCGGTGGTCAGTGGATGGGTTGGGGCACGTTGCTCGGCGGCGGGCGGGTGGTGCTGTACGAGGACGCGCATCTCGATCTCGCCAAGGTCCTCGACCTCGTCGAGCGCGAACGAATCGTGATGGTGAGCCTCATCGGTGATGCCGCGGCGCGTCCGCTCGTCGAGCAGCTCGAGGCCAACGCCGGGAAGTGGGACACGTCGTCGGTGCGGATCCTCGGGTCGGGCGCCGCGATCCTCACGGGCGAGATGCGCGAGCGGCTGCTCGCCGCGCTGCCCACCGTGCTCGCGATCAACGAGGCGGTGGGTTCGTCGGAAGCACCCGTCACCGCGCTCGCGACGGCGGTACGTGGCGCACCGACGATCCAGTCGCTCGCGTTCACTGCGCGTGAAGGGGTGACGATCGTGCTCGACGACGACCTGCGTCCGGTCGAACCGGGCTCGGGCGTCGAAGGTTGGCTGGCGGCCGGCGGCCGCGTGCCGGTCGGTTACTACAACGACCCCGAGAAGACGGCGCGCACGTTCGTGACGGTCGACGGCCGGCGCTATTCGATCCCCGGCGATCGCGCGCTCATCGAGGCCGACGGCACGATTCGACTGCTCGGACGTGGCGCGCTGTGCATCAACACGGGCGGCGAGAAGGTGTATCCCGAAGAAGTCGAAGCGGCGTTGAAGTCGCATCCCGCGATCGACGACGCCATCGTGGTCGGGTTGCCGGACGATCGATTCGGACAACGCGTCGCTGCCGTTGTCGCATCGAGCGAGTCGCTCGCGCTCGACGACGTGCAAGCGCACTGCCGCACGTCACTTGCCGGGTACAAGGTTCCGCGCTCGATCACCGTCGTCCCCAAGGTCGAACGCAGCCCCGCCGGCAAGGCTGATTACCGCTGGGCGACCGAGATCGCATCCCGTTCTTCGGGTGACAACACGCCATAACGGCGTGTTGTCACCGCACAAACGCCGCTTCAGATCTGGCAGTTGGGGCAGTAGAAGGTCGAGCGCTGGCCGACCTTCTCACGCACGATGGCCGAGCGGCACCTGCGGCACGCCTCGCCCTCGCGGTTGTACGCCTGATGGAGCAGCTGGAACTCCCCCGGCTTTCCGTGCAGATCGACGTACTGCTCGTCGCTGAGCGTCGAGCCGCGGTGCTTCACCGCCTCGTGCAGCACCTCGACGATCGCGCGGTACAGCCGGCGGATCTCCATCGTCGACAGCGTCTGCGGCGTGCGGTCGTGGCGAAGTCCCGCTTCCCACAAGATCTCGTCGCTGTAGATGTTGCCGACCCCGGCGAGGAACGACTGATCCATCAGCAACGGCTTCAGCTTCGTCGTGCGGCTGAGCAACTGCGCGCGGAACTTCGTCCACGACTGCGGTTCGTCGACGGGATCCATGCCGAGGTTCGAAAGCTCTTCCACGCTGCTCGTCAACTCGTCAGGTGTGGTGATGAACAGCTCGCCGAATGTCCGCGGGTCGACGAAGCGCAATTGACCGCCTTGCGTGAACGTGATGACGACGTGCGTGTGCTTGACGACCGCATCCTTGGCTTGGGCGCGCAAGAGCTGTCCGCTCATCCTCAGATGCACCACGAGGATGTCGCCGGTGTCGAGCTTCATGAGCAAGTACTTGCCGCGCCGCTCGACGCCGTTGATCTTGGCGCCCTCGAGCTTGCTGATGAACACCTTCTTCGTCTGACGGCGAATCGTGCGCGTGCCCGTCACCTGCACGGTCTTGACGCGCTTGCCGACGACCTCACGCTCGAGACCCCGACGGATCGTTTCGACTTCTGGAAGCTCAGGCAATCCCCGCCGCCTTCGTGTGGTTGTCATCGCCGTTGCTGTCGAGGTCGAGCTCGAGTCGCAGCACTTCCCAGGCCGAGCGCGCCGCGGCCGCCTCCGCCTGCTTCTTCGAGCGGCCTTCGCCGGTGCCGCGCAGAATCCCGTCGACGCG
>DASUCS010000408.1:0-8921 GCA_036275935.1 Acidimicrobiales bacterium
TTGATACCGGTGCCGACCGCGGTACCGCCGAGCGGCAAGGTTCCGACGACGGGCAACGCGGCTTCGATCCGGGCGTGGGCGTCCTTCACCTGCGACGCGTAACCACCGAACTCTTGGCCGTGGGTCACCGGCGTCGCGTCCATCAGATGCGTGCGTCCCGACTTCACAACCGTCGCGAACTCCCGCGACTTCTTGCGCAGCGCCTTCTCGAGGTGCGTGAGCGATGGCAACAGAAGCTTCGTCGTCTCGCGCACGGCCGCGAGATGGATGGCCGACGGAAACACGTCGTTCGACGACTGCGACGCGTTCACATGGTCGTTCGGATGCACAGGTCGGCCGAGGTGCTCGGACGCGAGCGACGCGATCACCTCGTTCATGTTCATGTTCGACGACGTGCCGGACCCCGTCTGGAACACGTCGATCGGGAACTGGTCGTCGTACGGCCCGCGACTCACCTCGGCCGCGGCGTCGTGGATCGCCTTCGCCATGTCCTTGTCGATGACGCCGAGCCGGCCGTTGATCGTCGCCGATGCGCCCTTGATCGACGCGAGCGCCCCGATGAGGTCGCGCGAGATGGGTTCGCCCGATATCGGGAAGTTGTCGACCGCTCGCTGCGTCTGTGCGCCCCACCTGGCATCGTCCGGAACCAGGACCTCGCCCATGGTGTCGTGCTCGACTCGCATGCCAGCGACGGTATCGGCCAGATTGAGCCGATGACCGAGTTCTCGTACCAGGACATGCTGCCGCTCGGCCCGGACGACACCGAATACCGGCTGCTGACCACCGAGGGCGTGTCGACGTTCGACGCCGATGGCCAGCGGTTCCTGCGTGTCGACCCGCAGGCGCTCACGCTCCTCACTGCGGAGGCGATGCGTGAGATCGCGCACTACCTGCGGCCGGCGCACTTGCAACAGCTGCGCAACATCCTCGATGACGACGACGCGTCGGCCAACGATCACTTCGTCGCTCTCGATCTGCTGAAGAACTCGTGCATCGCTGCGGGCGGCGTGCTGCCGATGTGCCAGGACACCGGCACCGCCATCGTGATGGGCAAGAAGGGCCAGTTCGTGGTGACGGGCGGCGGCGACGAGGAAGCGATCGCGCGAGGCGTCTACGACACCTACCTCACGTCGAATCTGCGCTACTCCCAGATGGCGCCACTGACGGTGTGGGACGAGGTCAACACCAAGAACAACCTTCCGGCGCAGATCGAGCTGTACGCGACGGACGGTGACGCGTACAAGTTCCTGTTCATGGCCAAGGGCGGAGGCTCGGCCAACAAGAGCTACCTGTTCCAGGAGACGAAGGCGGTGCTCAACCCCTCGTCGCTCATGCGGTTCCTCGACGAGAAGCTGCGCACGCTGGGCACCGCCGCCTGCCCGCCGTACCACCTCGCGGTGGTGATCGGCGGCACGAGCGCCGAGTACTGCCTGAAGGTCGCCAAGTACGCGAGTGCCAAGTACCTCGACTCGTTGCCCACGTCCGGCAACGAGCTCGGGCGTGGGTTCCGCGACGTCGAGCTCGAGCGGGAGGTCCTGCAGCTCTCGCAGAACTTCGGCATCGGCGCGCAGTTCGGTGGCAAGTACTTCTGTCACGACGTCCGAGTGATCCGGCTTCCACGTCACGGCGCGTCGTGCCCCGTCGGCATCGCGGTGTCGTGCTCCGCTGACCGCCAAGCGCTCGGCAAGATCACCGCCGACGGCGTGTTCCTCGAACAACTCGAGCACGATCCCGCCAAGTACCTGCCGGAGACGACTCACGACGAGTTGAGCGAGCACGTCGTGCGGATCGACCTCAGCCAACCAATGGACACAATTCGCGCCGAGCTGTCCAAGCATCCGGTCAAGACGCGCGTGATGCTGTCGGGCCCGATGGTCGTGGCGCGCGACATCGCGCACGCCAAGATCAAGGAGCGACTCGACGCCGGCGAGCCGATGCCCGAGTACCTCCGCGACCACTGCGTCTACTACGCCGGACCGGCGAAGACGCCCGAGGGCTACGCGTCGGGTTCGTTCGGGCCGACGACCGCCGGGCGGATGGACTCCTACGTCGAGCAATTCCAAGCGGCGGGTGGCAGCTACGTGATGCTGGCGAAGGGCAACCGCAGCCGACAGGTGACGGATGCGTGCGCCACGCATGGCGGCTTCTACCTGGGATCGATCGGCGGGCCCGCGGCGCGCTTGGCCAAGGACTGCATCACCAAGGTCGAGGTGCTCGAGTACCCGGAGCTGGGCATGGAGGCCGTGTGGAAGATCGACGTCGTGGACTTCCCCGCGTTCATCGTCGTGGACGACAAGGGCAACGACTTCTTCAAGGAAGTGTCGACGCCGGTCGCCATCGCCACCCCCTGAACTTCGCGATCGGTACCCTTCCGGGCGTGCGACGGAAAGCCTTGATGCTGACGTGTGGCGCCCTGCTGCTCGCCGCCGCGTGCGGGAGCGACAGCGGAAAGGCGCAGCCGGCGCCGTTCGTGGAGAAGAGCGCCGCGATCTCGTCCGGTGACTCGATCTGCAAGAGCCTCGCGTCGAGCATCGTTGCGAACGTGAGCCAGTTCAAGCAGCAGCACCCGAACGCCACCGACGCCGAGGCGCGCGACTTCCTGGTCAACACGTTACTGCCGAGCATCGACGAGCACACGGGCGCGCTCCATCGCATCGGCGAACCGACGAAGGATCGAACCCAGTTCGATGAAGCCATCGGCGCGCTCGACAAAGACGTGTCGGCCCTGAAGGACAGCGTGTCGAACGACCCGCAGAAGGTGCTCGCCGCTCCGATCGTCGTGTTCAACAACTCCGCCCGGCTCTTCGTCGCCTACGGGTTCAAGGAGTGCGGCAAGAGCTCACCCTGACCGGGCTCCGTCGCCGAGGAACCTTCGGCTCCTCGGCGAAACGGTTACGCGAGGGCGACCATTTCGAGGAAGTCGTCGGTCCAGTAGTCGAGATCCGCTTCCGGCATCAGCAGCACGCGATCGGGTTCGAGCTGACGCACGAAGTCGGGGTCGTGGCTGACGACGACCATGGTGCCCGGCCACGAGGCCAACGCCGCGGCGGTCGCGGATCTCGAGCCCGGGTCGAGGTTGTTGGTGGGTTCGTCGAGCAGCAGCAGGTTGTGGCGACCGACGACCAGTTGTGCGAGTGCGAGTTTCGTCTTCTCGCCCCCTGACAGGGTCGACGCATCCTGGAACGCCTTCTCGCCGGTCAGGGCGAACATGCCGAGCATCCGGCGCAGCTCTTCGTCACCGAGGCGATCGCCGACCTGTTCGCGCATGTGCTCGATCACGGTGCGTCCGGCGGTGATGCCTTCGTGCTCCTGCGCGTAGTAGCCGACGGTCACGTTGTGCCCGAAGTGAACCTGACCGGTGTCGGGTTCGCTCGTACCCGCCAGGATGCGCAGCAGGCTGGTCTTGCCTGCACCGTTGAGCCCGAGGATCATCAACCGCTCACCGCGGCCGACGTCGAACTCGACGCTGTCGAACACATCGAGATCGCCATACGACTTCGCCAGGCCAGTCACCTCGAGCACGGTTCGGCCGGCCGACGGCGGAGGCGGGAAGGTCACGTGGAGCTGACGCTCGCGCTTGGGCGCGACCGTGCGGTTCGCCTGGATGCGTTCGATCCGCGTCTCCATGCTGTTGGCGAACGCCGCCTTGTTCTTCTTGGCGTGGAACTTGTCGACGAGGCGCTGCAGCCGGTCGATCTCCTCGCGTTCGCGTTGCGCGACCTTGCGCAGGCGGATCTCGTCGCGGCGGCGATTCTCGAGGTACTGCGAGTACGTGCCCTTGTACTCGGTCATCGTCCCGAGCCCGTCGTCGCCGTGACGTTCGAGATGCAGGACGCGCGTGATCGCCGCGTCGAGCAGGTTGAGGTCGTGGCTGATGACCAGCAGCGCGCCGCGGTACTTGGCAAGGAAACCGAGCAGCCAGTCGCGTGCGTCGTTGTCGAGGTGGTTCGTGGGCTCGTCGAGCAGCAACACGTCACTCCCGGCGAACAAGATGCGCGTCAGCTCGACGCGGCGTCGCTCACCACCGGACAGCACACGCAGCGGAAGATCGAGGCGATCGTCGCCGAGACCGAGACCTGCGGCGATCGAGCGCACCTCGGACTCTGCGGCGTAGCCGCCCTCGTCGCGGAAACGCTCTTCCGCTCGTGAGAAGCGGGCGACGTTCTCGTCGGACGAGTTCTCCTCGATGCGCAAGCGAAGCTTCTCGATGCGCGCGATCGCCTCGTCGAAGCCGCGGCCGGACAGCACGTGCGTCAGCCCGGTGATGTCGTCCGCGATCCCGTCGACCTTGGGGTCCTGCGAGAGGTAGCCGAGCGCGCCCGTCCGGTGCACGACGCCCGCGTAGGCGGGCGCTCCCCCGCCGAGCACGCGCAGCAGGCTCGTCTTACCGGCTCCGTTGCGGCCGACGAGGCCGACCTTGTCGCGGGCGCGAATCGAGAAGCTGACGTCCTCGACGAGGACACGTCCCGCGACCTCGACGGCCAACCCGCGCACTTGCAACACGGCCGACCATGCTGCCAGCGATTTGCCGCCGTTCCGCCGGTAATAACTCGCGCAGGGCGCGAGTTATTACCGCACAAACGCCGACGTCAGTTGATCTGGCGGTCGCGGCCTTCCCAGTACTGGGCGCGGAGCTTAAACTTCTGGAGCTTGCCGGTGGCGGTGCGGGCGAGGACGTCGCGGAACTCGATCGACGTCGGGCACTTGAAGTGCGCCAGCTTGGAGCGGCAGTGGTCGATGAGCTCGGCCTCCGTCGCCGTCGCTCCGGGCGCCAGCACCACCAACGCCTTGACCGTTTCACCCCATTTCTCGTCCGGGACGCCGATCACGCACACCTCGGCCACCGCAGGATGTGAGAACACGACGTCCTCGACCTCGATCGACGACACGTTCTCGCCACCGGAGATGATCACGTCCTTCTTGCGGTCGCTGATCGTGACGTAGCCCTCGTCGTCCACCGAGCCGCCGTCACCCGTGTGGAACCAGCCGTCGACGATCGCGTCGGCGGTCGCCTCGGGCTGCTCCCAGTAGCCCTCGAGCACCACGTTCGATCGCGCGAGCACCTCTCCCTGTTGGCTGATCGAGATGCGCACGCCGATGGCGGGCACACCCGCACGGCCGAGCTTCACAGCGCGGTCTCCCGGTGTCATGTCGTCGTACTCCGCACGGCCGCGGTTGATCGTCAGCAGCGGCGCGGTCTCCGTGAGGCCGTAGATCTGGATGAACTCCCAGCCGAGCTCGGTCTCGACGCGTTCGATCGTGCGCGTCGGCGGCGGCGCGCCGGCGACCACGATGCGCGTGCGACCCGCGCCGGGGATCGGACCGTCCCACGTCGATGCCGCGTCCAACACCGCGGCAACGACAGCGGGCGCACCACACAGCAGCGTGACGCCGTGCTCGTCGATGCGCCGCAAGATGTCGTTGCCGTCGACCTTGCGCAGCACGACCTGCTTCGCCCCCATCGCGGTGAGCGCGTACGGCATGCCCCAGCCGTTGCAATGGAACATCGGCAACGTGTGCAGGTATGTGTCGCGATCGGTCACCGTCGCATGCCAGCCGAACGTCGTGGAGTTCACCCACAGGTTGCGGTGCGTGAGCTGCACGCCCTTCGGCCGGGCTGTGGTCCCACTGGTGTAGTTGATGGTCCCCGTGGCGTCCTCGTCCGGGTTGGCCCACGGTTTCGGTTCGCGCCCCTCGAGATAGATCTCGCCGTCGGTCGCGGTGCCCAACATGATCTTGTGCTTGCACTCGATGCCCGCGAGCGTGTCCTCGAGCTCGGGATCGAACAGCAGCATCGACGCACCGCAGTGTTCGACGATGTAGCCGATCTCCTCGCTGTTGAGGCGGAAGTTGACCGGAACGAGCACCCGTCCGAACGCGCTCACGCCGAAGAAGCTGACGAACAGCCGCGCGCTGTTGTGACTGACGATGCACACGCGCTCGCCGGTACCGATCCCGCGCTCGTCGAGCATCGCCGCCTGCGCCCGCGCCAACTCGGCAACCCGGCCGTAGGTGAGCGTCCCGAGTCCGCCACCGGGAGGATCCGGTTCGTCCACGATGCCGACACGTTCGGGGTACACCAGCGCCGCCCGTTCGAGCTGGTCCGCGACAGTCAGAGGAACGCGCATGCCCGTCGTTCTACTCCCGCGCGCCAGTAGCGTGCGCCGACATGCGGATCGGAATCTTCGGGGGACTGGAAGCCGGCGAGCATCCCGGTGGGCTCGACGAGTTGACGAAGCACGTCGCCGAAGCGAATCACCAAGGGTTCTCGAGCTACTGGTTGCCGCAGGTCTTCGGCATCGATGCGCTCACCGCGCTGGCGGTCGTCGGTCACGAAGTACCGGGCATCGAACTGGGCACATCGGTCGTACCGACCTACCCCCGGCATCCGATGATGCTCGCGAGCCAGGCGCTCACGGTGCAGTCCGCCATCGGTGAGCGTCTGGCACTCGGTATCGGCCTCTCACATCAGTTCGTCATCGAGCAGATGTTCGGCTACTCGTTCGACAAGCCGGTGCGGCACATGCGCGAGTACCTCACCGTTCTGCGCGCGCTGCTCTACGACCGTGCCGTGCAGTTCAAGGGCGACGCGCTCTCCGCGAACGGGCCGGTCGCGATCTCGCCCGACATCCGCGCACCGGAGGTCCTCGTCGCCGCCCTCGGCACCCAGATGCTGCGGCTCACCGGCCGCATGGCGGACGGAACGATCACGTGGATGACCGGACCGTCGACGCTGGCCGAGCACACGGTCCCGACGCTCAGGTCCGCGACCGCCGAGGCCGGACGGCCCGAGGCGTTCCGCGTCGTTGCCGGATTCCCGGTGTGCGTCACCGATGACCCCGACGGTGCTCGCGAGCGCGCCGCCACCATGTTCGCCGTGTACGGCCAGCTGCCGAGCTATCGCGCCATGCTCGACCGCGAGGGTCTGTCTGGTCCGGCGGACATCGCCTTGGTCGGCGACGAGAAGACCGTGCGGTCGGCCATCGAGCGCATCGGCGACGCCGGGGCCACGGACTTCCTCGCCGCCGAGTTCGGCGTCGACGACTCCGAGCGCTCTCGCACACGCGAGCTGCTTCGCGGCCTGCTGTGATCTTTCTCTGACGGACCTGTCGATTCGGCGGAACCCCGTTCGTCGTACTGGCACCACGACGAGAGGAGACCTCGATGAAGTACATGCTGCTGATCACCAACGACCCGTCGCAGTTCGATCCCGCCAACGCGGAGAAGATGCACCAGGAGTACATGGCGTTCACGCAGGAGATCCTGGACAGCGGCGAGATGGTCGCGGGCGAGCCACTCGAAGGTCCGGAAACGGCCACCAGCGTGCGCGTCCGCAACGGCAAGACCTCCACCACCGACGGCCCGTTCGCGGAGACGAAGGAAGTCCTCGGCGGCTTCTACATCGTCGACGTCAAGGACCTCGACCGAGCGATCGAGCTGGCGGCCCGCATTCCCGATGCCCGAACCGCCACGGTCGAGGTGCGCCCGATCCGCGACCTCGGCTGAGCCCGATCGCACAGTGAGCTTCGAGCACCTGTTCCGGCGGGAGTCGGGGCAGGTGCTCGCGTCGCTCATTCGATCGCTCGGTGACTTCGATGCCGCGGAGGACGCGCTGCAGGAGGCAACCGTCGTCGCCCTCGAACGGTGGCCGATCGACGGCGTGCCCGACCGCCCTGGGGCATGGCTGCTCACGACCGCGCGGCGCAAGGCGATCGACCGGCTGCGTCGCGAGGCGAAGCGAGGCGACAAGCACGCTGCAGCGCACGAGCTCCTCGCGGCCGACGACGAACGCAACGATCTCGACATGACGGCGATCACCGACGATCGGCTGCGGTTGATCTTCACGTGCTGTCACCCGGCGCTCGCGACAGAAGCGCAAGTGGCGCTCACGCTGCGCACCCTCGGCGGGCTCACCACTGACGAGATCGCGCGCGCGTTTCTCGTGCCGGAAGCAACGATGGCGCAGCGGCTGGTGCGGGCCAAGCGCAAGATCAAGACGGCCGGCATCCCCTACCGAGTGCCCGACGACCACGAGCTGCCGGTCCGCCTCGAACCGGTGCTCGAAGTGCTCTACCTCATCTTCAACGAGGGCTACACGGCGACGGCCGGTGACGATCTCGTACGCGATGAGCTGTGCGACGAGGCCATCCGGTTGGCGCGTCTGCTGGTGGACCTCATGCCTGACGAGGCAGACCCGATGGCGTTGCTCGCGCTGATGCTGCTCCACGACGCCCGCCGCTCCACGCGGGTCGACGAGCGCGGCGACCTGGTGTTGCTCGCCGACCAGGACCGCTCGCACTGGAACCGGGCGCAGATCGCCGAAGGCGTCGGCCTCGTCGAACGCGCGCTCCGCCAGCGGACCGGCGTGTACCAGCTCCAGGCCGCGATTGCCGCGTTGCACGCAGAGGCACCCACAGCTGCAGAAACGGACTGGGCCGAGATCGCCGCGCTGTACGGCGAACTCGCCCGGATCGACCCCTCGCCGGTCGTCGCGCTCAACCGCGCGGTCGCCATCGCGATGGCACACGGCCCTCACCACGGTCTCGAGCTCGTCGACGCGCTCGCTCCTGCGCTGGACGAGATGCACCTCTTTCATTCGACCCGCGCTGACCTCCTGCGCCGCGTCGGACGGAACGACGAAGCCGCACTGGCGTACGAGCGCGCCATCGACCTCGCGACGAACGCAGCCGAGCGCGTCTTCCTCGAACGTCGTCTGGCGGGTGTGCGAGGCTCGAGACATGAGTGACGAGAAGACCGTCGTGCTCGTGCATGGCGCGTGGCACGGCGCGTGGTGCTGGGACAAGGTCGTTGCGCTGCTCGGCGAACAGGGCGTCGCGGTCGAGACGTTCGACTTGCCGATGACGTCCTTCGAAGACGATGTCGCCGCGACGAAGGCGGCGCTCGAGGCCGTCGACGGCGAC
>DASUCS010000409.1:0-6520 GCA_036275935.1 Acidimicrobiales bacterium
AACGAGCGGCTGTATACGTATTCGCCCCCGTGGTTGCCGTTCGGCGCCGCGTAGGACCGTTCAGCACCTTCCTCAGCGCGCTACGCGCCGCCACTCTGACGGACCAGAGACGGACCAAGTGGCCCGCTGACCCTTAAACGAGCAGGTCAGCGGGCCCGATGGCTAGATGTCGTAGTACAGCGAGAACTCGTAGGGGTGCGGGCGGAGGCGCACGGCGTCGATCTCCGTCTCGCGCTTGTACGAGATCCATGTCTCGATGAGGTCCTCGGTGAACACACCGCCGACCTTCAGGAAGTCGTTGTCGGCTTCGAGCGCGGCAAGTGCCTCGTCGAGCGAACCGGGAACCTGCGGCACCTTGGCCAACTCCTCCGGCGGGAGGTCGTAGAGGTCCTTGTCGACCGGAGGCGGCGGCTCGATGCGATTGTTGATGCCGTCGAGGCCGGCCTGCAACATCGCGGAGAAGGCGAGGTACGGGTTGCACGACGGGTCAGGGCAGCGGAACTCGAGTCGCTTGGCCTTGGGGCTCTTCGAGTACAGCGGGATGCGCACGGATGCGGAGCGGTTGCGCTGCGAGTACACCAGATTGACCGGCGCCTCGTAGCCCGGCACCAACCGCTTGTACGAGTTGGTCGTCGGCGCCGCGAACGCGAGCACCGCGCGTGCGTGCGTCAACAGTCCGCCGATGTACCAGCGCGCCATGTCGGACAGCCCGGCGTAGCCGGTCTCCGAGAAGAACAGCGGCTCTCCGCCCTTCCACAACGACTGGTGGCAGTGCATGCCCGACCCGTTGTCCTGGAAGATCGGCTTCGGCATGAACGTCGCCGACTTGCCCGCCGCCCACGCGACGTTCTTCACGACGTACTTGTAGAGCATCAGCTTGTCGGCCATGCGCAGCATCGTGTCGAAGCGCATGTCGATCTCGGCTTGACCGGCGGTGCCCACCTCGTGGTGCTGGATCTCGACTTCGATGCCGAGTCGCTCCATCGTGAGGATCATCTCGGAGCGCAGATCCTGGTACTGGTCCATCGGCGGAACCGGGAAGTACCCCTCCTTGTACCGGATCTTGTAGCCGAGGTTCTGCCCACCCTCGTCGCGCGCTGTGTTCCACGCGGCTTCGATCGAGTCGACCGAGTGCGAGGCGGAGTGTTGGTCGTAGTGGAACCGCACGTCGTCGAAGATGAAGAACTCGGCTTCCGGACCGAAGTACGCCGTGTCGGCGAGCCCCGTCGACACGAGATGGTCTTCGGCCTTCTTCGCGACGTAGCGCGGATCACGCGAGTAGGGCTCGAGGGTGATCGGGTCCCGCACGAAGCAGTTGATGTTCAGCGTGCGGTGCTGGCGGAACGGGTCGATGACTGCCGTGTTGGGGTCGGGCACGAGGATCATGTCCGACTCCTGGATCTCCTGGAAGCCGCGGATCGACGACCCGTCGAAACCCAGCCCCTCCTCGAAGGCATCGGCGCTGAGCTCGTGCGCCGGCGCCGAGAAGTGCTGCATGAGCCCCGGCAAGTCGCAGAAGCGGAAGTCGACGATGTCGACCGCTTCGTCGCGGATGAGACCCAGTACCTCGTCGGGGGTGCGCTCCTGCACGTGGCCCTCCTCTGGTGGTCGCTCCCTTGAACGGGCGCAACCTAGTCACCGGCGAGGGCGGCCGCGGTCCGGCCGCCCTCCGGTGGGACTCTTACGACTGCAACGCCTTGTCGAGCGCCGAGCAGCACGTGTCGACGATCATGCGCGTCACCACGTAGGGGTCGCAGTTGGCGTTCGGGCGACGATCCTCGATGTAGCCCTTCTTGTCCACCTCGACCTGCCACGGGATGCGCACCGACGCGCCGCGGTTCGACACGCCGTAGCTGAACTCGTGCCACGGGGCCGTCTCGTGGGAACCCGTGAGGCGGTGCTCGATGTCCGCGCCGTAGTTCTTCACGTGCTCGGCCGCCTTCGTGCCGAGCGCCTCGCACGCGGTGATGATCGCGTCGTAGTTCTCGCGCATCGCCTTCGTCGAGAAGTTCGTGTGCGCACCCGCACCGTTCCAGTCACCCTTGACCGGCTTCGGATCGAGCGTCGCGGAGACGCCGAAGTCCTCGGCCGTGCGGTACAGCAGCCAGCGGGCCAACCACAGCTGGTCCGAGACCTCGAGCGGGCTGAGCGGCCCGACCTGGAACTCCCACTGGCCGGGCATGACCTCGGCGTTGATGCCGGACAGCGACAGGCCCGCCGCGAGGCAGTTGTCGAGATGCTTCTCGACGACGTCACGGCCGTAGACCTCGTCGGCGCCGACGCCGCAGTAGTAGAAGCCCTGAGGGGCCGGGAAGCCGCCCGCGGGGAACCCGAGCGGGTGCGACTTCTTGAAGAACGTGTACTCCTGCTCGATGCCGAAGAGGGGCTCCTGGGCGCCGAACTTCTCGGCGACCGGCCGCAGGAGGGCCCGCGTGTTGGTCGGGTGCGGCGTCATGTCCGTGAGGAGCACCTCGCTCATCACGAGAACGTGATCACCACCGCGGATCGGGTCGGGACACACGAACACCGGCTGCAGCACGCAGTCCGAGTTGCTGCCCGGCGCCTGGTTGGTGCTCGAGCCGTCGAACCCCCAGATGGGCAGGTCAGCGACGGTCTTCGGCGCCTTTCCGGTGAGAACCTTCGTCTTGGAGCGCAGCCGAGCGGTCGGCTCGGTCCCGTCGATCCAGATGTACTCGGCCTTGTAGCTCATTGATCTCTTTCGTCTCGTCCGGCTAAGAGCCCCACCAGCATCGAGAGGACCCATTGCCGCGTTGTTGCCCTTGTGTGAACGCAGGATGAAACGGAGGAAGGGCAGGGGGCCCTCCGCACCCCCCATGCCAACATGTTCGGGTGATGGAGCGCCAACAGGACTACGTGCTGCGCACGGTCGAAGAACGCGGCGTCCGGCACATCCGCCTGTGGTTCAGCGACGTGCTCGGCCAGCTGAAGTCGGTCGAGACCTCGCCGGCGGAGCTGGAAATGGCGTTCGAAGAGGGCATGCAGTTCGACGGATCGGCCATCGACGGCTTCAGCCGTGTCCAGGAGAGCGACGTCCTGGCGATGCCCGACGCCAACAGCTTCGAGCTGCTGCCGTTCGGGATCGACGACTCTGCGTCCGCCCGGATGTTCTGCGACATCGCCAACCTCGACGGCACCCCGTTCGAGGGTGACCCCCGCCAGGTCCTGAAGCGCAACCTCGAGAAGGCCCGGGAGAAGGGCTTCACGTTCTACGCGTCGCCCGACATGGAGTACTTCTACTTCAAGGACTCCGATCCGAAGCTGCCGCCCGAACCCCTCGATGCGGCGTCGTACTTCGACCTCACGACCGCCGACGTCGCGCGTGACATCCGCAAACAGACGATCCAAGCGCTCGAGGCGATGGGCATCCCGGTCGAGTACTCGCACCACGAGGACGCGCCGAGCCAGCACGAGATCGACCTGCGGTACACGGACGCGCTCACGATGGCCGACAACGTGATGACGTTCCGCGTGGTAGTGAAGGAAGTGGCACACCAGAACGGCATCCACGCCACGTTCATGCCGAAGCCTCTCGAGGTCGTCCAGGGCTCTGGGATGCACACGCACTTCTCGCTGTTCGAGGGCGACACCAATGCGTTCCACGATCCCGGTGATCCGCACGGGCTGTCGAAGGTGGCGCGTGGGTTCATCGCCGGGCTGCTGCGCCACGCACGAGAGATCTCTGCGATCACCAACCAGTGGGTGAACTCCTACAAGCGCCTCGTTGTGGGATTCGAAGCCCCCATCTACGTGTCGTGGGCTCGCAACAACCGTTCCGTCGTGGTGAATGTGCCGCACGCCAAGCGAGGCAAGACCGAGTCGACGCGCATCGAGTTCCGCGCCCCCGATCCGGCGTGCAACCCGTACCTCGCGTTCTCCGTCGTGCTCGCCGCCGGGCTCAAGGGCATCGAGGAGAGCTACGAGCTCCCGTCCGAGACGACCGCGAACCTGTACGAGATGACCGACGAGATGCGCATGGCCGAGGGCATCAACGTGCTACCCGGCTCGCTGTCCGAAGCCGTCGACGTGATGGAAGGGTCCGAGCTCGTCGCCGAGGCGTTGGGCGAACACGTCTTCGAGTGGTTCCTCCGCAACAAGCGCGCCGAGTGGCGCGCCTACAAGACGCAGATCACGCAGTGGGAACTCGACCGCTACTACCGCAACGTGTAGATGGAACCGCTGCTTCTCTATCCCGATCCGCCGCCCCCAGAACTGGCGCAGGCGCTCGATCTCGGTGGCTATCCGTGGAAATCGGTGGCCGACGAGTTGAACGCGCAGCGCGTCGAGCCCGACGACGGTTGGGCCGGCGCCATCATCTGCGCGGACATCGACCCCGAAGGTGCGTTCTCGCTGTGCCGTGCGCTGCGCAAGCGTGACATCCCCCTCGAGCCGGTCTTGCTCCTGGTGTCGGGCGCGCAGCTCAGCGATCTCGAGCTGCGCGACGACCTGTTCGACGACTTCTGCCTCGCGCCGTTCCACCCGCGTGAGCTCGAGGCCCGGCTGAAGCACCTGTTCTGGCGGACCGGGCGCGGTACTCGGCCCGAGTTGATCGAGTACGGCGAGCTCGTCCTCAACCTCGAGACCTACCAGGCCGCGTGCGCCGCGAAGCCGCTCGACCTCACGTACATGGAGTACGAGCTGTTGAAGTTCCTCGCGTCGCACCCCGGCAAGGTGTTCACGCGCGAGACGCTGCTGTCACGCGTGTGGGGCTACGAGTACTACGGCGGGGCGCGCACGGTCGACGTTCACATCCGACGTCTTCGCGCCAAGCTCGGCGAGGAACACGCCAACCTCATCCAGACCGTGCGCTCGGTCGGTTACCGGTTCGGGCAGTCCCGCTGGGGAGTGTGATTTTCACACCGCGCACTAGCCCGTGGCGGTGGCTGCAAATGACCCGTCCGAGTCATGGACGTCCTCACTCGAATTCGGGAGGATGACCGGCGTAGAGAAGAGGAGGACGGGGACAGAGACCGAGTTGTGACCGTTCGCTGGGTGCGGGTCCTTCAGACGGCGCTCGTCTTCCAACTCTCTGCAATCACGAACGTGACGGAGCTGGCCGTCACCGAGTGATGAAGCGACAACCAACTCAGGAAGCAAGTAGGTGCGCTCCGTGGACGCCGACCCCCCGGAGCGCACTTGCTTTTTTCCGACACAAATCACGGGCGCCGTTCGGCGCCCGTTCTTTTGTGCTGTCAGGCGGCCGCCTGTCGCTTCGCTCCCAGCGGCGGCTTCGCCTGACTCGCGAGTGCACGCGCGCACACGGCCCGACAACCGGCTGGAGTGTTTTCGCGCGAAGGCGGCGCAGCCGGAAGCTCAGACGAGCTTTACGTCCTTTGCTTGGAGGCCGCGGTCGGTTTGTTCGCTGGTGAACTCGACCTTTTGGCCTTGCTCGAGCGTGCGGAAGCCGTTGCCCTGAATGTTCTTGTAGTGCACGAAGAGCTCATCACCGCCCTCGTCGGACGCGATGAATCCCCAACCCTTCTCAGAGTTGAAGAACTTCACGGTGCCGGTCGCCATGGCCGGAACCCCTTTCAGTGAACTGGGGTCCGGTCGCCGCCCTGCGACTGCCTCGCCCTAACCAACCCAGGTACTGCGAGGCGCACCTTAGCGGCGCGGCGGGCTGCGCTAGCGATTCAGATCGATGAGCTCGCTGCCCTCGTGGGTCGCCTCGGCGTTCGCCTTGAGCTGCGAGCTCAACACCATCGCCACCACCGCGCCGCCGACGAGAAACGTCACCGGCAACACGATGAGCAAGACGAACACGATGATGATCGGGCCGAAGTCCACAAGAACATTCTTATCCGCGGTACGCCCAGGCTTCGACTTCGACGAGCGCGCCGATCGGTAGCTCCGCGACGCCGATCGCGGAGCGCGCCGGACGGTGATCGCCGAACTCGTCGACGTACACCTCGTTCATCAGCGCGTAGTCGCTCATGTGTCGCAGGAACACGGTGGTCTTCACCACGTCGGTCAGCGACGCTCCGTTCGCCTCGAGATGGCCGCGCAGATTGGCGATCGCCTGCCGCAACTCGCCCTCGAGCCCACCCGGAACCAGCTTGCCGTCCGCCAGACCAACCTGGCCCGACACGACCAACCACTCCCCCGCCCGTACGACGGGCGTGTACGGGCCGACAGGCTTCGCAGTCATCGCAGCATCCTTCCGGTCGGGAACGTCGACGGGCAGCCTTGCGCGCGCCACACGGCCGCGGCCACCGCGGCGAACACCGCATCGCTGCCGTTGCGGGGTGCCGACCCGTCGTCCTCGATGTGCACGTTGATCGGCGGAGTGTCCACCGCCCGCAGCACGCCGAAGGACCGGATCGTGAGGTCCAACGGCTCACCGTCCTCGGCCACGGCGAGACCCTCGCTGGTCACCCACCCGAGCGCCATGTGCGCGGCGCCGATGCAGTACGACTTCAGCACGACCTGGTCGAGGGGAGCGCCGGCTCGCACCGTCACGTGGATGCCGTCCCCGTCGACTGACGCCCACGCCTCCGCTCCG
>DASUCS010000410.1:0-30086 GCA_036275935.1 Acidimicrobiales bacterium
CGTACGCTCCGCAACATGGCGACTGAGTTCGTGGATGTGATCCCAGTGCTTCCGTGCGTCGACATCCGCGCGGAACACGACTTCCTCGTGAGCGTGATCGGACTGGACTCCGGCGGCCTGCACGAGCACGACGGGCGCGTGATCCATGGCGAAGTGAGAGCCGGAGACCGATGTTTCTGGTTGCACGAGACCGGTGGCGCGTTCACGACACCGGCCGCGTCCGGCGTACGTACGGCCGGCATCGTGTTGCACGTCGCCGACGTCGACTCGCACTTCGAGCGAACGCGCGCCGCCGGCGCCACGATCCTGCGACAGCCGACCGACGAAGACTACGGCCAGCGCGAGTACGGGCTTCGCGACCCCGAGGGTCACGACTGGTACATCGCGACCCCGTTCGCCGCGCCGCCGAAGTAGCCGAACGTCGCTACACGGAGCGGCCGAGAAACGCGGCGAGGCGATCCGCGGACGACGCGCCGTCCGGGCAGGGCTGCTCTGCCGCGAACGGCATCGGCTCGTCTCCGCGAAGTGCGTCGGGGATGGCCTGACGGGCGCCCACGAGCAACTGATCCGCCAACGCAGGCGCGATGTCGGTGCTCTGCCCGGTCGCCTTCGCGAGATCCCAGGCATGGGCGAACGTGTCGGTCGTCGCCAGGCCCATCCATGCGGCGCCGGGGAACTCCCCGAACGGCACCTTGACGGTCCGCTCCAACGCGCCCGGCGCCTGGAATGCGGTGATGGCCTGCTTGGAACCCTCTTCGTACGCCGCCTTGTAGTCGCCCGAGGCGAAGTCCGGCGCGTCAGACCCGTCACCCGCGGCCTCGCCATTCGTCGCTGCAGCAAAGAAGTAGCTGCCCCCGACGAGGTGGTTGATCAGGTCCCGCACCTTCCACGACGCACACGGCGTCGGGTCATCCAGCTGATCCGCTTTCACATTGCCGAGCACGTTCTTGGCCACACTGACGGCCTGCTCGAAACCTTCCGTTGCCATCTCTCAACCCCCCGTTCGTCGTTTCGTCGCACCGTACTGCGAGCGACGCGAGGACCGGCCTCGCGGGCGCGCCGAACGTGCCCGCTCGTGCAGTTGTAACGCACCTCGACCGGTGGGCGTGCGCGGCTCGCTTGTCAGAAGAGATGACACGCCCGCCGCGAGGAGACATCCGTCACAGCGCCGAATCAGAAGGGGAAACACCTAGGCCGGGCCGAGTCCTCGGGGGGAAGCGCATGGACCGTCAGCGGATGCGCCGCAGCGTAAGGCCGTTACGCGCCTACGCCCGCACGATCGCCGTCGGGGTGCTCAGCCTGTCGATGGTCGGCGGCGCGACGTTCGCACTCGCAGGAGCAGCCGAAACCGCCGGCGCGGACGAGACACCCTTCGCCAACGGCAACGCCGTTGCCCAAGCGTCGGTCCTGCGCATCGCCCCCGGCGTCGGGTCGCTCGGACTCGCAACCACGACGGGAACATCGCTCGCGCACGTGGCGAACAACCTCGCCGAAGCGCAAGCCCAAGCGGTCGACCTCGGACTGATCGGGTCATCGCTCACGGCCGAGCAGTGCAACGGCGATCCGGGCGCGGTCAAGCCGGACCAACTTCCTCAACCCTTGGTCGTCGACAACCGCAAGGGCGCGGCTTCCGCATCGAAGGACGAGGCACCGATCGCAGGAAACGCGCTCGGCGGTGGCCGCAAAGAAGCAAGTGCGGATCCGACCCCCGCGTCGCATGCGGACGTCACGAACATCGTCGGCGCCGTCGGGTCCGTGGTGACGCTGTCGGGCGGCAGGTCGGATGCGACTGCGCGCGTGGATCCCGGCAAGGCGCGAGAGGCCGACGCGACGATGTCGGCGGACATCGACATCGCGGGTGTGGTGCAACTGCACAACGCGCAGTGGCACGCGGTCCATCGCACTGGTGAGAACCCATCGCAGACCGGCACGTTCTCGGTGGCGACCGCGGCGTCGAGCGGTGTCCCGCTCCCCACCGACCAGACGGCGCCGCTCCAGGATGCAATCAACAAGGCGCTCGAGACGACTGGCATCACCGTGCAGCTCCCGATCGTGCAGCACATCACGAGCCCCAACGACTTCGTCCAGGTGACACCGCTGCGCATCGAGCTCAAGGACTCTCCCGCAGGCAAGACCGCGCTCGGCCCTGGACTCAATGCCACGCGCGCGCAGCGCGAGCAGATCGTCAACCAGATCGCGACGACCGCGTGCCAGCTCGCCGGCGGCCTGCTCGTCGCGGACATCACCATCGACGTCCTCTCGGGCACCGGCTTCATGATCATCGACATCGGCGGCGCGTTCGCCAGCTCCGGACAGGTCGACTACCAGAACCCGTTCAGTGACGTGAAGCCCTTCACTGGTCCCGGCAACATCCTGCCCGCGTCCGGTGTCGTGGGCAGCACGACGGGTCCGGCGAGCGCCGGTGCTGCGAGCCCGCCCGGGTCGACTGCGGCAACGAAGCCAACGTCGAACATCGCGCAGGTCGGCCCGCTCACGACGATCTGCGAGACGCTGAGCCCGGCCAAGCGTCCGACCTGCTCGCGCGGCTTGGGTGTGCCACTTGCACTCGCGGGGATCGGACTCACGAGCGGCGTCGCCTATCTCGACTGGCGCCACCAACGTCGCCTGCGCGCTGTGGCCGCCGAGGGGATCGCATGATCGATCGGCTGCTTCGGCGACTGCCCGGTGACGCCGGTCGGACGGCGAAGAGCTACGCGCCGCTCTTCATCGTTGCGTCGGCGTTCGCGCTGATGCTCGCTGTGTTCGCGCCGGTCACGCGTGCCAAGCAACAGTTCCTCACCGCGCGTGCACCCACCGCCGTCACCGCCAATCAGGCCGCGGCCGGGCCCGGCGCCGGCGCGACGGACGCCGCCGCAACTGCCGGCGGCCCAGGCGGGGCCTCGACCGCTGGTGCGGGAGGCGGAGGTGGCCAAGCGGCGGGCGGCGGCGTGCAGCCGTGTCAGGACCGCGCCCAACAGGTCCCGGGAGATCCGTACTCGCCGCCGTGCCTCACGTTCAGCGGCGACAACGGTGGCGCGACGTACAAGGGCGTGACGGCGACCGACATCACCGTTGCCATCCGGGAGCTCGAGGGACCGACGGCGGGCGAGATCTTCGCCCAGCTGTCGGGCGAGCCCGTGATCTCGTCCCAAGAAGCCGTCGAGAACACGATCATGGCGTTGGCCGACTACTTCAACTCGCACTTCCAGTTCTACGGCCGCAAGATCAACATCCAGTTCTTCAAGGGACAGGGCAACGGATCGTCCGAGTTGCTCGGCGGCGGCAAAGAGCAAGCGCTGTCCGATGCCGTGCACGTGAGTCAGGAGATGGGTGCGTTCGCGGACCTGAGCGGCATCACACTCCCCTACGCCGATGCGCTCGTGCAGCAGGGGATCGTCAACTTCGGAGCGCCGTACCCGTCACGTGAGTGGTTCGTGCAGCGCGCGCCGTATGCATGGAGCAATTTCCCCGACGGCACCAACGTGACGGAGTCGGCCGCGTCGGAGATCCTCGTGCGCGAGCCCGCGGGTTCCGTCGCGCAGTACGGCGGGCCCGACGTGAACGGCAAGCCGCGGGTGTACGGCATCGTCGCTCCCGAGAACCAGGAGTATCAGGAGTCGGTCTCCCACTACACCTCGTTGCTCGCGGCGGGGAACATCACGCCGAAGATCAATCTCAAGTACAAGCTCGACATCTCGTCGATGCCGAATCAGGCGTCGAACATCATCGCCCAGTTGAAGGACGCGGGCGTCACCACGGTGTTGTGCGGTTGCGATCCGGTGATGCTCGCGCTCGGCCTCACACCGAAGGCGAACGAACAGAACTACACACCGGAATGGGAGACCGCAGGCCTCGCATTCGTCGACCAGGACATCGTGAGCCAGCTCATCGATCAGACGCAGTGGGCGCACGCGTACGGGATCGCCTACAACGCCGAGTCCGAACCCGAGGGCCGCTCGTATCCGTATGCGGCGTACAAGCAGATGCGACCAAACGACGAGCCGGCGTTCGGCGTCGAGGAGCTCTACTACCAGATGTACATGCTCGCGATCGGGCTCGAGATGGCCGGACCGAACCTGACACCCGACACCTTCGCGCAGGGAATGTTCGCCTATCCCGCGCAGAGCGGGCCGAGAGGTCTCTGGCACTTCGCTCCGGACGACTACACGACCACCGACGACTTCCGTGAGATCTGGTGGGACCCGAACGCGATCTCCGGCCAGAACAACAAACCCGGTGCGTGGCAGCAGCTGGCCGGTGGCCAGCGCTACACGCGCGACAACTCCGACCGTCCTCCCGCAACCTGGTTCAAACCACAATGACGATGAACGGCTCCACGCCTCACGCACCGGCCGCCGCAGATGCGATCACGGCGCTGCGCAAGAAGCCCCACAACTTCCACCTCGCCGGCGGCTTCGGCCCAGCCCTCGTCGGCGCCGTGCTGTTCGTGCTGATGCTGATCCTGGCGCCGAGCGTTGCGCCCGAACGGGATGTCGAACGTCCCGCATCGTCATCGACGACTACGACCGTTGTGTCGACGACGACCACAACGACGGCGCCTGCGTCCACGCCTCCGGTGTCGGCGCCATGATCCGTCAGTTGCGCGGCAACCGCACCGCCCAGGTCGTCGCCGCCGCCGTCGCGCTCTACTTGGTGACGTATCCGATGCCCGGCTCGCCGCTCCCGGAACGCATGCCGGTCGGCGTCGTCACCCAAGGCATCGTGTACGGCACCTCGTACGCGCTGATCGGGATGGGGCTCATCCTGATCTATCGCACGACGCGGATCGTCAACTTCGCCTACGGCGCGATGGGAGCGATGGCGGGGTCGGTCGCAGTCGGCATGTACGTGGGCAAACAGGCCAACTGGTTCGTCTGCATGCTCGTCGCAGTCGTGTTCGGTGTCGTCATCGGCGGGCTCACCGACATCCTGGTGGTGCGCCGTTTCGCGCGGTCGTCACGGCTCGTGCTCACGGTCGCGACGATCGGGCTTGCGCAGCTGATGGGCGCGTTCGGCTTCGCCTTTCTCGTCAACCTGATCGGCAGCACCAAGTTCATCGGGAACCTGGACACACCGTTGAGCTCGAGCTTCACCGTCCGGCCGTACTTGATCCGCGGAGATCATGTGCTGCTGCTCGCGCTCGCGCCGCTGCTGCTCGCCGGACTGGCGTGGTTCATGCTCCGCACGAGCACAGGCCGTGCCGTCCGCGCCGCGGCCGAGAACAACGACCGAGCCCTCCTCCTCGGCGTGCCGGTCAAGCGGCTGCAAACGGTGGTGTGGGCGATCGCGGGTGGGCTCAGTGCGCTCACCTACGTGCTGACCGTGCCATTCATCGGCGTGAACCCGCAACCCGGCGTCAGTGCCAGCGCGATCCTCCCCGGGCTCGCCGTCGCCGTGATCGCTCGTTTCAAGTCGTTCCCGGTCGCGCTGGCCGCCGGGCTCGGAACCGGCGTTGCCGAGTGGACGATCCGCTGGAACGTCACTGCGGAGTCCGTGTTCGACGTGACGTTCCTCGTTGTCATCCTCGTCGCGCTGCTGTTGCAGCGCGACAAGTCGACACGGGCCGAAACCGGTGAGAGCTCATGGGATGCGGCCGGGCTGTTGAAGCCGATCCCCGATGTGTTGCGGCGCGTGCGCGAGGTGCAGATCGCGAAGTGGGTGCTGATCGGTGCCGGGGCGCTCGTGCTGATCTGGCTACCAACGCACGCCAAGCCGAGTGAGTCGGTGCTGCTGAGCTTCGCCATCATCTGGGCCCTCGTCGCCGTGTCGCTCGTCGTGCTCACCGGCTGGGGCGGCAACATCAGCCTCGGGCAGTTCGGCATCGTCGGCGTCAGCGCGATGGTCGCGGGCGGACTGATGGAGAACTGGAACGTCGACCTGTTCGTCGCCATCGCCGGCGCCATGGCTGCGGGAGCGGCCGTCGCGGTGCTGATCGGTCTACCGGCATTGCGCATCAAGGGCCTGTATCTCGCGGTGACGACGCTGGCGTTCGCCGTCGCGCTCGACTCCTACTTCCTCAACCCGAACAACTTCCCGAGTTGGGTTCCGGGACGTGTCGTACGGCCGGTGCTGTGGAAGCGCTTCGATCTCGGCGACCAGCGGACGATGTTCTTCTTCTGCGTCGCCGCCCTCGGACTCTCGTTGCTCGTCGTCCGTAGGGTTCGGGGCACGCGTGCCGGCCGAGCGATGATCGGGACGCGTGACAACGAGCGCGCCGCCGGCGCGATGGCGATTCCGACGACGCGCGTGAAATTGCAGACGTTCATGTTCTCCGGCTGCCTGGCCGGGCTCGCGGGTGCGCTCTACGTCGTCGTGCTGACCAACGCCGGCCAAGGCACGTTCAACCCGGCGATGTCGCTACAGGTGTTCTCGTTCGCCGTCATCGGCGGGCTGAGCTCGATCAGCGGCGCGATCTCCGGCGTGTTCCTGTTCCGCCTCGCCGACTACCTCGTCAACAAGTACTCCGGTGGCAGCGCCGCAGTCGCGTTGCAACAAGGTCTCACCGGAACGGGACTGCTCTTCATCCTCTACTTCCTTCCCGGTGGCCTGTGGCAGCTCGCGCACCGCATCCGCGACGCGTACCTGCGGTGGGTGGCGAACCGGCACGGTCTCGTCGTGCCCAGTCTCGTCGCCGACAAGCGGGTCGATGTCGACCTGACCGACAACGAAGAAGCGCTCGAGGACCACGCCGAAGACGAGACCGAAGTGATCTCGGGAGCGCTGTCATGAGCTTCCTCGAGGTGCAGGATCTCGACGCGGCGTACGGACAGGTGCAGATCCTGTTCGGACTGAGCCTCGAGATCGAAGAGGGTGAGATCGTCGCGCTGCTCGGTACGAACGGCGCGGGGAAGTCAACGCTGTTCAAGTGCATCACCGGCTTGTTGCCCGCCGCTCGAGGCAAGGTGATCTTCGACGGCACCGACGTCACCAGCATGGCGACGAACGACATCGCGGATCGCGGCATCGTGATGATGCCCGGCGGGCGCAGTGTGTTCCCCACCCTGACGGTGCTGGAGAACCTCGGCCTCGCGAGCTGGCTCAAGCGCAAGGACAAGTCGGCCGTCCGTGACGCCGAGGAGCGTGTGCTGTCGCTGTTCCCGCGGCTGCGCGAGCGCACCACCACGATGGCCGGCAACCTGTCCGGCGGCGAGCAACAGATGCTCGCCATCGCGCAGGCCCTCATCCCCGATCCGAAGCTCCTGCTGATCGATGAGCTGTCACTCGGTCTCGCTCCGACGATCGTCGGACAGCTCATCGACGTCGTGCATCAGATCCACGAGACCGGACTGACCGTCGTGGTCGTCGAGCAGTCGGTGAACGTTGCGCTGAAGCTCGCCGAGCGAGCGGTGTTCATGGAGAAGGGCGAGTTCCGCTTCTCGGGCGCGACGAAGGAGCTGCTCGACCGTCCGGACATCCTGCGTTCGGTGTTCATCCAGGGCGCGAACGCCGGCGGGCCGCCATCGACTCCGGCACCAGCGGCGGCGGCGACTCGTCAAGGTCGTCGACCGCTTCGCAAGAAGGTCGAGCCGGAGCCGTTGCGAACGCCGCCCCCCGCAGACGCGGCGGTGATCCTCGAGTGCGTCGGCGTCACGAAGCGATTCGGGGGCATCACCGCCGTCGACGAGGTCGATCTCGAGTTGCGGGAAGGACAGATCCTCGGGCTCATCGGCCAGAATGGCGCGGGCAAGACGACGCTGTTCGACTGCGTCTCGGGGTTCCTTCGCGTGGACGGTGGCCGGATCGAGCTGCTCGGCGAGGACATCACCGATCTCACCCCCGATCAGCGCGCCGCGCAGGGATTGGGCCGCTCCTTCCAGGAAGCGCGGCTGTTCCCGTCGCTCACCACCGCCGAGACGCTGGCCATCGCGCGCGAGCGACAGCTGCTCACGCGCAGCATGGTGGCCGCGGCACTCGGTCAGCCGGTGTCGATCGACAGCGAAGAAGACACCGCGACGAAGGTCGACATGCTCATCGAGCTCATGGGACTCGACGCGTTCCGCGAGAAGCTCACCGGCGAGCTCTCCACCGGCACGCGTCGCATCGTCGAGATCGCGTGTCTCCTCGCCGCCGACCCGAAGGTGATCGTCCTCGACGAGCCATCCGGCGGCGTTGCGCAGAAGGAGACCGAAGCCCTGGGCCCCTTGCTGCAGCGACTGCAGGCCTACACCGGTACCTCGATCCTCGTCATCGAGCACGACATGCCGCTGCTGTCGAGCATCTGTGACGAGATGTACGCGCTCGAGCTGGGCAGCGTGATCGCGCGCGGCACCCCAGCCGAGGTGCTCGACCATCCTCGCGTCATCGAGTCCTATCTCGGTACGGACGCGACTGCGGTCAATCGCAGCGGCGCGCTCGTCTAACGGTTTCGACGCAGTCGCGCGGACGACAGCGCGGCGCGGGCGGCGTTGTTGCCGCACGCACCGTGGACACCTCCACCCGGGTGGCACGCCCCCAGCAGTTCGCCACCCTGCTGTGTTGCCCGTTTCGCATCGCGCGAGCCCTCGCAACGATCGGGCTGATGTCGGCCGGTCCGGGTACGTCGTGTCCCATGCGCAGGGCAGCCGGAGTCTGAGCCGTTCGATGTCCCACAACCAAACGATCATCAACACCGACCCGGACACGGTCTGGTCGGTCCTCTCCGATGGCACGAGGGGTCGAGCGACCGCGATGACCTCTCGTGGCCCACAATTGCCCCGTCCGCGGGGACCGTTGTCGGAGGCACTCATCGCCACCCTCACGGGCGAGTCGCACACCCTCGGCGCGATCTCCGATGACGTCGACCCTCGCGTCGACGACGACTTCCAGTTGGCACTGCATGTTGCCTACGAGTTGCACTACCGCTCGTTCGATGGTGTGGACGACGGCTGGGAGTGGCATCCGGCGGTCCTGTCCTTCACCCGGGCGCTCGAACGCCGCTTCGAAACAGCCCTGCGCGATGACATCACGCTCGGGCCGTGCGCGTCCGCTGACATCGTCGCGGAACTTCCCGCGCTCCTGGACCGCGCCGATGGCCCCTCGCTGTCGTCGTACGTCCTGACCGAAGGGACGCTGCACGAGCTACGCGAATTCGCCATCCATCGCTCCGCATACCAGCTGAAGGAAGCCGATCCGCACACCTGGGCGATCCCGCGGCTCACCGGCGAGGCCAAGGCTGCGCTCGTGCGCATGCAGAACGACGAGTACGGCAACGGAGTCGCGAACGCCATGCACTCCACGCTGTTCGCCGACACCATGGTCGCGCTCGGTCTCGACCCGACGTACGGCGCCTATGTCGACCAGCTCCCGGGCGCGACCCTCGCGACCGGCAACCTCGTGACGATGTTCGGCCTCCACCGACGGTTGCGGGGGGCCCTCGTCGGGCATCTCGCCGGCTTCGAGATGACGTCCGTCGTGCCGATGACCCGCTACTCACGTGCGCTGCGTCGTCTCGGTGTCGCTCGTCGAGGTCGACACTTCTACGACGTGCACGTCGAGGCCGACGCCGTCCACGAGCAGGTCGCGCTGCACGACATGGTCGGGATGTTCGTCCGGGACGAACCCGAGATGACCAACGAGGTGCTGTTCGGGGCACAGGCCTTGATGGACGTCGAGTCCCGCTTCGCATCGGCGCTGTTGTCTGCGTGGCAGCACGGCCGGACGTCGCTGTTGACCGCAGAGCCCGAGGGCTTCGCCGACATCGCGTGATCGACGCCACCTACGTACTCCCGATACGCACTTCGGCGATCGACGAGGAACTGATCGCGGATCTCCGCTCTTACTTCTCCATCCTCAATCCGCACGTCGAGTTGCTCGTCGTCGACGGGTCTCCAGCAGAGGTGTTCGAGGCGCACCACGACGCGTGGCGCCACGTCGTGCAGCAGCACGTACCGCCAGACGGCGATCTGCGATTCAGCAACGGCAAGGTCAACGGCGTCCTGACCGGACTGCGGCTGGCGACATTCGACAAGACGGTCATCGCCGATGACGACGTGCGCTACGACCTTCCCACGCTGCGTCGTGTCGTCGAGCTGTTGGACAGCGGCGAGATCGTGCGTCCGCAGAACTACTTCGACCCGCGCCCGTGGCACGCGAGGTGTGACACGGCCCGGACACTCGTGCACCGGTCTCTCGGCCACGACATGCCCGGCACGCTCGGTGTGCGGCGCTGCGCCCTCCGACGATCGCCCGCGTACGACGGCGACGTTCTGTTCGAGAACCTCGAGCTGCTGCGGACCGTGCGCGCCGATGGCGGTACCGAACTGGCGCCGCACGACCTGTTCGTACGCCGTGTGCCGCCGACAGCGCGCCAGTTCTGGTCACAGCGCGTTCGTCAGGCCTACGACGAGTTCGCGCGACCACATCTCCTTGCGATCGAGCTGGCCATCGCGCCCACGGCCCTCCTGCTCGCCGCACGCGGCCGGTTCGACGTGCTCGGCGCGGTGATCATCGGGGTTCCGATGCTGCTCGCCGCGATCGGTCGGACGCGAGGCCGCGGCGCCGCGGTGTTCGGAGTCGACGGAGTCGTGCTCGCGCCAATGTGGGTTGCCGAGCGTGCCATCACGTCATGGCTGGCCGTGATCGAACGCATTCGCTTCGGAGGGGTTCGGTATGCCGGTCGCGTCGTGTCCCGCGCCGCGCACTCCGCGCGTGCGCTCGACGCGCGAAGTCACGTCTAGTCACACACAGCCCGTGGGCACGTTCGCCGACATGGTCGAACACGAACAGCAACAACAAACAAAGAGTCGAGCGTCGATGTCCGTGGGTGTGGTGCTCGCTGCGTTGATGTTGTTGGCGTTCGTGATCCTTGCGGTGCAGAACACGAATCAAGTCAGCGTGCATTGGCTGGTACTCGACGGTGAGCAGCCGCTCTGGCTGGTCCTCGCGATCACCGGCATCGCCGGCGTGATCGTGGCCAAGCTCGCCAGCTTCGCCTGGAACCACCGCGACTAGCGATTGATCCATGCGCTCACCACGCCGATCCGGCAACATGGTCGGCGGTGGGGCGAGGATTCCTGATCGCGTGTGGTGCGCTGGCCATGGCCGCGTGCACGAGCACGACCGAGAGCGGCAGTTTCCGGACCACCACGACGACAACCACGGCGCCGAGCCCTCGTCAGTTGCAGGTGAGCGTCCATGAATCGCGAAATGGAGTCGGTACGAACGACGTGTCCTGCAGCTTCGACGGCGAACGTCAGCTGCTCGCATCCGGTGTCGTGCGCAACGGCAGCGCGGCCGAGGTGTTCGTGTCGATCGAGGTTCGGTTCATCGATGCTCACGACGTGCGCGTCGACCTCGCCACCGACTCCGTGAGCGCACTGCAATCAGGCGAGTCCGCTCGCTGGGACGTCGGCACCTATCCGTCCGGCGCGTCCGAGGCCGTCGGATGCGTGGTCTCGGTCGAGGCGTCCTGACGGGCTACCGCTCGTCACTCGTCGGGAAGCGGCCCGGTCAGTGAGGCCCGCTGCGAGATCTCGATCGGACTGCCGTCGGGGTCGAGCACGAAGGAGATGTACGCGGTCTCGCCGAGCTTGCGCGGCGCCACCCACTCCTGCCAACCCAGCTGCACGAGGTTGGCGTGCTCCGCGCGTACGTCCCACACCTGCACCGTGAGGTAGCGAAACCCTCGCGACCGGACCGGACCAACCGGTGCGCCACCGGGATGCAGGGCAATGACCGTCGTTCCCACGCGCAGCCGGCCGTCATTCGTCTCGAGTGCGTCAAAGCCGTCGCTCAACATCCGTGCGAGTCGTTCGGGCGCACTCGAAGCCCAGTGCACCACGATGCGCTCGACCGTTGGTGACACGGTGACCTGTGTACCGTCCGGATCACGGAGCTCCTGGTCCTTCGGACCATTCATGTCGAATCCGATGAAGTTCGTCGGCGCCTCCTCGAGCGTCTCCCGCGACGAGTTCACCTTCAGCACCGAACCGCGGAGACCGAGGCGATGCTGATGGATGCCTCCGCCCACCTTGAGCAGCTCCTCGTACGGAAGCTCGAGGTCGTCGCAGTAGAAGCTGCGCATCTCGTCGTACCGATCCGTGTACAGGCCGACGTCGAGGCAGTCCTTCGCGAGCTTCACGGGCGGAATGATGCCTCGCTGTCGCGCCGCGTGTGACCGTTCGCGAGAATCCCTCGATGGAGGAGCCCCGGTTTCGGCGTGACCTGTTCAAAGGAACGGCGTCGGACTACGAGCGCTTCCGCCCCCGCTATCCCACGTCCCTTCTCGATGACCTGATCGCGCGAACCGGGCTCGAGCCGGGCGGCCGCTTGCTCGACGTCGCGTGCGGCACCGGCCAGATCGCGTTCGATGTGGCCAACCGCTTCTCACGCGTGGTGGCGATCGATCAGGAGCCGGACGCCATCGAGTTCGCCGCCCACAAGGCGTCGCGACTCGGCGTCACGAACATCGAGTTCCGGGTGGCAGACGCCGAGGAGTTCTCGACGGGAACCGATGACTTCGATCTCGTCACCATCGGCAATGCGTTCCATCGAGTGCGCCGGCGCGATGTCGCCCGCGCGGCGCGTACGTGGTTACGTCCGGGAGGGTGCTTCGCATTGTTGTGGGGAGGCACGCCCAACGTGCCCCCCGGTGCCGTCGGACTCCACGAAGCCGAGTGGCAGGTCGCCATTGCCGCGCTCATGGCGAAGTGGATGGCCGCGCTCGGCGAGGAACGCGTACCGGCGACGTTTCAGGCCGCGCTCGAGGCCGAGTCCAACGAATCCATTCTCGACGCGGCCGGTTTCGAGGTGCTCGGCAGCTGGGACTTCTTGGAGCCGTACGTCTGGAGCATCGAGATGCTGATCGGCTTCCTGTACTCGACGTCGGTGCTGTCGAGGTCCTTCGTCGGTGACCGAGCCGCCGAGTTCGAGGCTGATGTACGCGACTCGCTCCTGACCGTGGAACCGTCAGGCGTGTTCCATCAGGACCTGTCGTTCGCCTACGACCTGGCCCGCGCCCGCTGACTCACGCCATCAGGAGAACAGCGCTCCGTATGCGGCGGCGATGATCGTGGCGCCGCGGGCATCGCCGGTCGTGCCCTCGCCCATCTTGTTCATGACGTAGGCGACGGTCATCTTGTTCTCGAAGTCGTTGATGACGAGTGAACCGCCCCACCCGCCCCAGAAGCAGGTGCGCGGCGACGGGAACGGGATCATCTCGTTCGGGAGCCCGTAACCGATGCCGTGGCGAAGCGGCATGCGGAACATCAGATCGGTTCCGTTGCACTGCTCGCGGAAGATCACGTCCTCCGGCGATCGCGACAGGAGGCGAACGCCGCCGCTGACGCCGCCGTTCGAGACTGCGGCCTGGATGCGTGCGACCGACCGCGCGTTGCCGTGGCCGTTCGCGGCGGGGAGCTCGGCGCGTCGGAAGGCCTCGGTCCACGCTGTCTGCGCGGTGACATCCGGGGTCGACGCGATCATCTTGCGCTGGATCTCGTCGTCGGGGTCCATGCCGTCGGCGACCGAGCGACCCGGCGGGGCGATCACGTTCGAGATGCGATCGAAGTGGACGGGCTCCGTCCCGATGTGGAAGTCGGCGTCGAGCGGTCCGGCGATCTCCTTGGCGAAGAAGGTTCCGAGGCTCACGCCGGTGACGCGACGGACCACTTCGCCGACGAGTTGTCCTTGCGTGATCGCGTGATAGCCGGACGCGCTGCCGGGCTCCCACCACGGCGACTGCGCGGCGAGATTGGCGCACGTCGTGTCCCAGTCGAAGAGCTCCTCGTTCGACAGCGACGGGTCGAACCCCGGCAGCCCTGCGGTGTGCGACATCAGGTGGCGCACGAGCACGCCGTCCTTGCCGTTCTGGGCGAACTCCGGCCAATAGGTCGCGACGGGTGCGTCGACGTCGAGCTCACCGCGATCCACGAGCATCAGCGCAGCCAGCGCCGTCATCGTCTTGGTCGTCGACCAGACGTTGACGATCGTGTCGCGCTCCCACGGACGCGTCTCGTCCTCGTCCATCCAGCCGCCCCAGACATCGGCGACGACCTCCCCTTCGACCGCGACGCACGCACTGCAGCCGACGTCCTGGCCGCTGTCGATCAAGTTGGCCAACGCGTCCCGAACGCCCTCGAAACGGTTGTCCCAGGTTCCACGCACCTCGGTCATGGGTGGATCGTAGGACGGAGTCCGTCGCTCCGTCGGTCGACGGCCCGGCGGCGGCGGCGCGACCGCTCCGGCTGTGCTCTGATGCCGGTCCTGCGCAGACGTCAGGTCGTCGCCGGGTGGGTCGTGGCACTGCTCCTCGTCGGCGCGTGCACGAGCGACGGCACGCCTGTCGGCGCACCTGGTTCGAACGCCAGCTCGGCCTCCACGCCGGGGTCGCACGCTGATTCGACTGGATCCGAGTGGGTCACGTACATGCACGACCCCTCGAACACGCGCACGAACACCGACACATCGATCAACGCGGCGAACGTCGGCACGCTCGCGACGACCTGGTCCGTTGCCGGACTCGTCGGCGTCAGCGGTACGCCGGCCGTCGTGGGCGGCGTCGCCTACTTCGGTGACTGGCAAGGCAGTGCGAGAGCCGTTCGCGCCGACACCGGGGCCGAGCTCTGGCACACAGCGCTTCCCGGTGGATTCATCGTCGCGGCGCCGAGCGTCGTCGACGCCGCCGTGTTCATCGCCAGCGGACACACGCTCTACCGGTTGAACCGCACCACCGGTGTGATCGAGTGGCAGTCCGTCACCAACGACAGTCCGCTGTCGCAGATCAACGCGTCGCCCGTCGTCGTCGATCACCTCGTGCTCCAAGCGACGGCGAGCATCCAGGACGCGGTCGGTGGCAAGGACATCTTCCGCGGGTCGATCGGGGCGTACGACGAGTCGACCGGCAAGGAGGTGTGGCGCTTCTACGCGACCGCGGGCGACGCCACCAGCGGCTCGGGCGTCGGGATCTGGTCGACCCCTGCAGTCGACACGAACCGTGGACTTCTCTACATCGGCACAGGCAACACGAGCACCGAGCCGACCAGTCCGCTCGGCGACTCGATGCTCGCGATCGACTTCCACACCGGTGCATTGCGATGGTCGACGCAATTCACGCCGATCGACGTGTTCCCCAACGGCAACCCGATGGGCAAGGACGCCGACGTGGGCGGGTCACCGAATCTGTGGACGTCCGACGGACACGACCTCGTTGGCGTCGGCGACAAGGCCGGCGTGTACCACGCGCTCGATCGCGACACCGGCAAGCAACTGTGGCAACGGCCGCTCACACCGGGCGGCTTCTTCGGCGGTGTCATCGGGTCGGCGGCGTTCGTCGACGGCATGCTCGTCATGACGTCCAACGGCGGCGACCTTCAGACGCAACAGCCGCCTGGCGTCGCGCGCGTCTTCGCGCTCGACCCGGCGACTGGCAGATCAAATGGACGTCCGAGGACTTCCCCGGGATGATCTTCGCCCCGGTGAGCGCCGTTCCCGGCGTGGCGTTCATCGGGACGGACAAGGGATTGATGGCCGCGCTCGACACGCACACCGGACGACGCTTGTGGTCGTTCACCGCGCCGAACAAGGTTGCGTGCGGTCCTGCGATCGTCGGCAATCAGGTCGTGTGGGGCTACGGCTTCTTCTTGTTCAGCGGTGCGGGCGACGGAGGCGTGATCAGCTTCACGGTCCCTCAGTGACACGCGCAGGCGCGGTCCCTCACGATTCGAGTCGGTCGAGCAACCAATTCGGTCCTCGGACGTCGGCGCCGATCGCGCGCACTCGTCTGATCAGCTCACGGTCGGCAGTGATCACGACAACGTCAGTGGTTCCTTCCGCGATCTTCACGATGGTGTCGTCGCCCTCACCGGCCGCATGCACGACCTCCACACCGTCACTCGCGCCTTCCGGCGGTCCCTGTCGGGACTGACCCTCCACCACCACGACCACCGGTTGCTCGAGTCGACCCTCGCGCACGCAGGCCCGAACCTGCTCCACGAAGCGCCGCGCGGCGCCGGGTCGGTCCCGCCACCATCCGGTCGGTCGCGACCCGATCACGTTCGCGGCATCGATGATGACCACGCGTACCAGCGTCGCGTGACGCCGGGTTTCACTGTCACACCCCCTCGTCATACTGGGAGACATGACCGCATTGATCGAGGCGCACGATCGGGTCGAGACCCGAATCGGCGAGCTCATGGGCACGATCAATGCTGCGACTGCGGAGCTCGTCGTCCTGATCGGCGAGGTGGTGGAGCACGAGACCTGGGCGACGGCCGACGGAATCCGATCGCCAGAGCACTGGGTCACGTGGCAGTGCGGGGTCTCCCACACCCGGGCGCACTCGTGGGTGCAGATGGCGCGCCGGCGCACCGAGTTGTCGCAGACGTTCGACGTGTTCGAAACCGGTCGGATCACGGAGGACGTCATGGCTGCGGTCGCTCGACGCTGCTCCACGGCGCGTGATCCCGAGGTTGCGGAACACGCGCCACGGATGTTGTACAGCCAGGTCGACAAACTGCTTCGGGCCATGCCACCGGACGACGATCCGGAGCCCGAGCCTGCGCACGACAGAGTGACCTTCGGGTCCGACGGCGCCCGCTGGAAGCTGCACGCCAACTTGCCGCTCGACGAGGGCGCGCTGGTCGAACGGGCCCTCACCGCGGCACGGTCACAGCTCTTTCACGAGCGCCATCCCGAGGCCGAGACCGAGCTTCGCAGCGACGTCAGTTGGGCGGACGGGCTCGTACGCGCCGCGGAGTTGACGCTGCAGCGGCTCGACGGTGGCGACAGGGGTCGTCGTCCTTCCGACCGCTACCAAGTCTGGGTGCACTACGAAGCCAGCGACCTACGGGCCAACCTTCACATGGGTCCACCCCTGCCCGACGCGCTGCGCCGCTACCTGACGTGTGACGCGGACCTACGGGCGTTCATCGAGTCGGACGGCGTGCTCGCCGAGCTGTCGTCGAAGTTGCGGACGGTGGACGACCGGATGCGGGCGTTCGTCGAGCAACGAGACGGCGGCTGCCTCGTTCCCGGATGCGAGCTACGGCGGTGGCTGCACATCCACCACATCGTGCACTGGGAGGACGGAGGCCGTACCGAGTCGTCCAACCTCTGCGCTCTGTGCCCAGTGCATCACCGGCTCCACCATCTCGGCCTGCTCGAGATCCGCGGCAGTCCCACGACCCCAGGAGGCGTGCGCTTCTTCGACCGTCACGGACGCGAGGTAGTGGCGGTTCCGCGCACACCAGTCATGGGTCCCGCGCCGCCACCCGACCGTCCGTATGTCCACCCATCGGGCGAGCACGTCGACTGGCACTGGTTCGACTGGAGGCAACTCGACGACGCGTCGTCGAACTGAGCACGCGCGCGCGTCACGGGGTGAGTCGGTTGAGGTCGCGCGGGAACAACGTCACCTCGCGGATGTTCGACGCGCCGGTGAGACGTGCGACCCAACGTTCCAGACCGATGGCGAACCCGCCGTGTTGCGGCATGCCGTGCCGGAACGCCTCGAGATAGCCGGCGTATGGGGCGAGGTCGTTGCCTCCGAGGGCGCGGAGGTAGTCGTCGTAGCGGTGGAGTCGTTGGCCGCCCGTGACGAGTTCGAGGCCGCGGAACAACAGGTCGAAGCTGTTCGAGCTCGAACCGTCGGCCGGGTCCGGATGTGTGTAGAAGGGCCGTTTGACCATCGGGTAGCCGGTCACGAACAGGAAGTCGGAACCGTGCTCGCGTGCGGCCCACTCCCCCAGCCAGCGTTCGTCCGCGGGCGCAAGGTCGGGCTCGCCGACGGTGGCGCGTCCGGTGGCTCTCTCGATCATCTCCTGTGCATCGCTGAATCGAACGGTCGGGATCTCCGTAGGAACATCGGGAAGGTCCAGCGCGAGCAGCTCGACGGCCGCGCCCGCGCGGGCTCGAATCGCCGCGAGCATGCCCGCGAGCACGCCGCGAAGCAGTCCCATGACGTCGCGATGGTCGGTGATGAACCCCATCTCCGCGTCGAGGGACAGATATTCGGCGAGGTGTCGGACCGTGTCGTGCGGCTCGGCGCGGAACACCGGTCCGATCTCGTACACGCGCTCGAACACGCCGACCATCGTTTGCTTGTAGAACTGCGGACTCTGCGCCAAGTAGGCCGTGCGCCCGAACCAGTCGATGGGGAACACGTTGGCGCCGCTCTCGGTTGCCGACGCAACGACCTTGGGTGTGAACACCTCAGTGAAGTCCATGTCGTCGAGCGTCGACCGGAAACCATGCGCCGACGCAGCCGCGATGGACGCGATCGCGCGTCGTGCGGGATGACGCAACGACACTGCGGCGTGGTCGAGCAACGTCGGGAGCTGTGCGTTGAGTTGTGCACGACGCAGCTCGAACGGCGGGGTTGACTCGGGTTGGCTGATGACCACCACTCGCGGGTCGACCACCTCGACCCCCGCCGGCGCCTGCGCGCTCTGCACGACGGTTCCTTCGAGTTCCACCACGCTCTCGGGCGCAAGTCCTGACGCAGTGGCGCGCTCGTCCTCCTCCTCGAGCACAACCTGAGCGATGCCGCTCCGGTCCCGCAACAGGAGAAAGGCAACGTGTGACAGGTGTCGCTGGTGGTGGACCCAGCCCGCCATCCGGACGCGGTCGCCGATCCTCGAGCTCAGTTCCGTTGCCAGCGTTCGGTCCATCTCTCGCCTCCATCCGGTCGGATCCCAGATGTGCGGGCGAGGGGAGCTCGCGGTGCCACCGCACTTCACCATCGATGGGGTCGATGGCCTCAATCGATTCCACCGCTCGGGGGGCGTCACTCCCCGTCGACACGGCATCACCAGACTACGAAACGACTCGAACTGATTCGCAGGTATTCGCGGTGAGGAATCGCAGTCGGCGGGTCCGACGTGCTGACATTGTCGGGTGCGAGTTGACCGATGCTTCGCCTTCATCGATCTCTCGGGATTCACGGCGTTCACCGACCGCCATGGCGACGAGCACGCGGTCGTCGTGCTCGCGCAGCTTCGAATGGCGCTGCGAGAAGCGGCGGCTCGTCGCGGCGTTCGGGTCGTGAAGTGGTTGGGTGACGGCGCGATGCTGAGCTCGACGATGACCGACGCGGTCTGCGCGCTCGTGGTCGAGATGGACTTCCGGATGCGAAGCGCGATCCCGTCGCTCGCAGTGCGCGCCGGACTCGACTGCGGGCCCGTCATCATGTTCGAGGGTGACGACTACATCGGCCGCTGCGTCAACCTCGCATCGCGGTTGTGCGACCAGGCGGGCTCGCACGAGATCCTCGCCACCGAGTCGGTCATGGCGTCGCGCCCCGTGTGGATCCAGGCGGGCGACTGCCAGCCGCGCCTCGTGCGGGGGCTCGAACAGCCAGTGGCGGTCACCGCGTTGCATCTGGCCGATCCGGGTGACGACGCGATCATCGATCCGGTGTGCCAGTTGCCGATCGCACGACGTCACGCGGTGCGGGGCGACGACAACCAGTGGTTCTGCTCGGATGCGTGCGCAGGAACGTGGAGCGACCGCCCCGGTGAGGAACTCACTGCAGCCATCTGAGGCGTCCCTTGTACGCTCGCCCTCGTTCGCTGACACCTCGGGGGTGCATCGTGCGAGCTTCACTCGCCTGCTGACGCGCAACTGATCGTCTGATCCCGTCGCCGCCGGACCACCTGTCGGGTTGGCGGTGCTGGCCTTCGTCGAGGCGCACATCGCGGGAGCCGGTGTCGCTCGACGGACGTACGTCGCACGACGTGGCGGGGACGTCGTCGTAGCACCGGGCGCTTTCTGAACCGGACGGTCTGAGCTTCGACCGCGCAACCCCGGCGCCTGCGAGGCTGGAACCATGACGCTCTCGACGGGCTCGTGGATGCGACCGGAAGCGGTGTCGTTCAACCGGCGGCCGATGACGACGTTCCTGCGGGACGCGTCCGACGTTCTCTCACTCGACGGCGACTGGTCGTTCATGCTGCTGGACCGACCCGGCGGCGCGGTACGAGCGGAAGCGACCGTGGCGGTGCCCGGCTGCTGGACGATGCAGGGTGTCGGTGACCCGCCGCAGTACACGAACATCCAGATGCCGTTCCCGGGGCCGCCCCCGAGCGTGCCCGTCGCGAACCCGACGGGTGTGTACCGGCGGCGAGTCGAGGTCCCCTCCGCGTGGGACGGCCGGAGGATCGTGTTGCACGTCGGCGGTGCGGAGTCGGTGCTGTACGTGTCGGTCGACGGGACCTATGTCGGGATGGGCACCGACTCCCGCCTGCCGCAGGAGTTCGACCTGACGGACCTCGTCGCCGCCGGGTCTTCGTGCGAGCTCGAACTGACCGTCGTGCGGTGGTCGGCGGCGACGTACCTCGAAGACCAGGACCACTGGTTCCACGCCGGGCTGCACCGCTCGGTCCTCCTCTACTCCACACCGGCGGTGCACATCCTCGACGTGCACGCGGTTGCGGACTTCGATCCGCTCTCCGGCGACGGACAACTCGATGTCCGCGTGTCGGTCGGCGGCCCTCCACGCGTCGGCGCGCGCCTGCGGGTGCTGGTCGATGACGAACCCGTCGGCGAGATCGACGCGCACTGGGAGCACGCCGACGAGCCGCTCGTGAACGCGTACCTGTTCGACGGTCGCGGCGGCGCCCTCCGCGTCGCGGTTCCAGGCGTGACGTCATGGTCGGCGGAGCGTCCGCACCTTCATCGTCTCGGTGTCGAGCTGGTGCACGACGGTTCCGTGCTCGACGCGGTGTCGCTGCGAGTGGGGTTCCGCCGCGTCGAGATCCGCGGCCACGAGCTGCTCGTCAACGGTCGAGCGGTGCTCATCAAGGGCGTCAACCGCCACGACCACGATCCACGCGCCGGCAAGGCGGTGAGCCGAGCATCGATCCGGCACGACATCGCGTTGATGAAGGCGCACAACCTCAACGCCGTGCGCACGTCGCACTACCCGAACGACCCGTACCTCTACGACGTGTGTGACGAGCTCGGCGTGTACGTCGTCGACGAGGCCAACGTCGAGACGCACGCGTACCTGCGCTCACTCACCAAGGCACCCGCGTGGGGACCGGCCATCCTCGAACGGATCTCGCGCATGGCGCTGCGCGACAAGAACCACCCATGCGTGATCATGTGGTCGCTCGGCAACGAGAGCGGTTGCGCACCGATCTTCGACGCCGGCGCGGCCTGGCTGCGCGCGTACGACCCGAGCCGGCCGGTCCACTACGAGAACGGCTACCTCGAAGGTGTGCTCGACGGGCTCACCGCGCCGGAGTCCTGGCACGTGCCCCGCCGCGAGACCGATGTCATCCCGCCGATGTATCCGCCGATCGAGGATCTCGAGACGTGGGCCTTCATGGCGCCTCCTGGTCGGCCGCTCATCATGTGCGAGTACGAGCACGCCATGAACAACTCGTGCGGCGACCTCGATCGCTACTGGGCCACGATCCGATCGACACCGGGTCTCCAGGGCGGGTTCATCTGGGACTGGGTCGACCAAGCCCTGATCCAACGCCGCGACGACGGCAACGAGCGACTCGCCTACGGCGGCGACTTCGGCGACGAGCCGAACGACGGCGCCTTCTGCCTCAACGGTCTCGTCGCCGCCGACCGAACACCGCACCCGTCGCTGCTCGAGGCCAAGGTCGTGCTCCAACCCATCCGCTTCGAATGGTCGAACGGCGGCACGGTGCGGGTGACCAACGAACACGACTTCACCGATCTCTCGGACGTCGGCGACCTCGACTGGACGGTCACCGTCGACGGTGACGAGGTCGTCTCAGGCTCCTTCGGTCAGGTCGCGCTCGGCCCGGGAGCGTCGACCGAGTTGCGGGTGCCGGTCCCCTCGCTCGATCTCGACGGCTGGCAGATCGCGCACGCGACGGTGCGCGTCGGCGACATCGCAGTCGGTCAGACAGAGCTCGCGCGATCGCAGGCGCGTCGAACCGGAGGCGAGGCGGTCGCGCTGCCGACGCGCCTGTCGGTCTGGCGGGCCCCGATCGACAACGAGCGCTTCGGTCCGCGCCACGCGGAACGATGGCAAGCAATGGGTCTGCCCACCGCGCACGAGCGGCTCGACCTTCGGACGCACGTGGACGGGGCGACAGTGACCCACGAGGTCGACGTCCCCGATGGCTGGGATGACATTCCACGCGTCGGCGTGCGCATCGAGCTCCCTCCCGACGTCGCATCGGTGGAGTGGCTCGGCCGCGGACCGCACGAGTGCTACACCGACCGGCATGCGGGGGCGAGCTTCGGGCGGTGGCGGTCGACAGTCGACGGCTGGGGCACCCCCTACGTCCACCCGCAGGCGAACGGCAACCGGACGGGCGTCCGCGCGCTGCGCTTCTTCGATCGCGACGACGTCGTGGTGTTGTGCGTCGACGAGCTCGCCGATCTCGACGTGACGGTGTCGCGCTGGACCGACGAGGAACTGGACACGGTGACGCACTACGACGAGCTCCCGCCGAGCACTCGCGCATACCTGTGGATCGACGCCCGTCATCGCGGGGTCGGCAGCGCCGCGGTCGGTCCCGACGTCAGTGCTGCGCACCGCGTCGGTCCGGGCCCGTACCGATGGAGCTACCGGATCCACCAACCAGGAAAGTGACGTGATGCGACTCGTTCCCCGGACTGTGTCCGTCGAGCTCGATGGTGCGCCGATGAGCGATGCGCCGTTCGCGCCCGGATCTGTCGGCGTCGGCGCCCTGGAGATCGACGCGCACGTCGGCGAAGACGGCTTGGCCTGGTCCTTGGCGAACCGCAGTGACCGACCAGTGCACGTTCGCCGGGTGAGCGTCGACATGACCGTGGACGGTGTGATCGGCGCCGTGCGCATGTGGCGCAACGGCTACCAGTCCTGGTCCGCGTGCGACACCGCGATCGTCGGTCAGCACGTCGATCCCTCGACCCTTTCGCCCAAGTTCGAGTCGTTTCACGGCGCGCACCACGCCGACCAACGCGTCGCGCGCGACGGCGAGATCCGCTCCGAGTGGGCCACGGTGATTGCGGACGACCGCAGCGCGATCGCGCTCGGCGCGATCGGTGGATCCGCCCACGACGTCACATTTCGCGCCAGGCGCGACGACGCCGCGGTCACGCTCTCGATCGAAGCGTTCCTCGGTGGCGCCGCGCTCGACGCCGGTGAGGGTCGCCCGCTCCACCACGTCCGCATCGACGGCGCGGGACACGCGACTGCGTCCGACGCTCCCGAGCTGCTCGGCGCGTGGGCAGCCGCGACCGGCGAGACCGAGCGAGCGCGCGCCGACGCCCCGTACCAAGTCGGTTGGTGCTCCTGGTACCACTACTTCGGAGACGTCACCGCAGCCGACATCACTTCCAACCTCGCGCTCGCCGGCGACTGGCCGTTCGACGTCTTCCAGGTCGATGACGGCTATCAACGCGCGATCGGCGACTGGCTCGAGACGAACGAGACCTTTCCCGACGGTCTCCCTCGCCTCGCCCGCGACATCGCTGACCGCGGCTTTCGCCCCGGCATCTGGCTGGCACCGTTCCTTGCCGCACCCGATTCAAGAGTCGCAACCGATCATCCCGACTGGCTCGCACGTCACCGCAGCGGACGCCCGCTGTTCGCCTGGCTCAACCCATCCTGGGGTGGAGGCCAGGACGGTCTGATGTGGGCGCTCGACACGTCGCATCCGGAGGTCCTTGCGCACCTCGAAGACGTCGGCCGATCGCTGGTCGCGCTCGGGTTCACGTACCTGAAGCTCGACTTCACGTTCGCGCCGTCGCTCGATGGTCACTGGCACGATGAACGGCTCACGCCCGCCGAGCGGGTGCGCGCTGGGTACGACGCCATTCGTCGTGGCGCGGGTGACGACGCGTTCATCCTCGGCTGCGGTGTTCCTCTCAGCCACGTGGTCGGCGTCGTCGACGGCAATCGGATCGGTGCGGACGTCGCCCCGGTCTGGGCGCTGCCGGCCGCGGCCGAGATCATCCCGGGCTACTTCCGCGCCCAACCGGCGACGGTGCACGCGCTCGGCAACACCCTCGCGCGGTCGTTCATGCACCGACGTCTCTGGTTGAACGACCCCGACTGCCTGATGCTCCGCACCGACGCCACGCAGTTGAACCCTGTGGCGGCGCGCACCTGGGCCGAGGTCGTCGCCGTCTCGGGCGGGATGGCGCTCGTGTCGGACGACCTCTCCCTCCTGGGCCCCGAGGCCAGGTCCATGCTCGACGACGTCCTCGCCACCGGTCGGCAGAGCGACGGTCGGGCGGCTACCGGAACGCCCGCCCGGTGCGACGACCTCATGGCCAGCGAGCTTCCGGCGACGCTCTCTTCGGGCCAGCTGGCGATCGAGGTCGACCTGGAGACCGGCTCGGCCCGTCCGGAGCCACGAGAGGACCCGCGGAGCGCGAAATCGTGACCTAAGGCCCTGCGCCCGGGGACCAACGCCATCGGACACTGCTCTTGTCCAGCGTTTTCGCCGAGCGGGATCCGGCCATGAGCGAGATCGTCTTCGAAGGGGTGACCAAGCGCTTCGGCGATGTCACGGCCGTGGACGACCTCGACCTGCGCATCGAGCACGAGGAGTTCATGGTGCTCCTCGGCCCCTCGGGCTGCGGCAAGACCACGGCGCTGCGGATGGTGGCGGGCCTCGACAGCATCACGAGCGGCACGCTGCGCATCGGCGATCGAGTCGTGAACGACGTCGAGGCCAAGCACCGCAACGTGTCGATGGTGTTCCAGAGCTACGCGCTCTATCCGCACCTCACCGTGTTCAAGAACATCGAGTCGCCGCTCATCCCGCGCGACATGTCGGTCGAGGGCGAAGAACATCCGCGCCGGCTCCGAAAGGACGAGCGAGCCGAACGAGTTCGTGCCGTCGCCGAGACGCTCGGCCTCGGTGAGCTCCTGGGTCGCAAGCCGGCGGCGTTGTCCGGCGGACAGCGCCAACGCGTTGCCCTCGCCAGGGCGATCGTGAGTCGGCCGGCGGCGTTCCTGATGGACGAGCCGTTGTCGAACCTCGACGCCAAACTGCGATCGCAGACTCGAATCGAGCTGTCCGAGTTGCACACGCGACTCGCGACGACGTTTGTGTTCGTCACGCACGACCAAGTCGAAGCGATGACGATGGCGGACCGGCTCGCGATCATCGATCAGGGGCGCCTCCAGCAAGTCGGCACGCCGCGCGAGGTCTACGACCGGCCGCGCAACCTGTTCGTGGCGCGGTTCATCGGGAGCCCGCCGATGAACACGATCCCCGCGACCGTGCGGGTCGACGAGGGTGAACCGTGGGCCGACACCGGTGCCGGCCGGCTGCGCCTGCCCCACCTCGACGCCGCGCTCACGGACGGCGCGCCAGTGGTCATCGGTGTTCGGCCAGAGGATCTGCACCGCGACGCCGGCCCGGTTCAAACGACCGTGCGCGCCATCGAATGGCTCGGCCCGGAGCGCCACGTGTTGTGCGACGTCGCCGGGACGATGGTGACGATCCGCGAACCTGCGGAGAAGCGGGATCCACAACCAGGCGAGCTCCTCGCGGTCGGCTGTGAACCAGCGAACGTCCACGTCTTCGACGCGCAGTCCGAAGAGCGCATCACATGACCGCGAAGAAGATGCGGGAGTCGCTCTGGGCGGCGGCGCTGCTGTTGCCCTCGCTGGTGATCTTCACCGCATTCTTCTTCTATCCGCTGTATCGCCTCGTCGACCTCGGTCTCCATCAACAGAATCGGTTCGGGACGTCGAGCCGGTACGTGGGCCTCGACCAGTTCCGCGACGTACTGACCGGCAGCGAGTTCCTCGACGGACTGTCGATCACCTTCCGCTTCGTGCTGTTCACCGTGCCGATCGGTCTCGTGCTCGGGGTGCTGCTCGCGGTCGCAGCCAACCGTCAGCTGCGGGGGATCAAGATCTTCCACACGGTGTTCGCGTCGACTGTCGCATCATCGGTCGCGGTCACGTCGGTGATCTTCTTGATGCTGATCAACCCTCAGGTGGGCTACCTCGGGGACGTCTCGTTCTTCAGCTTGGCGGACCCGGACACCGCGCTGCGCGGCGTTGCGCTGTCATCGATCTGGGCGAACCTCGGGCTCACGTTCATCATCGTGCTGGCCGCGCTCCAGTCGATCCCCGACGAGATCCACGAGGCGGCGGTGCTCGACGGCTACGGGCCGGCGCGCAAGCTGTTCAAGATCACGCTGCCGTTGATCTCTCCGTCACTGCTGTTCCTGACCGTGGTGCTCGTGATCTTCGGGTTCCAGGCCTTCGGTCAGATCGACATCCTCACCGGTGGCGGCCCGGCGGGCTCGACCGAGACGCTCGTGTACAAGATCTTCAACAGCCAGCAGCCGATCGCGCAGGGCCGGGGCGCGGTGATGGCGATCGGTCTGTTCGGCGTGACGTTTCTCGTGAGCCTGGCGCAACTCGCGCTGCTCGAGCGGCGGGTGCACTATGGGAACTGACGCGCCGACGGCGCTCTGGAAGAAGTTGGCGTGGTACGTCGGCTTGAGCGCGCTGGCGTTGATCGTGTTGTTCCCCATCTACATGACGCTGGTGCGGGCGCTGTCGACTCCGGCGTCGTACTTCAGCGCCGGGCAACCGTGGCATCCGGTCGACGTGCAGTGGGACGTGTTCACCACGGCGTTCTCCCGCGGTGACCTCGGCTCGAAGATGCTGACCAGTGCGATCGTGACGCTGATCGTCGTGACCGCACAGCTCGCGACGTCGATCCTGGCGGCGTATGCGTTCACGTTCCTCGAGTTCCCGTGTCGCCGGCTCCTGTTCGCGTTGTTCATGGCGACGCTCATGTTGCCGATCGAGGTGACGCTCATCCCCAACGTCGAGATGATGCGCGATCTCGGATGGTTCAACTCGTACGTCGGCCTGTCGGCGCCGTTCCTCGCGACCGCGTTCGGGACGTTCCTGCTGCGGCAGGGCTTCCTCGGCATCCCTCATGATCTGCGAGACGCGGCGACCCTCGATGGGTTCGGCCACTTGGCCTTTCTGCGACGCGTCGCGATCCCGGTCACGCGACCGGTGGTTGCGTCATTCGCCGTCGTCTCGTTCCTCGCCGCGTGGAACCAGTACACGTGGCCGCGGGCGATCACCACGCAAGGGAAGTGGGAGACGGTGCAGATCGGCCTGCACTCACTGGCGTCAGCCACTGTCGACAAGGGCAACCTCGCGCTCGCGGCGGCGTTGATCGCAGCTCTTCCTGTTCTCGCGTTGCTGATCTTCCTGCAACGCCATCTGATCCGCGGCCTCACGGCCGGGGCGGTCAAGGGGTGACTCATGAGAAAGCACAACAGACGAACTCGCGTCACCATCGGGCTCGCACTCGCGGCGACGTTGCTCGTTGCGGCATGCGGCGGCGGTGGCGGCGGCGCGCGGACAGAGCAAACCGCGTCGTCGGCGGAACTGCCGGCGTGCCCGCTCGACGCGTTGAAGAACGCGACGACACCGGTGGACGTCACCGTCTGGCACACGCAGACGGCCCGTCCACTCGAGGTCCTGAAGCAACTCGTGGACGAGTACAACGCGTCGCAGTCGAAGGTGCGGGTCCACCTGGAGAGCCAGGGATCCTCGTACCCGGAGATCCAACGGAAGTTCAACGAGGCGCTGCCCACGAAGCAGCTGCCCGCGATCGTCGACGTCGACGACACGTTCACGAAGTCGATGGCCGACAGTGGAGTGGTGCTGCCCGCGCAGGCGTGCTTCAAGGCCGATGGCTACGACCTGAACCAGCTCGTGAGCACGGCGCGGAGCTACTACACGATCAACGGTGTGCTGTGGCCGGCCTCGGCGGGCCTCGGGAACGTCCTCATCTTCTACAACCGTGATCACTTCCGTCGCGCCGGACTCGATCCGGACAAGCCCCCGACGACGCTCGACGAGGTTCGCCAGGACGCCGAGAAGCTGAAGGCGGCCGGCGTGTCCGACAAGCCGCTGTCCCACGAGTTCTCGTCGTGGAAGACCGAATTCTGGCTCACCGGCGCGGGTTCGTCCGTCGTCGACAACGACAACGGGCGGGGTGGCGGCACGACGGCGAAGGCGACGCTCGAAGGCAACCAGCACGCACTCGATCTGTTCACGTGGTTGAAGCAGATGAACGCCGACGGTCTGCTGAACGCCGTGCCGGCGACGCCAGGACAGATCAACCAGTACCTCGCGTTGCTGCCGGGCGGTGGTTCGTCGATGCTCATCGACTCAACGTCCGCAGCGACGTCCATCGAGGCGTTCATCGGCGGCACACTCGACACCAGTTCGCTCGGCACCGGCAACGCGACCGGGAACGGGCTGGACTTCGGCGCCGGAGCCTTCCCAGGACTGACGCCCGACAGCAAGACCCAGATGGGCGGCGATGCGTGGTACGTGATGAACACGACACCACCCGCCGTCCAGGCCGGGGCGTGGGACTTCATGCGCTTCATGAACTCGGTGCATGCACAGGCGCTGAACCTCGTCGGTGGGTCCTATCTGCCGTGGGTGTCCGCCGCGCTGCAGGACCCATCGGTCGTCTCGTACTTCGCTGGTGACGGCGGACTCGCCGGCACGTGGCTCAAGGTCGCCAACGACCAAGTCAATGCGATCGACCAGAACTTCCCGGGCCCGCTCATCGGTCCGTACGACCAGTTCCGGGAGGCGGTGCAGAAGGCCGAGGATCGGCTCGTGTTCGGCAACCTGTCACCGGCGGACGCGCTCGCCCAAGCACAACGCGACATCGACAAAGCCCTGTCGGACTACAACGCGAACCTCTGACCACCTCCGATGTGCGACTCGGTGGTGGTCGTCCGTGAAGACAGTGTGCTGTTCGGCAAGAACTCGGACCGCGACCCGAACGAGTCGCAGCTCGTGGAATGGCACGCGCGGCGCTCGACACCGGCGGGCGGTCGCATCCGCTGTACGTGGATCGACATCCCCGACGTGGCAACAACGAATGCGGTGCTGATCAGTCGTCCGTTCTGGATGTGGGGCGCGGAGATGGGCACGAACGAGCACGGTGTGACGATCGGCAACGAGGCGGTGTTCACCTCTGAGCCGTACGCGGCGACGGGACTGACGGGGATGGACCTGCTGCGCCTCGCGCTCGAGCGTGCGGACACGGCCGAGCATGCAGTGTCCGTGCTCGTCGATCTGCTCGAGACCCATGGTCAGGGCGGCGGATGTGGTCTCGAGCGTCCTTCGTTCACGTACCACAACAGCTTCTTGGTGGCCGATCCGCGCGAGGCGTGGGTGCTGGAGACCGCCGGCTCGAAATGGGCGACCGAACACGTGACCGCAGGCGTCCGCAGCATCTCGAACGAGTTGACGATCCCGAAGTTCGCGTCGCGGTACCGCGATCGGATGCGTTCGATGGTGGCCGCGTCACGGGCGCGGCGGGCGGCGACGTCGAAGCTCTCTTGCGGCGCGACGGTCGGTGACGTGATGTCGTGCTTGCGGTCGCACGGACGGTCTCCTGTGCCGCGCTACTCGATCCTGAACGGTGCGATGTCCGCACCGTGTGTGCACGCGGGCGGGTTGTTGGCCGCCTCCCAGACCACTGCGTCGTGGGTCGGTGACCTGCGCGACACCGGCAGCCAGCACTGGGTCACCGCGACATCGGCGCCCTGCACGAGCCTGTTCAAGCCGGTGCGAGTCGACACTCCGGTCGCGCTGGGGCGTACGCCCGGCGATCACGACGACGGCTGTTCACTGTGGTGGCGCCACGAGCACCTGCACCGCCGCACCATGTTCGACCCGGCGGTCGCATTGCCGTTGTTCACTCCTGAACGCGACGCTGTCGAGCGACGCTGGCTCGCCGATCCGCCCAGCTCGCGTGCCGCATTCGAGGAAGGTGACGAGCTGCTGGCGAGATGGACTGCTGCGGTGGAGACCGCCGTCGAACGCGAGACGAGGCCGTGGTACGTCCGGCGCTACTGGGCAGCACGAGCGGCGCGCTCGGCATTCGTCGATCGCCGCATCCTGTCGGCATGACGAAAGTGGAGGTGATGGGCCCCCGATTTCAGGTTTCAGAGGGGCGCGAACACGCTGGTCAGAGGGCCAAAGTCGTGTGTGGACGAGATTATGGGAGCAACCGCGGTAGCAACGAGCATGGACGAGTGCGGACGCGTGTCGTCGTCACCCATACGAACGTCGTGTTCGCGTCCCACGACCTATCCACGTACGCCGCGAGATCGGAAAGGCGATGCGGCGTCGAGATTTCTCGGCGTGCTGAACGATCGGGCCCACGCCACGC
>DASUCS010000411.1:0-3482 GCA_036275935.1 Acidimicrobiales bacterium
GTTGCTGTCGAGTCATCTCTTGTCGGAGATGGAACACACCGCAGATCGCGTGGTGATCATCTCCGAAGGCCGACTCGTTCGCGAGGGAAGTCTGAGTGATCTCGTCGGTCGCGCGGCTGCGACCGTTCGGGCGCGGACACCGCAGCCCGAACTGCTTCGAGACGTCCTGGAGCAGGCCGGGTACGCGGTCGACAACGTCGACCATGCGCTTTCGGTGAACTGCGCGACTCCCGACATCGTCGGCCACCTCGCATTCACGCACGGCATCGAGATCACCGAGCTCACTGCTACGCACGAAGATCTCGAAGACGTCTTCTTGGAGCTCACCGGGGGTCAGCCCCGCGCATCAGCGAGTCCGACGTGACGCAGCTCATCCGCGCCGAATTGCGCAAGCTGACGACGACTCGGATGTGGATCGGATTGACGCTCGGAGGCGTCGCGCTCGTCGCGTTCTACGTGGTCGTACTGGCCTTCACTGCGGGAACCAGTCGAGCGGGTGGCGACAACGGCCTGCCCGCGTTGAGCAATCCGGCATCCGTGCGCATGGTGTACGGCGTGCCGTTCGAGATCGGCTACCTGATGCCGCTCATCCTCGGCATCACGATCATCTCCGGCGAGTTCCGTCATGGCACGATCACGCCGACGTTTCTCGCCACGCCCCGGCGCGGCCGAGTGCTCACGGCGAAGGCAATCGTCGCCGGCGTCGCCGGCCTCGCCATGGGTGTCCTGTTCACGGTGTTCGCCGCGGCCGTCGGCGCAATCGTGATCGCGGCGCGCGGCTATCCCGTCCTGCTCACCAGCAACGACGTCCCGCGGCTGCTGGCCCTCATGGTTCTCGGCCTCGGCGTGTGGGGCGTGTTCGGGCTCGGATTCGGCGCCCTCCTCAAGAACCAGATCGCGGCAGTCGTGACCGCCATCGCGCTGGTCACGATCGTCGAGGGGTTGCTCACGCTGCTGCTCAACTGGATCAATCTCGACGCCGTCGCGCAGTACATGCCATCGAACGCAGCCCGCGCCATCGTCGATCCCGCCAACGTGCGCGGTGCGTCGCTGTTGGCGTGGTGGGCCGGCGCGCTCGTCCTGCTGACCTGGGGGCTCGTCACGGCCGCGCTCGGCTCGATGATCACACTCCGTCGAGACGTCACGTAGAGCCTGACCATGATCGTGGTGGCGATCGCGGTGGCGGTGGCCTTCGACTTCACCAACGGCTTCCATGATTCGTCCAACGCGTTGGCCGCGTTGGTCGCCACACGAGCGGCACGACCCGGACCGGCGGTCGTGCTCGTGGGCGTGTGCCACGTCGCGGGTCCCCTCATCGCCGGCACCGCGGTGGCCAACACCGTGGGCGGCATCGTTCGCGTGTCCGCAGGCGACACGATCGCGGTGGTCGGAGCCGGGTTGACCGGCGCCATTGCCTGGAACCTCGTCACCTGGTGGCGAGGGCTGCCATCGAGCTCCAGCCACGCGCTCGTTGGCGGGCTCGTCGGCGCGGCGGTGCTCCATGCTGGCCGGAGCGCGGTGCAGTGGGGTGGCTTCGAGAGCGGCCGTCCGGTCGGCGTGCTGGGCGTGCTCGCCACCCTCGCGATCTCTCCGGTCCTGGGCTTCGTCGTGGCGTTCGCCGCCGCCCGCGTTGCTCGGCGAGGCCTGCGCCGAGCGAGGCGCGGTGTCGGGCCGGTGTTGCGCCGAGGCGAGTGGGCGACGGCGGCCGCGCTCGCGTTCAGCCATGGTGCCAACGATGCCCAGAAGACGATGGGAGTGATGACCGTCTTGCTCGTGGCCGACGGGCATCTCTCGTCGTTCGTGGTTCCGCTGTGGGTCAAGCTCCTCGCGGCGGCTTCGTTGACGTTCGGAACCCTGGTCGGCGGTTGGCGCATCGTCCGGACGTTGGGACGCGGGATCTACCGCCTCCGTTCCCAGGACGGGCTGGTGAGTCAGGGTGTGTCCGCGGCAACGATCCTTGGTTCGGCGGCGGTGGGGGGACCGGTCTCGACCACGCACGTGGTTGCATCGTCGGTGATGGGAGTCGGTGCAGGGCAGCACCGCCGGCACGTACGGTGGGCCGTGGTCCGCGAGATCGTGATGAGCTGGCTGCTCACGTTGCCGGCCGCCGCGGTCGCGGGGATGCTCGCACTCACGGTGTGGCGGGAGCTGGCGTGAAGCGATGGTTCCTGCCCCGGGAACCGGATGTGCTCCGCCTCCTGCGCGCCCAGGTCGACATCACCGTCGTCGGCCTGGACGCGTTCCAGGCATGGGCCAGCGGCGACGCCGGACAGGCCGAGGAAGTCGAGGCCGCCGAGCATCGAGCCGACGAGGCCAAGCGCACCCTGCAACGCGAGCTGCGGGCCGCGTTCTCCACCCCGCTCGACCCCGAGGACATCTACGAGCTGTCGGAACGCATGGACGAGGTCATCGGAGCGGCGAAGGACCTCGTGCGTGAGGCCGAAGTGCTCGAGGTCAGTCCGGATCCCGCGCTCGCTCAGATGGCCGGCATCGTCACGGAGGCGGTGCGTCATCTCGCCAGCGCGTTCGCTGCGCTCCCGGGCGATGCGGACACCGCGACTGCGAGCGCCGACGAGGCCAAACGCGTCACTCGCCGGCTCGAACTGGCCTACCGAACGGCCATGTCCGCAACCGTCGATGCCAGCCTGCAGGAGCCGCAGTTCGCTCGCCGCGAGCTGTATCGACGAGCGTCGCGCATCGCCGACGCCGTCATCCGCGTCGCTGAACGCGTCTGGTACGCCGTCGTCAAACAGTCCTGAGCTCGCCAGTGTCCGCTGGACGATTCCCCGCGGCTGCGATGTACGACACGAACGCATCCTCGAAAGTTGGGTCGGCGCGTTCGATGCGATGGACGGCGACGTCGTGGAGGGCCGGCATGATCACGAGTGCCGGATCGACACCGGCCGCGATCGGTACGTGAATCCGTTCGCCCCGCAGGGTCGTTGCAGGAAATCGCTGCTTCAGTTGCGCGTAGGCGCGTGTCCACGGATCCGCTTCGATCACCGCTATCGCGGTGCCCGACAGGGCGCGGAGTTCCGCTGGTGACGCGCACGCGAGGACGCGGCCGTGGTTCATCAGCGCGACGCGGTCGCTGCGTTCGACGTCGGCCATCACGTGCGTCGACGTCACGATCGTGGTGCCATTGCCCGCGAGGGTGCGCATCAACGTCCAGAAGTCACGACGGCCGGCAGGGTCGACTCCACTCGTCGGTTCGTCGAGAAAGAGCAGCTGCGGATCGTGCAAGACGGCCGCCGCAAGCGCGGCCCGCTGACGCACGCCGGTCGCGAGGTCGCCGACTCGCGTCTGCAGATCGCGCTCGTCGAGCCCGACCGTCATCGAGACCTCACGGGCGCGTCGCTCGGGCACCCCGCCGTACACGTCGCCGTAGAACCGCAGGTTCTCGGCAACAGTGAGCTCGCGGTACAGAGAGAACGTCTGCGACATGTAACCGATGTGCCGACGGACTCCTTCAGGGTCGGCGC
>DASUCS010000412.1:0-6753 GCA_036275935.1 Acidimicrobiales bacterium
TTCATGACGGTTGTGGTGCCGGGTCGTACGCGACTGCACATGTGAGGTGTCCGACGATGAGGCACGATGCGGGTCGTGCTTCTCACCGCCCGGCGGCTGTTCACGGCAACGACACCCGTGCTGCTCGAGGACCAGGTCCTCGAGATCGACGAGTCGGGACGAATCGCCAGCATCCGGAGGCGCGACGACGTCGGCGCCGCGGTGGACCTCGTGGACCTCGGCGACGTGACGTTGCTGCCGGGACTGATCGACATCCACCAGCATCTGTGCTTCGACGCGACGCTCGACCCCGTGTCGCAGTTGCAGGCGGACGACGATGCGGCGCTCCTCGAGCGAATGCGCGGAGCCGCGCGGAGGGCGCTCGCGGTGGGGATCACGACCATTCGGGATCTCGGCGATCGCAACTACTCGTCGCTCGCGCTCCGCGACTCCATCGACACCGGCGCCGAGGTTGGTCCACGGATCCTGGCTGCGGGCCCACCGATCACGACGCCGCACGGTCACTGCTGGTTCCTGGGTGGTGAGGTCGAACCCGGAGATGTGGAGCGAGCGGTGCGCGAACGCGTCGAGCGCGGCGTCGATGTCGTCAAGATCATGGCGAGCGGCGGCAACATGACACCCACAGTCGGGCCGCACGAGTCGCAGTTCGGACGGGAGGAGATCGCCGTCGCGCTGCGAGAGGCCCACGTCGCAGGATTGCGGCTCGCGGTGCACGCACACGGTGTCGGTGCCGTGCGCGACGCGCTCGCGGTGGGCGCGGACTCGATCGAGCACTGCACGCTCTTCACGGCCGACGGAGTGGCCGATGACCCCGAACTGCTCGAACAGCTCGCGGCATCGCAATTGGTGCTGTCGATGACGATCGCCGCAGTGCCGGGTTCGGAGCCGCCGTTTCCCGCGATCCGACAGCGAATCGCAGCGATCCGGACCAACCACCAGCACCTCTATCAGCGCGGCGCGCGGGTCGTGTGCAGCAGCGACGCAGGTGTCGCCCCGACCAAACCGCACACGGTGCTACCGCACGGAGTCGTCGACACCCTCCCGATGCTGGGAATGTCGAATGTGGAGGCCATCACCAACGTCACCGCGGTCGCCGCTGACGCGTGCGGCATCGCCGACCGAACCGGAACGCTCGAAGTCGGCAAGGACGCGGACATCCTTGCCGTTTCCGGCGACCCGATTGCCGACCTGTCCGCGCTCCACGACGTCGTGGCTGTCTACGCGCGAGGCAGGCTCGCGACGTGAGAGTTCAGACCGCGTCCCAGACCATCGATGTGTCGGACTCGCGGTCCAGGAGCAGATGGGCGGGGTCGTGCTTGTCGATGTGGCCGATGAGCCCGTTGTAGATGCCGTAGCCGATCAGCTCGCGCAGCCGCGGTGAGAATCGACGAGCGGTCTCGACCGGAATGCCCAGCTGCTGGTTCTCCTGCTGACGGATGTAGCCCGCGCAGTAGTTCATCGCGATCCCGACGCGGCGTTCGCTGGTGGTGTTCGCCCCGCCGCCGTGCCACAGGCTGCCGTGCCAGACGAGCACCGATCCCTTGGGCATCTCGGCCGCGATCGAGTCGTAGTGCTCTCCGTAGTTCGGGCTGTGGTCGGCCAAGTGTGACCCGGGGATGATCCGAGTCGCGCCGTTCGCCTCCGTGAAGTCGGTCAGTGCCCACATCGTGTTGCACACCGTCGGAGGGTGCGGCTTCGGGATCGGGATCAGTTGATCGTCGGCGTGGATCGGCTGCTCGGTCTCGCCCGGGCCGATGGCGATCGACGACAGCGACGACACGAGGCACCCGTGGTCGAGCACGCCTTCGACGATCGGCAGCACATGGGGGTGCACCGGTATCTGCTCGTACAGGTCGCCGTGCACGAGGAGGTTGTAGATGCGCCACGTGGACGATCCCTCGAAGCTGTTCGTGGCCGGCGTGATGCCGAGCTCGGCTTCGAGACGCAACAGATCGGCGGCCAGCGCGTCGACGACGTCGAGGTCGATGGCGTCGGGCACGATCGTGTAACCCTGCTCGGCGATCTCCTTGACATGCGTCCCGGCGTCGATGCTCACAACTTGGGATCGTAAACGGCGGGCGGCGTAACCTCGCCCTTCATGTCGATCTACGACGTCTCCATCAACTCGCTCGACGGCACGCCGGCGGACCTTCTGCAGTACAAGGGCAAGGCCGTTCTTCTCGTCAACGTGGCCTCGAAGTGCGGGCTCACGCCGCAATACACGGGCTTGGAGAACCTCCAGAAGAAGTACGCCGACAAGGGCTTCACGGTCCTCGGGGTCCCGTGCAACCAATTCATGGGCCAGGAGCCGGGCACGCCGGAGGAGATCAAGGAGTTCTGCTCGACCACGTACGGCGTGACGTTCCCGCTCACGGAGAAGGTCGACGTGAACGGCGACGACCGTCACGCGCTCTACGACCAGCTGGTCGACGTGGCCGACGCCGAGGGTCACACGGGCGACATCCGATGGAACTTCGAGAAGTTCGTCATCAGCCCCGACGGTGACGTCGTCGCTCGCTTCAACCCGACGGTCGAGCCCGAATCGGCCGAGATCGTTCAGACCATCGAGAAAGCGCTGCCGTAATTCGACACAGATCGCTCGCCCCACGGGCTCGCTCTCTTGTGCGGTCAGGCGGCCGCCTGTCGCTGCGCTCCCAGCGGCGGCTTCGCCTGACGTGTAGTTGACCGCCACGCCGCCGCCCCGCCGCGCGCGGAAGGTTCTTCTCGATGTGGCCCCGCTCACCGAGTCGCGCGAATTCCGGCTGCTGTTCACCGGTCAACTGGTGTCGTTCTTCGGACGCCAGCTGACGATCGTCGCGTCCGCACTGCAGATCTTCCTGCTGACCGACTCGTCGCTGCAGGTCGGCTTGCTGAGCCTGGCGCAGCTCGGGCCGATCATCATCTGCTCGTTCATCGGCGGGACGCTGGCGGACGCGATGGATCGGCGCAAGCTGCTCATGATCGCCAACGTCACGATGGCGATCACGAGCGTGGGACTTGCGGTGAACGCGATGGGCTCGCACCCGAAGGTGTGGGCCATCTATGTCTTCACGGCCATCGGCGCCGGTCTGTCGTCGATCGATTCGCCGACGCGCAGCGCCGTGGTGCCGACGCTCGTGCGCCGCGACCAGATCCCGGCGGCGGCCGCGCTGAACCAAACCGGTTATCAGTTCGGCAGCGTGGCCGGTCCGGCGTTCGCGGGTGTCGTGATCGGAACCGTGTCGCTGAGCGCGGCGTACTGGATCGACGTGATCACGTTCGCGATCGCACTCGTCGCACTGATTCGTCTGCCACCGCTGCTGCCCCACGGCGGCGGGACGAAAGCGGGCTTCGGCTCGATCATGGAGGGGCTCCGGTACGCGCGTCGTGAACGGGTCGTGCAGGGCGTGTTCCTCATCGACATCAACGCGATGGTGTTCGGGATGCCGCGGGCGCTGTTCCCGCAGCTCGGCACCGAGCTGTATCACGGCGGGGCGGGCACCGTCGGCCTGCTGTACGCGGCGCCGGCGGCTGGGGCCTTCCTCGGCGCGGTCACAACGGGATGGGTCGGCTCGATCCGCCGCCAAGGCGCGGCCGTGTTGTGGGCCGTGGCCGTGTGGGGCCTGGCCATCGCCGCGTTCGGGATGGCGACGTGGCTGCCGCTCGGCTTGTTGATGCTGGCGATCGCCGGCGCCGCCGACGTCATCTCCGCGGTGTTCCGCGGCACGATCCTCCAGTTGCACGTTCCGGACCGGTTGCGGGGTCGGCTTCAGGCCCTCAACATCGCCGTCGTCACCGGCGGGCCCCGCCTCGGCGACCTCGAGGCCGGTGCCGTCGCGACCGCCACGACTGCTCAGGTGTCCGTCGTCAGCGGTGGTGTGCTCTGCCTCGCCGGCGTGGCCATCCTGGCCCGCGCCCTGCCGGACCTCGCAGCATGGCGGGCCATCGAACACGACACCGATAACGTGAACGACCTCACATGACGACGACCTTCGAGTCGCTGGGCCTGTCGACCGACCTCGTCGATGCGCTGAGCGCGGCGGGCATCACCCATCCCTTTCCGATCCAGTCCCTCACGATCCCGGACGCACTCGCGGGCCGAGACGTGTGTGGGAAGGCCAAGACCGGGTCCGGCAAGACGCTCGCGTTCGGTTTGCCGTTGCTCGAGCGGACTCCGGCCGCGCAGCCGAACGCGCCGACGGCGCTCGTGCTGGTGCCGACTCGGGAGCTCGCGGTGCAGGTGCACCAGGTGCTCCAGCCGCTCGGCCAGCAGCGGGGCGTGCGCGTGGCAGTCGTCTACGGGGGGCAGTCGCTCGAGAAGCAGTCGCGCAAGATCAGCGACGGCGCCGAGATCGTGGTCGCCACCCCGGGGCGCCTGATCGACCTCCTCGACCGCAAGGCCATCACGCTCGAAGCGTTGACGTGCGTCGTCCTCGACGAGGCCGATCGCATGGCCGACATGGGGTTCCTCCCACAGGTCGAGTGGATCCTGCGCCACGTCGGCGGGCCGCACCAGACGCTGCTGTTCTCGGCCACGCTCGACGGCGCGGTCGACGTGCTGGTGAAGCGGTACCAGACCGACCCGGTGCACTGTGAGGTCGAGTCGCGCACGATCACCGTCGACGAGATGGTGCACCGCTTCCTGCTCGTGCACGAGATGGACAAGGCCAAGGTCGCGGCCGCGATCAGCCGCGGGGTGACCCGCACGATGATGTTCACGCGGACCAAGCGCGGCGCCGACAAGCTCGCGCAAGCGTTGAACCGTGAAGGCGTGGACGCGGCCGCGATCCACGGCGATTTGCCGCAGAAGCTTCGTGAGCGTGCGCTCGACAACTTCCAGCAGGGCAAGCTGCCGGTGCTCGTCGCGACCGACGTCGCCGCCCGCGGCCTGCACATCGATGACGTCGACGTCGTCATCCACTACGACCCGCCCAGCGACCACAAGACGTACTTGCACCGATCCGGCCGCACGGCTCGCGCCGGCGAATCCGGGGTCGTCGTCACGCTCGTGCTGTGGAACGAGGAGCTGGAGATCAAGCGGCTGTTGCCGCGCATCGGTGTGCAGCAGCCGCTCGTCGAAGTGTTCTCGAACGACCCGCGCCTGGCCGACCTCGTGGCCTGGGACCCGGCGACGGACGTCGCCTCCTAGATGGCAAACGTCAACGCGTAGAGCACGGCGGTCAACGACAGCCCGTCGGGCATCTCGCCGCGCTGGATGAGCGCCCGAACGTCGTCGAGCGGTACCCACTCGATGCGCTCGGACTCACCGGGGTCCGTCGGCTCGCCGACGTGCGTCGCGCCGTCCGCGAGGAACAGATGGAAGCGTTGATCGCTCGTTCCGTTCGTGGGGTGGTACGCCACGAGGTGGTGCAGCGGGCCGGGCGCCCAGCCGGTCTCCTCGAGCGTCTCGCGTGAGGCCGCCTCCGCAGGGCCTTCACCCGCGTCGATCTTGCCGGCGGGGATCTCCCAACCCCACGTGTCGGTGATGAACCGGTGCCGCCAGAGCAGCAGCAGACCGCGATCCTGGTCGTACACGACGGCGCCCGCGGCCTTGTGGGGCATGCGCACGACGTGGTGCTCGAAGCGCTCCTGACCCGGGATCTCGACGTCGACGAGGCGGAGGTTCACCCACTCGCTCTCGTACAGCGAGCGTTCGCCATGCACGGTCCAGCGCATCGCCCGACCCTACGCTCGATGAATGCGGTCGCCCACGACTCGGCGCGCGCTGGGCGCCTTCTACACGCCGCCCGACGTGGCCGATCGTCTGGTGGAGCGGACGCTGCCGCTCGGTACGCCCCGAGTGTGCGATCCGGCCTGCGGCGACGGCGCCTTCTTGCTGGCGGCCGCCCGTCACCTCGAGGACCGCGGCATCGATCGCGTCACGATTGCTCGCGACCTGCTCTGGGGGACCGACGTCGATGCCGACGCGGTTGCGGCCGCGCGGGCTGCGATCAACGACTGGGCCGGAGTCGCGCCCGACGGTCACGTGCTCGTCGCCGACGGTCTCACGCACGCTGACTGGCACGGCACCTTCGACGCTGTCGTGGGCAATCCGCCCTTCCTCAACCAACTGGAGACGGCGACAGCGCGGCGCGACGCGCACCGATGGGCAGGCGTCGCCGGTCCGTACGCGGACACCGCATTCCTCTTCCTCTTGGCGGCACTCGATCTCGTGCGTCCCGGTGGACGCGTCGCGCTGATCCAGCCACAGTCGCTGTTGGCGGCGCGGGACGCCCGAGCCGTACGGAGCGCGGTGGAACAGCGCGCCGCACTCGTAGGCATGTGGACGTGTGACGAGCCGGTGTTCGACGCATCGGTGCGTGTGTGCGCACCGGTGCTCGTCAGAGGTTCGCGTCGAGCACGAAACATTCGCAGATGGACAGGACGCGACTTCGCGGCCGCGCCCAGCGCGTCGGTCGACGGCGACACGTGGAGTGCGGCGCTGACGCGCGAGCTTCCGCGGGTCGCGCTCGACTCGTCACGGACGCTGGGGGAGCTCGCCACCGCGACGGCAGGCTTCCGCGACCAGTTCTACGGGCTGGCGCCCCACGTCGTGGACGTCGAGGACGGGCAGCTCCCGCGACTCGTCACGTGCGGACTGCTCGATCCTGGTCGGTGTGCCTGGGGAGAGCGCGAGGCTCGCTTCGCCCGACGCCGCTGGCGGCACCCCCGAGTCGACGTCGATCGGATGGAGCCCGCCCCGCTGCGACGCTGGGTCGAGGAACGCCTCGTCCCGAAGGTCGTGCTGGCAACGCAGACACGCGTCCTCGAGGC
>DASUCS010000413.1:0-24729 GCA_036275935.1 Acidimicrobiales bacterium
GTAGCTGCGGTCGCTGCGCGGCACCGTCACTCGGATGGCGTGGTCGATGTGACCGCTGGCCACCTCGTCGTAGCGCACGAGGCCGGCGAGGATGGGCAGCCCGGCCGCGTCGGCGGACGTCCATGTGTCGGGGCGCAGCGCGTTGCTGTTGAGATTCCACACTGCGCCCGAGCCCGCGTGCCAGGTGCCGTCACCGTTGGGATGCGCGTCGTACAGCTCGTAGAGCGTGCATGTCGAGTTGTCCACGACGAGCACGTGTCGGTCGCCGGTCGCGTCGGGCCCGCCTTCGATGGCAGGGTTCGAAGGAATCGGGTACGGGACGTGGTCGCTCTCGTCGTCGTAGTCGAACGTGACCGACGTCGCCGGCTGCCCGGCGCCCACGACGTTGAAGGGGATGCCGATCGGTCCGCCGTCCCAGGTGCCGGATCCGAAGTCGGCATGCGCATGGGCCGACGAGCCGATCGACGCGACGTACTGCGCGGAGTTCGGATGTACCGGTAGGTGCGACACGTCGGCGTGCCACACGCTGTCCGCCGGGAAGGTCGGACAGTTGGCCGCGCCGGGCACGGACGAGGCGCGGGCCGTCGGAGCTGCGCCGAGGACGACCAGAACGGCCGCGAGCGCGACAACCGGCTTCTTCACGCAGCCGTATCGACGACGCACATCGCCCACTTGACTCAGAACAGACGCAGCGTGTCCGGTTCGAGGCCGCGCAGCTCGTCGTAGTCGACCTCCACCCAGTCGATCCCCCGACTCTCGGCCAGCACCCGCGCCTGCGGCTTGACGACTTGCGCGACGAGCACGCCGCGCACGGGCCGCAACATCGGATCGCGGTTGAGCCTCTCCAGATACCGGGTCAGCTGCTCGACGCCGTCGATCTCGCCGCGGCGCTTCACTTCGACGGCCACCGCTCGTCCCTCCGAGTCGCGGCACAGCAGATCGACGGGTCCGATGTCGGTCGGATGCTCGCGCCGGACCAATCGCAGGCCGGCACCGATCGCCTCGCAGTTGAGCGAGAGCAGCTCCTGCAGCCGCGCTTCGACGCCGTCCTTCTGCAAGCCCGGATCGACGCCGAGGTCATGAGTCGCGTCGAGGAGGATCTCGTCGATCGTGATCGTCAGCGTTTCGCCTTTGCTGTTGCGCACGACCCACTTGCCCTCTTCTTCGCGCAACGTAGTAGGTGCCACCATCCAGTTCAGCGGTTTGTACGCACCGCCGTCGCTGTGGATCGAGATGCAGCCGTCCGCCTTGACCATCAGCAGACGCGTCGCCATCGGCAGGTGGGCCGAGAGCCGCCCTTCGTAGTCGACGGAACAACGAGCGAGAACGAGACGCACCGACTCAGGCGCGAGGTGCGAGCACGCAGAGCTCGTTGCCCTCGGGGTCCGCGAGCACGACCCAGCTCTCGTCGCCGGACTGCCCGATGTCGACGCGAGTGGCTCCCATGCCGAGCAGTCGCGCAACCTCGGCGTCGCGATCATCCGGCGTCAGGTCGAAGTGGATGCGGTTCTTCGCGACCTTGTCGTCGGGCACGTGGATGAAGAGGATCGCGGGATCCTTGCCGCGCTGCGGCGGAATGATGGCGACCTCATCCTCGTCCTCGAGCTCCTTCACCTTGAAGCCCAGCGCCTCCGCCCACCAGCCGGCGAGCGCAGCCGGATCGTGCGCATCGACCGTCACGCACTGGATCTTGAGGCTCATTTGGCCCGGCCTCGCCCGGTTCGTCCCATTTGGCGGCGCTCCATGGCCACGACCCTAGGGGGTGCACCTCAAGGAAGGTACGGAATGACCGATAATTGCTCGGAAGCGGCGGACGGCCTCAAACGCGTGTGTGATTTCCCATGTCCCATGATCGACCGATGACCGCCACACCGACGCCCAACCCGCGTCGGCGCGCGCTCGCAGCCATCGTCGCGATCGTGCTCGCTGCGGTGTCCACACCCATCGCGATCTCGTCGACGGCGCACGCCGACGAGATCAGCGACAAGAAGGCCGAAGCGCAGCAGATCGCCGGAGAGATCTACGACCTCAACGGGAAGATCGAGCAGTACGCCGAAGCGGCGAACGGCGCGCAGGTGCAGTTGTTCGCACTCGTGCAGCAGATCGCCGCCGCGCAAACGAAGGTCGACCAGGCCGAGCGTGACCAGGAAGTGCACCGGCAGCAACTGATGGCGTACGCGGTCGACGCGTACGTCTACGGCGAAGCTCCGGAACAAGTCGATGTCCACATCGATCCGAACGGCGCGACCGTCGACCCCCGCAACTCGTATCTCCACGCCGCGTCGGTCAACCGCCAGCAGCTGATCGACAGCCTCCGTGAAGCGGAGTCCAACCTCAAGACGCAGATCGCGACGCTCGAGCAAGCGAAGCAGGCGGCTGCCGCGCAGGCGGAGGACCTCAAGCAGCGTCAGGACGACGCGCAGCGGGCCGCCGACAAGTTGCAGAGCGTCAAGAGCCAGGTCGACGGTGAGCTCGCGACGCTCGTGGAGCAGGCGCAAGAGGCCCAGGCCGCAGCCGAGCGTGAGGCTGCCAAGCAGGCGGCGCAGCAGAACGAGCTCGGCTCACCGGACAACGGATCGTCGGGTTCGTCGTCGAGCTCGGCGCCGTCGGCGTCACCGCCGTCGAGTGATCCCGCGGACACGCCGCCGGTCACGATCTACATCCCGTCTCGGCCGATTCCCCCGGGCCCGCCGCCCGACCCCGACACGGCAGGCGCCCAGAAGGCGATCGACTTCGCCAAGCAGCAGCTCGGCAAGCCCTACATCTGGGGCGCGGCCGGCCCGGATTCGTACGACTGCTCAGGTCTCACGATGCAGGCCTGGAAAGCGGGCGGCGTGACGATGGACCACTGGACCGGATCGCAGTACGCGCAGACGCGACCGATCCACCTGAGCGATGTCCAACCCGGCGATCTGATCTTCTACAACCAGATGCAACACGTCGCGCTGTACATCGGCGACGGCAAGATCATCCATGCCCCGCACGCGGGGTCGACCGTGCAGATCGAGGACATGTACTACTGGCGCACGGACATGGCGGCGACTCGCCCCGGCGTCGGGACCTAGCCCGGGCCAACGCCTCATTTCTTGAAGGGCAGCCGCCTCGACTTCTTCGAGCGGTCCGGACGTTGTGACTCGAGGCGTTCGCGGATGACGTTTCGGCGGTCCTGCAGTTCGCGATACGTCAGCGTCTCGATCGAGTCATCGAGCCCGAAGCTGGCCTTCACACCGGTCATGTCGAGCTGCCACGCATCAGGATCGAGCCCGAGCTCGGCAGCGATGTGCTCGCCGTGGGTCGTGGCGAAGTGCATCGAGATGTCGGCGATCTCACCGAAGATGTCGAGGTCCGGCGCGAGCGTCGCGATCGCGCCGTCGAGGAACATCATGTTCTTGACGAACAGCATCAGCTCTTTCGGCATCCGTGCGCCGATGCCGAGCAGCGCCTTCATCGTCTGCTGGATCTCCGACACGAGCTCTTCGCCGGTCATCTTCGTCGGGTCGACGGGCGGACGGTCCAGGCCGAGATCGGCGATGACCGCCTCGATGTCGGTGTCCGGCGGGAGCGCGCCCAAGTCGCGCAACGCCTGCAGCTGACCGTTGACGTCGTTCATCGAGCCGGCGATCAAGAGCCGGAGCAGCGCCAAACGCTTCGGTTCGGACAGACGACCGGTGATCCCGAAGTCGAGCAGCGCGGTTCGCCCGTCGGGCTGGACGAACAGGTTTCCGCCATGGAGGTCGCCGTGGAAGATGCCGTGGATGAGCGCGCCCTCCATCCCGCCGATCATTCCGGTCCGCACGACGTTGTGGGTGTCGACGCCGGCGTTCTTCATGCCGGCGACGTCCTCGAATGCGAAACCGCTCAACCGTTCCATGACCAGCACGCGTCGGGTGACCAGCGTCGGATGGGGGCGCGGAATCACGTAGCCGCGTTGGCCGAGCAACGCGAACGCGTGCGCCACGTCGAGCATGTTCTCGGCCTCGAGGCGGAAGTCGAGCTCTTCGACGATCGTCTCGGCGAACAGCTCCACCAGCGCGGGCGGGTTGGCGAGCGCGGCGACGGGGATCCGCCCGACGAGATGCGGCGCGACGTAGGACATGACGCGCAAGTCGCGCTCGACGAGGTGCTTCACCTGCGGGCGTTGCACCTTGACGACGACTTCTTCACCGGTGCTCAACGTCGCGGCATGGACCTGCGCGATCGACGCCGCTGCAATGGGCTCGCGGTCGAACGTCCGGAAGACGGAGTCGAGGGGACGCAGGAAGTCCTCCTCGACGACACGACGAACCACGTCGAACGGCTCCGCGCGCACCCGGTCACGGCACTTGCGGAACTCGACGACCAAAGGTTCCGGGAAGATGCCCTCGCCGGACGAGATGATCTGCCCGAGCTTGATGTAGGTCGGTCCGAGACGTTCGGCGGCGACGCGCAACCGACGCGAGATGCCCGGGATCGATCGGTCGGTCTTGCGCTCCCGCAGCGCCCAGATCGCGAGCGGGATCCCGAGGGCACGCAGCGTCGTCAGCATCCGGCCGGCGGGTGGGACGCGTCGGTAGCGCGTGAGCGTGGGAACCGAAGCGTGCACGTCGCGGCGAACCCGGTCGAGCCCCTTCTTCCACGCCAACTCGTTCGGGTCGACCACCCACGGACCGTTGTCCGTGAACGAGCCGTAGTCGGTGTCGATGGAGGCCCCAGTCACAACGATCCAGTCTCATCGTCGGGGGTACGCTCCCGCCACTCGGGGGAGTGCCGAACGGGGGGACCAATGATCGATCGGTGGATCGTCGACTCGGAGCCGAGTGCGCGGTATCCGATCTACACGCGCGGCAACGTCGGCGAGGTGTTTCCGGACCCCGTCGCACCATTGAGCGCCGACTTCATCACCATGGGCGCCGAGCCCGGCTGGCGGGATGCGTTCGAGCGCTTCGGTGCGTTCGATGCGAATGAGTTCGACCCCGCCAACAACGAGATCATCGGGATCTTCGGCGGCTACTGCTATCTCAACGTCTCGATCAGCCGGATCCTCGGCGTCCGCACGCCGGGGCTGACGGCCGAGAGCATCGACTACCAACTGTGGGGGGAGATGCCAGGCGTGCCGCCGTACGCGGCGCAGCCGACCGACGAGAGTGCGGAGCACGGCGAGCGAATCACCAGGACACTCGGATGGATCTTGTCGACTGAGTCGTTCGACGAGTTGCTCGAAGACGAGAAGATGCTCGACGGGCTCCGCGACAACCGCCCTGACCTCACGAAGCTCACTGAGGCGCAACTCGTCGACCGTGCACGCGATCTGTTCAGGGCGCATTTCCGGTACTTGTTCGCGCAGCATCTCTTCACCACGTACTGCTCGACGGTGCCGGTGGGGATCATCCAACAGGTGTGCGAGGCCGTCGGCCGGCCCAGCGACATGCTCAAGCTGCTGGCCGGTGTGGGCGATGTGGAATCGGCCGCTCCCAGTTACGCGATGTGGAATCTGTCGCGGCTCGATCCCGACTCCGAGAAGTTCAAGATCGGATTCAACGAGTTCCTGCGCGAGTACGGAGCCCGCGGCCCGAACGAATGGGAGACGCGTTCGCCGACATGGGAGACCGAACCGGAACTGGCGCTCGTCGCCATCGACCAGATGCGCCGTTCACCGGACTCGGCTTCTCCGATCGACCATCAGGCGGTTCGCTCCGCCGAGCGCGAGCGCGTCGGCGCGGAGATCGTCGCGATGCTCGATGGTGATCCTGAGACCCAAGGTCAGTTCCAAGCCGCGCTGCGTGCGGCGCCGATCTTCCTGGCCGGCCGCGAGCGTTCGAAGACGAACGCGATCCGGCTCACGCACGAGCTGCGCTTGGCGTTCGTGGAGTTGGGCCGCCGGTACGTCGAGCGCGGGCACTTCGACAACGTGAACAGCTACGGGATGTTGCGATGGGACGAGCTTGACGCCGTCGTGGAAGATCCTGCGTCGCTGACCGCAGCCCTGCGGCAGCGCGAGCACGACTACGCCGAGCTCAACGAGGTCGAACCGCCGTTCGTGTTCGACGGCACACCGCCTCCCATCTCCACATGGGCCCGACGCGGTGGACGCCCGGTGTCCGTCGCGAACGCGGGCGACGAGCTCCACGGGATGTCGGGTTGTCCCGGGATCGCACGAGGCCGGGCGCGGGTCGTGCTGGACTCGCACGACCCGACTGCACTCGAGCCCGGCGACGTGCTCGTCGCGCCGATCACCGATCCGTCCTGGACGCCGCTGTTCGTCCCCGCGGCGGCGGTCATCGTCGACGTGGGCGCGCCACTGAGTCACGCCATCATCGTGAGCCGCGAGCTGGGCATCCCGTGCGTCGTCTCGGTGACCGACGCCACGCGCCGCATCCCCGACGGTGCCGTCGTCGAGGTGAACGGCGACACCGGCACGGTTACCGTCGTCTCCACATGACTGGTCCTCTCGCCGGGTTCCGCATCATCGAGTTGGGCGTGTGGGTCGCCGGCCCCGCGGCCGGTGGCATCGCCGCGGACTGGGGCGCGGATGTCATCAAGGTGGAGGCGCCCGCGGGCGATCCGATGCGGCGCATGCTGCAAGTCACCGGGGGCGCCGGCGCGGATGTGCCGAGCCCGCCGTTCGATCTCGACAACCGGGGTAAGCGGTCCGTCGTGCTCGAGCTCGACACCGACGAGGGTCGAGCGACGATGCACAAGCTGCTCGCCACCGCGGATGTGTTCCTCACGAACCTGCGCCCGGATGCGGTCGACCGACTGGGATTGGGGCCAGAGGACCTGCGCGCCGCTCATCCCCGCCTCGTGTACTGCAGCGTGACCGGCTATGGCCGAGAAGGGCCCGAGCCGTGGCGCGCGGGCTACGACGTCGGCGCGTTCTGGGCGCGGTCCGGACTCGCCTCGCTCGCGGTTCCACCCGATGCGCCGCAGCCGCACTTCCGCGGGGGAGTGGGCGATCACATCACCGCCATCACCGCGCTGTCGGGGATCCTCGCGGCGTTGCTGCAGCGGGAGAAGACCGGCGAAGGCACGCTCGTCGAGACGTCGTTGCTGCGAACCGGGATCTACACGCTCGGGTGGGACCTCGGCATCCGTCTGCGCCTGGGGAAGTTGGCGCCGACCGCGCCGCGTACGAAGCAGACGAACCCGATGGTCAACGTCTACTGCGCCGGCGACGGCCAGTGGTTCTGGTTGCTCGGCGTCGAAGCGGATCGGCTGTGGCCGAAGTTGCTGGCGGCGATCGACCGCAAGCAGTGGGGTGACGATGAGCGATTTCGGACGCCGCGCGACCGACGGCACAACTGTGAAGCGCTCATCGCCGACCTGGACGCGTTGTTCGCGACCAGGCCGCGGGATGAATGGACGGAAGCGTTCGACGAGTACGACGTGTGGTGGGCCCCGGTCAACACCGTCGACGACGTGATCGAGGACGCGCAGGCGATCGCCGCGGGCGCGTTCGTCGACGTGCCCGAGGCCGCGGGAGCGCCCGCGCATCGTGCCGTGAACACGCCAATCCGCTTCTCCTCCCATACGGACGCTCGCACTCGCGGAACCCCGGCTCTCGGCGAGCACACCGACGAGGTGTTGCGCGACCTCGACTGATGCAGCCGGAGGTCAGAAGCGGGGAGTGCGCTTCTCCTGCCAGGCGCGCACACCTTCGCGGAAGTCCGGTTCGGTGGCCATGCGATCCAGCAGCGCCTCGGATTCGACGACCGCGCTCCCGACGTCGCGATGCAGGTCTGTGTACAGCTGACGCTTGCTCTCGCGCACGGATGAAGGGCTGACCTCCGTTGCGATCGTGCGCGCGTACTCGAGTGCCGTCGGCAACACGTCGTCAGGTGGCAGCACGCGGTTGACCAAGCCGATGCGCTCGGCGTCTTCGGCCATCACGACCCGCGAGGACAGCAGCAGGTCCGCCGCGTGGCCGATGCCCACAAGGCGCGGGAGCACCCACGACAGCCCGTACTCCGCCGGCAAGCCGAGTCGTCCCGACGAGGTCGTGAGCTTGGCGCCGGCGGCGGCGAAGCGAACGTCGCAGTAGCACGCGAGCACCAGCCCCACGCCGGCCGCCGGCCCGTTGATCGCGGCGATCACCACCTTCGGGATGCCGTAGTGGAACGCGAAGGCGTGGTCGAACTCCGGACGCACGCCGTACCCGGGGCGGGCCAGCGTGGAGTGATCGACGCCCGCGTCGTACGACCCTCGGTCGACGTGTCCATCGAGCGCGGCCGTGTCCGCTCCGGCACAGAACGCCCTGCCGGCGCCCGTGACGACGATGGCGCGTACCGCGTCGTCTCGTTCCGCGTCGGCCATCACCCACCGGTACTCGGTGTGCATGCGACCCGTCCATGCGTTCATGCGCGTGGCGCGATCGAGCGTGACGAGCGCGACGGCGTCCTCCACCTCGTAGTGGACGACCTTCAGCTCCACGGATGGACGGCTCAGCGACCGACCGCAGCGATCGCCGCGTCGCGGAGCTCGGGACGGCAGATCAACAGGTCAGGCAGCCACGGGTCCGACTGGTTGTAGACGAGCGGACGGCCGTCGATGCGCGACGCGTGGAAACCCGCCGCGAGTGCCACGGCAGCGGGCGCGCAGTTGTCCCACTCGTACTGGCCGCCGGCATGCGCGTACACGTCCGCTTCACCCAGCACGACGGCCATCGCCTTCGCGCCGGCCGAGCCCATCGACACCAACTCCGCGCCCAACGCATCCGCCACGCGTAGCGCGACGGCCGGGGGACGGCTGCGGCTCACGATGACGCGCGGTGGGCCTTCGCGCGCAGGAGGGAACGCGGGGGCAGGATCAGTCGACAACGTGATGCCGACCGCGGGCAGCGCGACCGCGCCGGCGATCGGCGCGCCACCGCCGTTCACGAGCGCGACGTGCACCGCCCAGTCGGTCCGGCCCGGCTCACCGAACTCCCGGGTGCCGTCCAGCGGATCGACGATCCACACGCGATCCGCGCCGATGCGCGTGCGGTCCTCCATACCTTCTTCGGAGAGGACCTTGTCGTTCGGCCGGAGCTCGGCCAGCGCCTCGACGATGAAGCGGTGGGCCGACCAGTCGCCCTCGTCCCGTAGCGACCACCAGTCGTGCGCGGTCTCGCCGACGCCGGCTCGAAGTTCGAGGAGAACCTGTCCGGCTCGTGTGGCGACATCGGTGGCCACTTCATGGTCGGACAGCACGGCCTGCGACGCTACTGGGCGCGCCTCGCCCTCAATCCAGTCCGCAGGTTCGCGAGCGGTTCCGCTCGCCGTGAACTACGCGGCGGTCGTCACTCGGGTCGGAACGTTCGCCGCCGGCGCGCCGTAGGGCTGCCCGGCCTGCTCGTAGCACTCGAGGTGGTAGTGCTCGACGCGATCCCACTTGCCGCTGACGTAGACGTTGCAGACGACTTGGTGCATCTTGACCTTTGCCCTGAACTTGACCTGCTCGTCGCACGTCACGCACATGGCACTGCTCCCGGCCTCGATCGTGCGCAAGACGGCGCGGCTACCAAGGGTGGCGTTGGTCTTCTTCCCCATGCTGTTTGTATCGGCCGCGTGGCCTCGAAACGTGAGAACTCGGAAGCATTAGAGCCGATCGACTCAGTGTCACGGGGACTAGTCACTGTCGCTTGGAGAGCCGTTGCGTGGCGCGGATCAGCGACCGGACTTCGGCCTCATCCGCGCCACTCGCGACCAGCGATTCGACGCGGCGCTCGAGGTCAGCCGCCGCCGACTCGTCGATTGCCGGCGGTGCGCCGAACGCCTCGGGCCCTCCGACGGCAGTCACCAGGATGAGACAGACGATGGCGACGGCGGCGACGAGCCCGGTCGCAATGGCGATCCCGTTGTGGCTGGTGATCGACGACACGATCATCCCGACGATCGCGAGCGCGCACACGCCGATCACGATGCGGCGGATGCCCCTCGGGGTGATCACGCCGGCGAAGGTACCCCGGGTACCCTCGTTCGCCGACTCATGACCGACGACCGTCAGTCCTCTCACCTCAACGACCTGCCCGATCAGACGGACGATCCGCTCGTGTGGGATCCGACGACCCGCGCCTTCGTGCCCCGGACCGGCGCGGTCGCGGAACCGGCCGCGCCGACTCGTGATCCGCGTCGCTTCTACGTCGGTCCGCCCGATCAAGGAGGCGCCGCGGCGGCAGGGGCGCGCGCGGCAGGCTCACCGGTCGCACCGTCTCGCCCCGCACCGGCTCGTCCGGCGCCGCCACCGCCGAGTCCGCCGGCTCCACCGAGTCGTCCGGCGCCGCAACCCGCGCCCTCACCGGCGCGGCGCGGTCCCAGGTTCCGTCGCCCGAAGACGAAGTGGATCGTGCTGATCTGCGCGCTGCTGCCGGTGCTGTTGATCCTGGCGGGACTCTTGTACGCCGACATCAAGTTCCGACAGATCAATCGCGTGTCGGTGGGCAACGTGCTCGACGGAGGTGGCACCGGCGACAACATCCTCATTGTCGGGTCGGACACGCGCGCGGGTGGCGACCCGAACACTGGCGCGGGCGCCGGCGCCGGACTCGGCGAACGCTCGGACACCGTGATGGTCCTGCGCCTCCAAGGCGGCAGCTCGAAGATCCTGTCCATCCCGCGCGACCTGGTCGTCACGATCGCGGACACCAACCGCAAGGACAGGATCAACTCCGCCTACAACGCCGACCTCGGTGGCGGACCACAGCGGCTGATCAAGACCGTCAAGCAGAACTTCGGAATCCCCATCAATCGCTACATGGAGGTCGACTTCGTGACGTTCGCGGGGTTGGTCGACGCCGTCGGCGGCATCACCATCGACTTCCCGTATCCGGCGTTCGACACCAACACCGGACTCGACATCAAACAGGCGGGCCCTCAGCACCTGAACGGCGAACAATCGCTCGCCTACGTGCGCTCTCGCCACTACACCGAGATCAAGGAGGACGGGAAGCCTCACGAGGACCCGACTGCAGACCTTGGTCGCATCCAGCGGCAGCAGACGTTTCTCCGCACGGTCATGGGCAAGGTGGCCGGGTCGCACAACCCGATCACACTCCTGCGGGTCGGCGGTGAGGTCGCCGACGGGCTGCGCGTCGACGATCAGCTCGGTCTGTGGGGGGCGGTGCAGCTTGCGTGGGACATGAAGGGACTGAATCCCGAATCGATCGCGCTGCCCGTCGCGGTGAACAACGATCACGCCACGCTGCATCTCCAGCAGCCCGACGCCAACCAGGTGCTCGCACAGTTCAAGTAGAAGTCATCGGCGTGACCATCGACACGCTGACAGCAGTGCTCCCGGTTTCGTACGGTTGACCGCGATGCTCGAGGAGGTCGACTGGGGTCGTCAGGGGCGCAAGATCACTGCTGCCCTCGGAAGTGCGCACCTCGCCGGCGCGCTGTTCGTGTTCGCGTACCTCAGTTTCCTCGCCCCGTCCGACACCGTTCCCAACGGGTCGATCGCGGTGGACATCGGCTTGTTCGTTGCGTACGCCGTCGTCGCGTTCCCTCTCACCGGCTGGTGGTGCTCACGGCTGGCGTCGAGCGACCTGTCGTGGATCTCGGAAGAACCTGAGCCCACGGACGATCAGCGCCAACGAACGTTGGAGCTCCCCGGACGGATGGCCGCGGTCACCGCGGCACCGTGGGCGGCGGCGGCTGTCTTCTTCGGAGCCATGACCGCGATCTCAGGTCACACCGCGGTCCGAGTCGCCACTGGCTTCTTCACGACGCTCGACGGCGGGCTGGTCAGCTGCACGATCGGCTTTCTCTTGCTCGAGCGATTGCTTCGTCCGGCGATCGCGATGGCACTGAGCAACGGTGCGTCGCCCCGTCGACGCGTGATCGGCGTGCGGCTGCGCTTGCTCGTCACGTGGGCGTTGGCGTCCGCGGTGCCGCTCGCCGGGCTGTTGCTGCTGCCGCTGGCACGGCGCGGCGCGTCGCTGCACACCGACATCGGTCCTGCGGTTGTCGCGCTGTCCTTGGCCGGACTCGTCGCCGGTTTCGTCATCACCATCGGCAACGCGAGGACCGTCGGCGAGCCGATCTCTGATGTTCGCAAGGCATTGCAGGCCGTCCAGGAGGGCCGACTCGACGTGCAGGTGACCGTCGACCGCGCCGGTGACCTCGGTGAACTGCAATCGGGCGTGAACCGCATGGTCGAGGGACTGAGAGAGCGGCAACGCCTCGCCGACCTCTTCGGCAAGCACGTCGGCACCGAGGTCGCGCAGCAGGCGATCGAGCAGGGCACCGGCGTCGACAGCGAGCAGCGCGAAGCGTCGGTGCTGTTCGTCGATCTCATCGGTTCCACCGCTTTGGCCGAGGTGTTGCCGCCGCACGAGGTCGTGCGCACGCTGAACGCGTACTTCGACGCGGTCGTGCGGGTCGTGTCCGCCGCAGGCGGCTGGGTCAACAAGTTCGAGGGCGACGGTGCGCTGTGCGTGTTCGGCGCACCGGCGACGCAACCGGACCACGCGGCACGCGCGTTGCGAGCAGCGCGCGCGCTCCACGAGGCGCTGGCCGAGCTGGCGCATGCGTATCCCGGACTCGATGCGGCGATCGGAGTGTCATCGGGAACCTTGGTGGCGGGAAACGTCGGGACCGAGACGCGGTACGAGTACACGGTCATCGGGCGACCGGTGAACGAAGCGGCGCGTCTCACCGATCTCGCGAAGGGCCGAACCGGTCGAGTGCTCGCGTCGCAAGGTGCCGCCGATCGCTCCGGGGACGAGCTCGAGCGGTGGGCGTCACTCGGGACCGTCGCGCTTCGGGGCCAGTCGACGCCCGTCGTGATCTACGAGCCGGTCGAGGTCCGCGAACCCGTTTCGTAGAAGTCACCACCCCAACGATCGTGCATCGCCACCCGCCAGCGGCCGACGCGATGCACGATGTTCGCATGCTGTCCAGGGTGGCCGTCGAGATCGTCGAGGCGCGGGAAGGAGACCGTCCAGTACTGCGGCGGCTGATCGAGCTGTACCGCTACGACTTCTCCGAGTTCGACGACGCTGACGTCGATGGCCACGGCGAGTTCGGCTATCGGTATCTGGACCACTACTGGACCGAGCGCGATCGCCACGCGTTCTTGATTCGATGCGATGGGAGTTGGGCGGGCTTCGCGCTCGTGCGGGCCGGTGATCCCAACGACATGGCCGAGTTCTTCGTGATGCGCAAGTACCGACGGTCCGGTGTCGGACGCGCGGCGGCGAGTGAGGTGATCGCTCGCTTCCCTGGTCGGTGGACAGTCCGCCAACTGCTGACGAACCCCGCCGCTTCCGCGTTCTGGCGGGTGGCGATCCCATACGAGTTCACCGAGCGACAGGACGACACGGAGAACACCATCGAGTTCTCGGTCGAGTAGTTCTCAGTCAATCGAGGCGGTGACGCCGCCGCGGAGGTACCGTCGCGGTCGGCAGTTCGGGACGGTTGAGCCAACAGTCCGCTCCCGACCTGTCAATCCGTGTCGTCGTGCTGTTCCTGAACGTCGGCAAGCTCGGTCACGATGGCGCGATGGGACGGCGCGCTGATGTGGGTTGCGCTCGTAGACCACTCGCGGCGTGGTGTCAGCCTGCCTGTACGACGCGATCCCGCTCGAAGCGGGCGGGATCTTGCGTGGCGAGCTCCCAGTACACGTCGGCGAGTCGATCGGGGTCGTACGCCGTGCCCGCAGTGATCGCACCGCACACGGTCACCACTCCGACGCGGATGTTCGTGCCGTCGAGCTCCCGTTCGAGGCTCAGCGCGAGGTTCAGTTGCGCGCCTTTCCCGATGCTCAATGCCGCGGACATCGCCTCCGGAGACCTCGCCAGGCTGTTCACCGTGAACACGAGCACCCCACGACCGGCTTGCTGCATGACGGCGATCGCGCACTGTGCCGTGTTGAGCGCGCCGATGACGTGAATGTCGAGTGCAAGCCGAAGCGCGTCATTCGACAGCTCGAGCGCGCCCTCCGCTTGGAAGATCGAGGCGTTGTAGGTGACGACGTCGGGCACTCCGACGGCATCGACGATCTGTTCGACGGCACGCTCGACGCCAGCACGGTCGGTCACATCAGCTTGGACGCCGTACGTCTCGACCTCGAACGACGCGAGCTCCGCGAGGCCGGCATCGAGCACGTCTGCGCGCCGCGCCACCAGTGCGATCGACCAGCCCCCCGTTGCGAACCGCCGTGCGAGCGCCGAACCGAGTCCGGGGCCCGCACCGAAGATCGCGAGCACTTTCGAACCGGGCACTGAGCCACGATAACCCCGGCCTGCCCCGGCGCTCTGGGCGACGCGTGTCAACGAATGGACGTGTCCACCCCGCGGCGTCCCTCCCGGTGCGCGCGCACGGGCGGTGGGTCGGTCACCAGGCGACTCCACATGACGACGTCGGGTTCGTCAGCAGCCGTCGCCGAGCGACGGCTGCTCTCATGGCGTGTGCTCGACCGTCGAATGCGGTAACCAACGCCGTCGTGGACACGCCCGAAGTTCGCTACGCGCGCCGAGATGGAAGAGCGATCGCGTACCAGGTGTGGGGTTCGGGGCCGCTGGTCACGCTGTTCATAACTGAATGGCCGGGTGTCTCGGACGTGTTGTGGGAGCACCCACTGCACCTTCGGGTGTGGCGCCACTTGAGCTCGTTCGGTCGCGTGATCCGGGTCGATCGAAACTGCATCGGCTCGTCGGACCCGGGTCCGATCGATGACCTCGACGCGTGGGCGGAGGATCTCGTCGCGGTGCTGGACGCCGAGGAGGTCCCGACCTGTGCGATCGCCGGAGAGGCCTGGGGCGGCCACGCCGGCATCGTCCTCGCGCTGAATCATCCCGAGCGAGTGGATCGCCTGCTGCTCATGAACTCGTTCGTCTCACTGGCGAACGGCGACGGGAGGCGGCCGATGAGCGAGCACGCCATCGAGGCCACAGTCGAGTTCGTTCGGGCCCAGTGGGGCACGGGAGCGGTCATCGATGCCTCCGCGGGCTTCGGGCACGAGTACCTCGAGTGGAGCGCTCGCTACGAACGCACGGCGGCGAGTCCGAGCGTGGCTGCGGACATGGTGAGAGCGGCCTACACCTCCGACGTCTCGGCGCTGCTTGCGTCCATCGAATGCCCGACCCTCGTCCTGTACTCCGCGGCGTACACGTACATCGGTGAGGGTCACTCTCGGATGCTCGCTTCGGGCATCGAGGGTGCGGAGTACATCGCGGCGGACACCGACGTCTGGTACATCCTCGGGACCGAGGCGGCCCGCCGGTTCGATGAGTTCCTCACCGGCTCGACGCACGAAGCATGGAGTGAGACCGAGCTCGCCGTCGTCGTCTTCAGCGACATCGTCGATTCAACCGCGCAGCTCGCTCGACGCGGGGATCGAGAATGGCGGACGGTGTTGGACGACTCGAACGACGACGTCGTGCGTGAGGTCAGTCGATTCGGAGGTCGGGTGGTCAAGCACACCGGCGACGGTCATCTCATGACGTTCACGAATCCTGGAGCCGCACTGGCGGCAACGCAGGCGATCCGTCGCGACGCGCATGCGCTCGGCTTCTCGATGCGATTCGGTGTGCACATGGGCGCAATCGAACGACGAGACGACGGCGACATCGCGGGCATGACTGTGCACGCCGCGGCGCGCGTCGCGGCCATGGCAGGTGCTGACGAGATCGTCGTGTCACGAGTGATCAGCGATTTGCTCGTGGGGACGGGTCCAGAGTTCGTCGACCTGGGACCGTCTGAGCTCAAAGGCGTACCGACGCCGATGCACCTCTTCTCGGTCCGCGGTCCGACCGGCTGACGGCCTGCAGCGTCCGGCGCATCCTGTTACTCGCGAACGAGCGGCTTGTACTTGAGCCTGTGCGGCTGGTCGGCGGCGGCTCCGAGCTCCTTGCGGCGCCACGCCTCGTACTCCGTGAAGTTCCCCTCGAACCACCGAACCTGTGACTCGCCTTCGAACGCGAGCACATGCGTGGCGATGCGATCGAGGAACCAACGGTCGTGGCTGATGACCACTGCACAACCGGCGAACTCTTCCAGGGCGTCCTCCAGGGCGCGCAGGGTGTCGACGTCGAGATCGTTCGTCGGCTCGTCGAGCAGCAGCACGTTCCCGCCCCGCCGCAGCATCTTGGCGAGATGGACCCGGTTGCGCTCACCGCCGGAGAGCGTGCCCACCTTCTTCTGCTGATCACTGCCCTTGAAGTTGAACGACGCCACGTACGCTCGGCCGTTCACCTCGCGCCCGCCGATGAGCAGCAGATCCTGTCCGTCGGTGATCTCCTCGTAGACGGTCTTGTCGGCGTCGAGCTCGTCACGGGCTTGGTCGACGTACGCGAGCTCGACGGTCGATCCGATCCGCAGGTCGCCACTGTCGGGCTTCTCCGCTCCGGTCAGCATCCGGAACAGCGTCGTCTTGCCCGCTCCGTTGGGGCCGATCACACCGACGATCCCCGCTGGTGGCAACGAGAACGTGAGGTCGTCGATGAGGAGCCGGTCGCCGTACCCCTTGTCGAGATGGTCGGCTTCGATCACGACGTCGCCGAGCCGCTCAGCGGCGGGGATCGCGATCTCCAGTCGGTCACCGCGTCCTTCCGCAGCTTTCGCCTCGGCCAGCAGCTTCTCGTACGCCGCGAGACGGGCCTTGCCCTTGGCCTGACGCGCCTTGGGCGCCATGCGCACCCACTCCAGCTCGCGCTCCAGCGTCCTCTGGCGCGCCGTGTCCGACTTCTCTTCGCGCCGCAGTCGATCTTGCTTCTGCTCGAGCCAGGACGAGTAGTTGCCTTCGAAGGGCATTCCCTTGCCGCGGTCGAGCTCGAGGATCCAACGAGCGACGTTGTCGAGGAAGTACCGGTCGTGGGTGATGGCGACGACCGTGCCCGGATAGTCCGACAGCGCTCGTTCGAGCCACGCCACGGACTCGGCGTCGAGATGGTTCGTCGGCTCGTCGAGCAGCAGAAGGTCCGGCTTCGACAGCAAGAGTCGACACAGCGCGACGCGCCGTCGTTCCCCGCCGGAGAGCGTGGACACGTCCGCGTCACCGGGCGGCAATCGCAGGGCGTCCATCGCGATGTCGATGGTGCGTTGGAGATCCCACGCTCCGGCCGCCTCGATCTTCGACTCGAGCTCGGCTTGCCGGGCGCCGAGCTTCTCGAAGTCGGCGTCGGGGTCACCCCACTTCGCCATGAGCTCGTCGTACTCCGTGAGCAGCGCGGCGACCTGGCCCACTCCGTCCATCACGTTTCCTGCGACGTCCTTGCTCTCGTCGAGGTGCGGCTCCTGCTCCAACAGCCCGACGGTGAAACCGGGCGTGAGCCGGGCTTCACCGGTGAAACCGTCGTCGATCCCCGCCATGATTCGCAGCAACGACGACTTGCCCGACCCGTTCGGTCCGATCACGCCGATCTTGGCGCCCGGATAGAAGGCGAGGGTGATGTCCTTGAGCACTTCCTTGTCAGGGGGGTAGTACCGACTGACCTTGTGCATGGTGAAGATGAACTGGGCATTCGCCACGCGCGAAACCGTAGTGGTGCATGCTTACGCCGATGGCAAGGGGCCCGTCCGCCTACTTCCAGTTCTGGGCGCACTTCGACAACCGCGCGGCCTCCTGGCGAGACGGACAACCTCGGCTCGATCTGATCGATCGCATGACGCCCGCGCAGCGACACCGCACCGAACACGAGCTGCTCCACCGGCTGTCGCTGGATCCCTCGACCGATGGCTGGGTGCTCGACGCGCTCGGCGCGCTGCGGTCGGAGGAGGCGGTACCGATGCTGCGCGATCTCGTCCGCGGACCGGTCGCGGAGGACGCGGCGATCGCCTTGTGGCGCATCTCGCGTTGGCGCGGCGCGGTGGGCGTGCTCAACCGTGTGCTGCGGGCCGAGCGGGGCAAGGAGGATCGCCGGCCGCCGAGCCTGACGCGGCGCATCGAGGCGGCCCGCTACCTCGCCGAGATCGGGTCGCCGACCGCGAAGGCGACGCTCAACGAGGTCGCGACGGACGGTGACGCCCCGCTCCGATTGCAGCGGACGATCGAAGGCTTGCTCGCCGCGGCGTCCTGATGTCGTCCTGATGGCGTCCTAACTCGCGGCCGCCGACGTCGCGACGATCTCGCGTTGGAGGTACTCGGCGACATCGCCGTCGAGTGTCACCATCACGCGACCTCGGATGTCGGACCACGACGCGCCCACGGCGAACGTGAAGTCGCCGGGCTCGCACACGAATCGCATCTGCGGGTCGTAGAACGCGAGTCGGCTCGGATGCACGCGGAACGTGATGGTGCTCGACTCGTTCGGCGCCAGTGACACGCGGGCAAACCCGACCAGCGAGCGAAACGGACGAACAACGGATGCGACCTCGTCGGTGACGTACAGCTGCACGACCTCGTCGCCGGCCCGCGCGCCGGTGTTCGTAACTGTGACGCGCACGGTCGTGGTTGCAGTCGTTGATCCCGTCTCGGCCGTGACGTCGTCATAGGCAAAGGTCGTGTACGAGAGGCCGTGGCCGAACGCGAACAGGGGCGACGATCGCTCGTCGGTGTAGTCGCCCCAGAACTGGGTTCGGCCGCCCCCGCTCAGATGGGTTCCGTGGATCGGCACCTGTCCGACGTTTCGGGGCAGCGTGACGGGCAGTCGGCCCGACGGGTTCACGTTGCCCAGCAAGACGTCGGTGATGGCGGTGCCGCCTTCCTCTCCGGGAAGCCAGGCGTACAACACGCTGCGCACGTGTTCGGCGATCCATGGCAAGGCGAACGCCCGCCCGCCGACCACGACGACCACGGTGGGCGTCTCGGTCGCAACGACGGCCTCGACGAGCTCCTGCTGCACCCCCGTCAGTGCAAGGGCCGACGCGTCCCGCGCTTCGCCCACGGTCGAATGCGGCATCAGGCCCGACTCGCCGCCCACGAACACGAGCGCGATGTCCGCGCGCTCGGCCACTCGCACCGCCGCCTCGAGGTCAGAGCGATCGTCACCGCTGACCGCGCACCCTTCCTCGTACTCGACTTCGGCCCAGTCGCCCAGCGCGCTGACGAGCGCGGCGAGCGGAGTGACGTGCGGCGTGTAGTGCGGACCGGGCGTGAAGGCGCCACCGGCTTGCGGAAGGACTGGTGACGACGTGGCGTCGTTCTCGTACACGATCTCGGCGTGCGCGGGGTAGTGGTAGTCGCCCTGCAACCCGCGAACGGAGTCGGCCAGTGGACCGAGCACGGCCACGCGACCGAGACGAGCGACGTCAAGCGGCAGAAGCTGCTCCTCGTTGCGGAGCAACACGATCGAAGCGGCTGCGGCTCGTCGAGCGAGGTCACGCTGAGGGAGCGTGTCGAACACCGCGGTCGCTCGCTCGGCGTCGACGTACGGCTGCTCGAAGAGACCAAGGTCGAACTTCGAGCGCAACACGCGCCGTACAGCTCGATCGATCAACGCGACATCGAGCGCACCTTCGTCGACGAGCCGGGTGAGCTCGCGGTAGCAGTCGAACGCCGGCAACTCGAGATCGAGCCCCGCGGTGAGAGCTTGCATCGCTGCCTCGGCGCGGTCTCGGGCAGTGCGGTGATGAGTGATCAAGAGCGCCACTGCGAAGTAGTCGGCGACGACGACACCGTCGAACCCGAGCTCGTCCCGCAGGAGGTCGGTGAGGATCGCGGCTGACCCGGCGCACGGCAGCCCGTCGACTGCGCTGTAGGAGTTCATGACGGACGCGAGGCCGCTCTCGCGGATCGCGGCCGCGAACGGCTCGGCGAAGACCTCGCGCAGCTCGCGGGGTCCGAGCTGCACGGGCGCGTGGTTCATGCCGCCCTCCGGCAGCCCGTACCCGAGGAAGTGCTTGCCGGTGCAGATCACCCCCTCGCGCAGATCGCCGGTTTGCAGACCACGCACGTACGCGCTTCCGATGGCGCCGGCCAGGATCGGGTTCTCGCCGTACGTCTCCTCGAGTCGACCCCAACGAGGGTCGCGAGCGATGTCGAGCACGGGTGCGAGGGTGTGCCGGGCGCCCACCGCGCGGAGCTGCGTACGGATCACCGCGGCCACGTCCTCGACCAGCGAGGGATCCCACGTTGCGGCCAGCCCGATCGCCTGCGGGAAAACGGTGGCGTCGCGTGCGCAGTAGCCGCCTGTCGACTCCTCGTGCACGACCACCGGGATGCCGAGCCGCGTGCGCTCGACCGCGAACTGCTGCACTTGATTCATCAGCGCGGCGCTCTCGTCCGGGCGCAAACCAGTCGACGCGCCGATGCGCGTCACGTGGCCGATCCCGTGCTCGAGGTGCAGTGCGGCGCGGCCTTCGTCGAACCCCGAAGGGGAGACGAGATCGGTGATCCACAGACCGCCGAGCTGCGCGACCTTCTCGGTCAGCGTCATGCGGTCCAGCAGGTCCGCGATGCGGTCGTCGAGGGACGACGTAGCGTCCTTGTAGCGGTCGGACATACCCACAGCATCGCCAAAATCGGTCATCCGATGCGCCGGTAGGATCGCTTCGAGATGGCTGACGAACGCGGAACCACGCAATCGCTCGGACCGAACGAGTGGCTCGTCGACGAGATGTACGAGCAATACCTCGCCGATCCCGGCTCCGTGAGCAAGAGCTGGCAGGAGTTCTTCGCCGATTACCGCAAGGGCGAAGCCGAGCCCGCACCTCCCGCGCCCGCTCCGAAGGCGAAGGCGACCGCCGAACCCGAGACGACGCCAGCCGCGGCACCGGCTGCTGCCGTGAAGCCGACCGCGACGCCCAAGGCACCCACGGCGAGCAGCGACGGTGAGGCTCGTCCGTTGCGCGGCGCCGCCGCCCGCATCGTCGCCAACATGGAGGAGAGCCTCCACGTCCCGACGGCCACCAGCTTCCGAGAGGTGCCGGCGCGGCTCCTCGAGGTGAACCGGTCCGTCATCAACGGCTACCTCGGCCGCACGCGTGGAGGAAAGGTCAGCTTCACACACCTGATCGGCTTCGCCGTCGTCCGCGCGGTCGCCGAGACGATGCCGGTGATGAACTCGACCTTCGTCAAAGGCGACGACGGCGCACCGACCGTCGTGCGCCACGAGCACATCGGATTGGGCATCGCCGTCGATCTCGAGAAGAGCGACGGGTCACGTTCGCTCGTCGTGCCGGTCATCCGCGATGCCGACACGCTCGACTTCCGTGGTTTCTGGGCTGCGTACGAAGACCTCATCCGCAAGGTGCGCTCGAACAAGCTGTCGCCCGACGACTTCGCGGGCGCCACGATCAGCCTGACCAACCCCGGCACGATCGGCACGGTCCAGTCGGTGCCGCGGCTGATGCCCGGCCAGGGCGCGATCGTCGGTGTGGGCGCCCTCGACTACCCGGCGGCCTATCAAGGCGCCGACCCCGCCGCACTGGCCGAGCTCGGCGTCTCGAAGGTGCTCGTGCTCACGTCGACGTACGACCACCGCATCATCCAGGGCGCGGAGTCCGGGCTGTTCCTCAAGCGTGTCCACGAGCTGCTGCTCGGTACCGACGGCTTCTACGACGAGGTGTTCCGTGCGCTCGGCGTCCCGTACGAGGCTGTGCAGTGGCGCCGCGACGTCAATCCCGTCGACCGCGATCAGGCGATGCTCGAGAAGCAGATGGCGGTGGACACGCTCATCCGCGTGTACCGCGTCCGCGGGCATCTCATCGCCGACCTCGATCCGCTCGCAGTCAAAGAGCCGCACATGGCGGACGAGCTCGACCCCGCGACGTACGGCCTCACGATCTGGGACCTCGAGCGCGAATTCCTCACCAACGGTTTGGCCGGCACCGAGCGAATGAAGCTGGGCGACATCTTGCGTGTGCTGCGCGACGCGTACTGCCGCACCGTCGGGCTCGAGTACATGCACATCCAGGAGCTCGGCGAGCAGCACTGGATCCAACGCCAGGTGGAGGGCGTCGCCGTCGAGCTCGCCCCCGATGACCAGCGCCACATCCTCGACCGCCTCAATGCGAGCGAGGCGTTCGAGACGTTCCTGGGGACGAAGTACATCGGCCAGAAGCGCTTCGGTCTGCAAGGCGCCGAGTCGGCCATCCCGACGCTCGACGCCATCATCGAGCGCGCCGCGGAAGAGAACCTCGACGGCGTCGTGATGGGCATGGCCCATCGTGGTCGCCTCAACGTGCTCGCCAACATCGTCGGCAAGAGCTACGACCAGATCTTCAAGGAGTTCGAAGGCGCCGTCGACCCCGAGTCGACGCAGGGCTCGGGCGACGTGAAGTACCACCTCGGCCAGAGCGGCAAGTTCGTCTCGCGGCACGGCAAGGAGATCGGCGTCGAGCTCTCGGCGAACCCGAGTCACCTCGAGGCCGTCGATCCCGTCGTGGTCGGGATGGCCCGCGCCAAGCAGGACCTCATCAACGATCCCGGCTCGTACTCGGTGCTGCCGATCCTCGTGCACGGCGATGCCGCGTTCGCCGGACAGGGCGTCGTCGCGGAGACGCTGCAACTGGGGATGATCAAGGGCTACCGCGTCGGCGGCACGATCCACCTCGTCATCAACAACCAACTCGGCTTCACCACGCCACCGGAGTCCGCCCGCTCATCCGAGTACCCGACGGACGTCGCGAAGATGGTGCAAGCACCGATCCTGCACGTGAACGGCGACGATCCCGAAGCCTGCGTGCGCGTCGCGCGCCTCGCGTTCGACTACCGGCGCCGATTCAACAAGGACGTCGTAATCGACATGATCTGCTATCGCAGGCTCGGTCACAACGAAGGCGACGACCCGAGCTACACGCAGCCGCTCATGTACAAGCGCATCGACGCTCGCCGCTCGGTGCGCAAGCTCTACACCGAGGCGCTCGTGAAGCGCGGCGACATCACGCTCGACGAGGCCGAGCACGCGCTCGACGACTTCCAGTCGAAGCTGCAGGAGGCGCTCGACCAGACGCGCTCGCACGCTCCCGAAGCAGGACTGAAGGCGAAGCCGCCGCCGGCTCCGATCGGCTGCTTGCCTCGCGTCGAGACCGGCGTCAAGCGCGAGACGATCGACCACATCTACGACGTGTTGTCGTCGGTCCCGGACGGGTTCGTCGTGCATCCCAAGCTCGCGAAGCAGTTCGACGCGCGAACCAAGATGTTCCGGGACGACCACGAAGTCGATTGGGCGCTCGGCGAGGCGATGGCGTTCGGGTCGCTGCTCCTCGAGGGCTACGACCTGCGGGTGGCCGGACAGGACACGAGGCGCGGCACCTTCAGCCAGCGTCATTCGGTGCTCGTCGACTACGAGACAGGCGCGGAGTGGGCACCGCTCGCGCATCTGGATCCGGATCAGGCGAAGTTCTGGATCTACGACTCGCTGCTCTCCGAGTACGCCGCCGTCGGCTTCGAGTACGGGTACTCGGTCGCGAACCGCGAGGCCTTGGTCGCGTGGGAGGCCCAGTTCGGCGACTTCGTCAACGGCGCGCAGACGATCATCGACCAGTACATCGTTGCCGCGGAGGACAAATGGGGTCAGCGCTCCGGTCTGGTGCTGTTGCTCCCGCACGGCTACGAGGGGCAAGGACCTGAGCACAGCTCGGCGCGCATCGAGCGGTTTCTGCAAGCCGCAGCGGAAGACAACATCCAAGTGGCGAATGCCACGACCGCGGCGCAGTACTTCCATCTGTTGCGACGCCAGATGCATCGTGAGGTGCGCAAGCCGTTGGTCGTGTTCACGCCCATGTCGTGGTTGCGGGCGAAGCCGGCGCGGTCGAAGGTGGACGACCTCACCACGGGCTCGTTCCTCGAGGTGCTCGACGACCCGACGTTCGCCGGCGATCCGTCCACGGTCGAGCGCGTGGTGCTCGCGTCGGGCAAGGTCGCGTACGACGCCATCGCCAAGCGCGACGAGGTCGGCGCGGCGGCGGTCGTGTTGCGAGTCGAGCAGCTGTACCCGTGGCCGGCGGAGCACGTTGCGGACGCGCTGGCGAAGTTCCCGAAGGCGCGCACGCTGGTGTGGCTCCAGGAGGAGCCCGAGAACATGGGTCCGTGGAACTTCGTCAAGGGTCGGCTGTACGAGGCCCTCGGCCAGGACTACAAGATTCGACGTGTCAGCCGCTTCGAGTCGGGCAGTCCTGCCGTCGGTTCACACGCGGTGCACGTCCAGGAGCAAGAAGAGATCGTCGAGACGGCGATCAGCGGCTGACGATCATCTGAGGTTCAGTCGAGCCATCGATCCACGCTGGTCTCGACGGCCGTCCAGCTGACGCCGGTCAGCGCCTGGTACGCAGCAAGCGCGTCGTCGATGGTCGGGTAGAAGTGCGCAGGATCGATCGTGCGCGTCAGCTCGTAGCGCTCGATCTTGCGGCGAACCGGATCTTTCATCTCGGCGAAGATCAGATTGATTCCGCGCTCGTTGAGATCCTCGTCCAGGTCTTCGAGGACCTCGGCTGCAGTCGTGTCGATGTCGGTCATCGGCTCGGCCGACACGATGATCCATCTCGGTGCTGATTCGGATGCGGCCATCTCGCGGATCTGCGTTCGGAAGGTGCGGCAGTTGGCGAAGATCAGCGGTGCGTCGAAGCGGTAGACGACGCAACCCGGAAGCCATTCCGCGTGCGGGTAGCTGCGGATGTCGTGGAAGCCCGCCAGTCCCGGCACCCGACCGAGAACGGTTTGGTACGGCCACCACGTGCGGCGGAACACGTTGCCGATCGACAGTGCCACCGCGATCGCGATGCCAGGCAAAACACCGAGCAGCACGACGCCGGCGAACGCTCCCATGCTCAAGAAGAACTCGGTGCGACGGATCGAGTACAGGCGTCGGGTCTCGGGGATGTCCGCGAGTGAGATCGACGCGGCGATGACGACGGCGGCGAGGGTCGGGTTGGGGAGGTTCTTCAGCAGGCCGGG
>DASUCS010000414.1:0-6590 GCA_036275935.1 Acidimicrobiales bacterium
GCGCTGGCCGGGGCGACCGGCATCGCCTTTCTCTCGGCGACGATGACGAGCCTCCAGCTGAACTCGATCCCGGCGATGCGGGGTCGGGTCATGGCGCTGTACTCGATCCTGTTCCTCGGCTCGACGCCCCTCGGCGGGCCGCTGTCGGGTTGGCTGGCCCAGCAATTCGACACCCGCGTCGCCATCTGGATGGGGGCCATCGCCGCCGTGGCCAGCGGGATCGTGGCCGTAGCCGCCCTGCGGCGCCGGGAGTCGGTGCTCCAAGGCCGCTTGCCCGCCATGGCGAGCGCCTCGTAGTCTCTTCTGTCCCCTGGACTTGCAAGAGGAATCACTCGCGTGCCCACGTACACCCCGAAGCCAGCTGACATCACCCGCGCCTGGCACGTCGTCGACGCCGACGGTCTCGTCCTGGGCCGCGTCGCGACCGAGGTGGCGAGGGTGCTGCGCGGCAAGCACAAGCCGATCTACGCGCCGCACGTCGACACCGGTGATCACGTGATCATCATCAACGCCGACAAGATCGTCCTCACCGCCGACAAGGCCGAGAAGAAGATCGTGTACCGCCACTCCGGCTATCCCGGCGGGCTCAAGTCCCAGACCTACGCCAACCTGCTCGAAGTGAAGCCTGCCGACGCGGTGCGCAAGTCGGTGCGAGGGATGCTTCCGAAGAACCGCCTCGGTCGCCAGATGCTGAAGAAGCTGAAGGTGTACACGGGGCCGAACCATCCTCATGCCGCGCAACAGCCCCGGCCGCTGGCGATCGAGCACGCTCGCCGCGCCTCTTAGGAGATCCGTGCCCAAGCAACCCACCTCCGTCAAGAACGCGCCCCTGACGCTCACGACCGGTCGCCGCAAGGCCGCCGTTGCCCGCGTCTGGCTGCGGCCCGGGTCCGGCAAGATCACGATCAACGGCCGAGAGGTCACCGACTACTTCCCGAATCCGACGCACCGCCAGCTGCTCTCCGAGCCGCTGCGCGTGACGGAGACGGCGGACGTCTACGACGTGTTCGCCACCCTGTCCGGCGGTGGCACGACCGGTCAGGCCGGCGCACTCCGCCTCGGCATCGCACGCGCGCTCGCCGAGCTCGACACCGAACAGCGCCCGTCGCTGAAGAAGTCGGGCTTCCTCACCCGTGATGCGCGTGAGAAGGAGTCGAAGAAGTACGGCCTCAAGAAGGCCAGGAAGGCTCCGCAGTACTCGAAGCGCTGATGCGCTCTCCGTTCTCCAAGTGCGACGTACACAGTTCTGTGCATGTCGGATCAGGAAAAGCCGAGTCGTGACGCTTCGGTTCGGCACCGACGGCGTGCGCGGGGTTGCCAACCTCGACCTCACGCCTGAGCTCGTCACGGCCTTCGGACGCGCGGCAGCGCGCGTCCTCGCCGGCGACGAGTTCGTGATCGGGCGGGACACGCGCGTGTCGGGCCCTCTGCTCGAACACGCGCTGGCGGCGGGCCTCGCATCCGAGGGCATCACCGTGTCGACCCTCGGCGTCGTACCGACGCCTGCAGTCGCGTGGACCGCGGCGCACCACGGCGTCGCCGGCGCCATGATCTCGGCCTCGCACAACAAGTATCCGGACAACGGGGTGAAGCTGTTCGCGCCGGGTGGCCGCAAGCTGCGCGACGACGTCGAGGAGACGCTCGAGGCCGAGCTCGACCGGTTGGTCCACCGGGCCAACGACGCGTCGGCCGCTCCGACCGGTGACGCCGTCGGCACGATCACCGCCGCGCCGGAACATCTCCTCGACTACGCCGACAGCGTCGTCGACTCGGTGGAAGGCCGCAGCCTCGACGGGCTTCGCATCGTGATCGACTGCGCCAACGGCTCGGCGACGACGATCGCACCGCACGTGCTGCGTCGCCTCGGCGCCGACGTCATCGTGATCCACGCTGACCCGAACGGCACCAACATCAACGAGAGCTGCGGGTCGACGCACCCGGACGATCTTCAGAAGGCGGTCGTCGAGCATCACGCCGACGCAGGGCTTGCCTTCGATGGAGACGCCGACCGCGTGCTCGCCGTGGACGCGAAGGGCGACCTGGTCGACGGCGACCAGATCATCGCGGCCTGTGCCCTCGACCTGCGTGAGCGCGGCCGCTTGAAGCACGACACCGTCGTGGTGACCGTCATGACCAACCTCGGGTTCCGCCGGGCCATGGCCGACCACGGCATCAACGTCGAAGAGACGGCGGTCGGTGATCGCTTCGTGCTCGACGCGCTCGACGGTGGTGGTCATTCGCTCGGCGGCGAACAGTCGGGCCACGTGATCTTCGCCGATCTGGCCACCACAGGGGACGGCCTCCTGACCGGCGTGCAGCTCCTCGACATCATGCGCCGGACCGACCGCCCGTTGCGCAAGCTCGCCGGTGTCATGTCGCGGTATCCGCAGGTGTTGCGCAATGTGCGCATCGCGGTCGAGGTGCATGATCTCGACGAGCGTCTTGCCGGCGACGTGCGCGCCGCAGCCGGCCGGCTGGGCGACGACGGTCGCGTGCTCATCCGTCGCAGCGGGACGGAGCCTCTGGTGCGCGTGATGGTCGAGGCCAAGACCACTGAACAAGCCGAAGCCGTCGCCGACCAACTGGCCGACGCCGTCGCCATCGCGGCGTCGTAGACTGGAGCAGATATGTGCGGCATCATTGCCGTCGTTCGGCGGAGGTCGACGCGCACCTCCCCCTCTGCGGACGACATCCTCGATCCGCTCGCGGCGGTCTCCGCGTTGCTCGACGGTGATCTGTCGGACGCAACGCTCGAGCTGGTGCTCGGACAGGCGTCGGACACCCTCGCTGACGTCACGCGTCGCCTCGCCGGGGTTCCCGGTACCTACGCGCTGCTCGTGTCGCCGGACGTCCGCGCCGCGGTGCAGACGCACTGTCGCGAGATCGGTGATGCCCTGCGCGCGGTTGACGTGCACCTCGACGGTGCGCACCTGCAGCTCGACAGCATGCAGCTCGAGCGCGTCAACGCCGCGCTCGTGCGAGCGAAGGATCTCCGGTGGACGATCGCCGAGGATCGAGTGCGCGCCGCGGAAGCCGTCGGCGACCTCCTGAACGGCACGACTGGTTACGCAGCCGTCGAGACCTTCGCCTCGATCCAGAGCGCGCTGAGTGCGATCGACCGGCTCGAGGTACGCGGGCGAGATTCTGCGGGCCTGCACGTGTTGGTGCGCGGTCACGGCCTCGACCTCACGGCGACGGGCGTGCGCGCGCTCCTGGACGAGCGATCGAGTGATCCGTTGTTCCGCAGCGGGACGGTGCGTCAGACCGAGGGCGGGCTGAGCTTCGTGTACAAGGCCGCGGCGGAGGTCGGTGAGCTCGGCGACAACACGCGTGCGTTGCGGGCGGCGATCACGGCCGACGAGCTGCTTCACCTCGCGGTCGCAGCCGACACGGCCGAAGCCGCGGTTCTGGGTCATACACGTTGGGCGAGCGTCGGCATCATCTCCGAGGCGAACGCCCATCCCCTCAACTCCGAGGAGTACGGCCGCAGCGGTCCGTACGTGATCGGCGCCCTCAACGGTGACATCGACAACTTCGCCGATCTGAAGTCCGCCGACGGTCTGCGCATCGCCGCAGAGGTGACCACCGACGCGAAGGTGATCCCGACGCTCGTGTCGCGCAAGCTCACCGCTGGCATCGCGTTGGACGAGGCGTTCCGTTCGACGGTTGCGAGCTTCGAGGGATCGGTCGCCATCGCCGCAGCCGCGGCGAACGAACCGAACCAGGTCTTGCTCGCACTGCGCGGCAGCGGCCAGGCGCTCTACGTCGGCTTGGCCGACGACGCCTACATCGTCGCCAGCGAACCGTACGGACTGGTCGAGGAGACCCCGCGCTACATCCGAATGGACGGCGAGACGCCGGCCAACGCCGGCAATCCCACTGCGAGTCGCGGGCAGGTCGTGATCCTCGACGGCGATCGCGCCGGCACCCTCGAGGGCATCACGCGCATCGCCTACGACGGCACGGTGCTGCCCGTCACCGACGCCGACGTGACCACCGCACAGATCACGACCCGCGACATCGATCGTGGCTCGTATCCGCACTTCCTTCTGAAGGAGATCAGCGAGTCACCGGCGTCGTTCCGAAAGACGCTGCGCGGCAAACTCGTCGATGTCGACGGTCGTCCGTCGATCTCGCTCGGTCCCGAGGCAATTCCTGCCGACATCGCGGAGGGCCTCACGTCCGGCGCGATCAGCCGCGTCGTGGCCATCGGTCAGGGCACTGCCCATGTTGCCGGTCTGAGCTTCGCCGCCGCGCTTCGGACGATGGTGCACGAGACCGAGCTTCGCGTCGACGCCGTCCTCGCCACGGAGCTCTCCGGATTCGGATTGCGAACCGACATGCGCGACACGCTCATCGTCGCGATCAGCCAATCAGGCACGACCACCGACACCAATCGAACCGTCGATCTGGCGCGATCGCGGGGCGCGCGCGTGGTCGCCATCGTCAACCGTCGCAACAGCGACCTCACCGACAAGTCCGACGGTGTGCTGTACACGTCCGACGGCCGCGACGTGGAGATGTCGGTCGCATCGACCAAGGCGCTGTACTCGCAGATCGCCGCCGGCTTCTTGCTGGCCGCACAGATCTCACACATCACGGGCGGCGCCGTCGACGACGAGCTGCTCCGCGCGCTGCGCTCCTTGCCGGACGCCATGGAAGAAGTGGTGCGCCGGCGACCGCACATCGCGCGCGTCGCCCACGAGTTCGCACCTTCACGGCGCTACTGGGCGATTGTCGGCAACGGCGCCAATCGCATCGCCGCCAGTGAGCTGAGGATCAAGCTGTCCGAGCTCTGCTACAAGGCCATCGCCTGCGACTCCACCGAGGACAAGAAGCACATCGACCTCTCGTCCGAGCCGCTGATCCTCGTGTGCGCCGCCGGACTGAGTGGCTCGACCGCAGACGACGTGGCCAAAGAGGTGGCGATCTTCCGCGCCCACAAGGCGACCCCGATCGTGATCGCGACCGAAGGCGAGGAGCGGTTCTCGGCCGCAGTCGAGGCAATCAAGGTCCCGGTTGTGCATCCGCAGCTCGCGTTCGTGCTGTCGACGATGGCCGGTCACATCTGGGGCTACGAGGCCGCGCTGGCCATCGACGCGCAGGCGCTGCCGCTGCGCGAAGCGCGGGGCGCGATCGAGGACGCGATCTCCACGCCGGGGACAGCCGGGGTGCGCGCCGACGGCGATCGGCTGCTCGGACGGCTGCGGGCGTCGCTGCAGTCCGTGGCGGCGCGGTTCTTCGATGCCCTGCGCAGCGGCTCGTACGACGGACATCTCGAAGCGTCGACTGCGGTGCGCCTCTCGTCGCTGTTCCGCTACGCGCTCGGCATCACGCCCCTCGATGCGTATCAGATCGAGTACGGCAAGATCGGCACACCGGCCGTCGTGCTCGACGACTTGATGCTCGCCCTCACACGAGGCATCGAGGAACTGACGCGTCCGATCGATGCGATCAAGCATCAGGCGAAGACCGTCACCGTCGGCATCTCGCGCTCCGACGAGACCCTGCTGCAGGTGCCGTTGGTCATGGCGGTCATGGCCGCTGGTGCGCCTCGGGATTCGCTGAGCTACAAGACCTTGCGCACGCTGGCCGATCTCGATCCCGCGGTCGAAGAGGTGACGGGTTGGATCCGGTATCGGATCGAAGGCGACCCCGCGACCGACGAAGAGGTGTCCGTGTCGATCGTCGACCGCGGGGGAGTCGCCGCCGAGATCCCGTCGCGCATCGAGCGCGACCCGGTGTTGCGCGGCACCAAGCACACGGTCGCCACCGAACGCGAGCTGCTCGTGTTCAGCGGCCGCCGCGACGGCCGAACGCTCATCGCCATTCCCGAGACGAAGGACAACCACTGCACTGGGATCACCCAGCTCCATGTGCGGTTCGAAGATCGGCTCCCGGTTGCGGCCTGCCGCGGTGTCTTGCAGGGCTACCGCAACCGGTACGCGGCGTTGAAGGACGCCGTGACCGAGACGGAGCCGACATTCCGTGAGGACCTCTTGGGCGAGCTCTCCGTCGTCGACCTGCTCACGAAGCCGGTGCACGCACTCGCCGATCGCTGGAGGCAATGACCGTCGGTGTCGGTGTCGACGTTGTCGACCTCGACCGCTTCGCGTCGATCCTCGAACGGCGCCCGAACTTCGCTGAGCGGGTCTTCACCGCGGACGAGCGGGCGTACTGCGAGCGAGGCAAGGGATCGTCCGTGCAGTGTCAGCGTTATGCCGCGCGGTTCGCGGCGAAGGAAGCGGTGATGAAGGCGCTCGGCTGCGGTCTCGGCGCCTACGGGTTCCACGACGTCGCCGTCACCCGCGACGAGGACTCCGGCCAACCGGCCCTGCTCGTCTCGGGGAAGGCGGCGGTGCTGGCAGAGGAACGCGGTGTCGTCCGCTGGCACCTCTCGCTGACGCACTCCGATGCGGTCGCCATCGCCGTCGTGGTGGCGGACTAGCAGGGCGTCGTGCTGCCCGTCGTCACCCCCGACGAGATGGCGGAGATCGATCGCCGCGCGCCCGAATCCGTCGAGGTCCTGATCGGTCGAGCCGGACGCGCCGTCGCACGCGCGGCGATCGAGTTGATGGGAGGCGCGTACG
>DASUCS010000415.1:0-2528 GCA_036275935.1 Acidimicrobiales bacterium
GGAAGGCACGACGAGGGTTGGTCATGAAATGCGCGAGCAGGTCGAACTCCTTGGCCGTCAAGAAGATGAGGACGCCGTCGCGTCGAGCTTCGTGGGCGACGAGGTCGATGCGGATGCCTCCGCCTTCGACCTCGAGCGTCGAAGACGGCGGGACGCCGCCGGCGGCGCGACGCAACACAGCCTTCACTCGGGCCGTCAGCTCGCGGGGCGAGAACGGCTTGGTCACGTAGTCGTCGGCGCCGAGCTCCAGGCCCGCGATGCGATCGTTCTCCTCCCCGCGCGCCGTGAGCATCACCACCGGGATCGGGGCCGCTTCGCGAAGACGTCGGCACACTTCGAGACCGTCGAGCCCGGGGAGCATCAGATCGAGCAACACGAGGTCTGGCAAGGTCTCGAGGGCCATCTCCAGCCCGGAGGCCCCGTCCTCGGCGTAGTCGACCAGGAAGCCCTCGCGGGTGAGGTAACGACCGACGACTTCGGAGAGCGTGGGATCGTCGTCCACGACGAGCACGCGCGGGCCGAGGGCAGACAGCACCGTGCCAGCATGGCCGCGAGCACCGATGTTGCGGTCCGCGGGCCACCACAATTTCGCGGGCTGTAAGGAACGAACCGATGTTTCGCGGATCGTAAGCAGTTTCGGGTCCGCCCGCCCTACCCCCATCCGTACGTTCGGCACGGTGCGACGACAGTCCGGAATGCACGTGCTCGTGATGGCGAAGTCGCCTCGACCCGGGAAGGTCAAGACGCGCTTGTGTCCGCCGTGCAGCCCTCATGAAGCAGCATCCATCGCGGAAGCTGCCCTGCGCGACACGCTCGAGGCGGTTGCGCGCAGCCGCGCCGACCGCCGGATCGTCGCGCTGGACGGCGCACCAGGACCCTGGTTGCCACCCGGCTTCGAGGTCGTCGATCAGTGCGACGGATCCTTCGACCGACGTCTCGCACATGCCTGGACCGAGGCAGGCGGGCCGGGAGTGCAGATCGGGATGGACACGCCCCAGATCACACCCGGTCTGTTGAACCAGGCGCTGCTGACGTTGGATTCGACAGGAACGGACAGCGTGTTGGGTGGGGCAGTCGACGGTGGCTGGTGGGCCATAGGCCTTCGGGCGCCGTCGCCCGCAGTGTTCCTCGGTGTGCCCATGAGTACGAGCCGCACGTGCGCGCATCAGCTCGCACGGCTCGACGCGCTCGGTCTTGCAGTTCGGCGACTACCGATGCTGCGGGACCTCGACACCTTCGAGGACGCGCTCAACCATGCCGCGCATCACCCGAGCACCCGCACCGCAGCACTGATCCGCTCGCTGGCCGTGAGGATGGCGTTGCGGTGACCCGATCGGTCGGACTTCCGGCACCGCTCAGTGCCATCGCGATGAAGGTCGCCACCACGCGAGACGCCGCGCTGGACGCACCGACCCACGACGATCGAACGGCCGCGATCCTCGGCATCACGCTCGGCATCACGTTCACCGCTTCCTTTGTCACCGGGCTCTATTCGCATTTCCTGCAACACCCGCCCGACTGGTTCGTCGCGCCGGCGCGCCCCGCAGGGCTCTACCGCGTGACACAAGGCATCCATGTCGCCACTGGCCTCGCTTCGATCCCGTTGCTGTTCGCCAAGTTGTGGGCTGTGTTCCCGCGGCTCTTCCAATGGCCACTCGCCACCGGTTTCGCTCATGCCATAGAGCGGGTGATGATCGTTCCGCTCGTGTGCGGCTCGGTGTTCATGCTCTTTTCGGGCGCGTCGAACATCGCTCGCTGGTATCCGTGGAGGTTCTTCTTCCCGACCGCTCACTACTGGGTCGCGTACATCACCTACGGGGCGCTACTGGCACACATCGGTGCGAAGCTCCGCGCCACTGGCGCCGCGCTGAGCAGCCGTGAACGCACTCGGATCGCGCCTGCTGGCCAGCCGGGTGAGCTCGGTCGACGCGGGTTCCTCGGCGCGGCCGCGGCGGCGAGCGGGTTCGTGACGCTGACCACCGTCGGTCAGACGTTCGGCCCGCTGCGCTCGCTCGTGTTGTTCGCTCCGCGACGAACCGACATCGGAGTGCAGGGCCTTCCGGTCAACCGCGCCGCGATCGAGGCGGGTGTCGTCGACGCCGCGACTGACTCCACCTTCGCGTTGCGGGTGTCTGGTGCCGTCCGGCAACCGTTGACGCTGTCGTTGAAGGAGCTCGAGCAGCGGCCGCGCCGACAGGCGACGCTGCCGATCGCCTGTGTCGAGGGCTGGAGCGCCAACGCCACCTGGCAGGGGATCTCCATCATCGACCTCCTCGACGAGGCGGGCATCGACTCCGACCGACGTCTCGTCGTGGACGTGCACTCGCTCGAGTCCGGCGGTTTGTACGCCCAGTCGACGCTCGACGAGTCCCAGGCACGCGACCACGACACGTTGCTTGCGCTCGAGATCAACGGACAACGACTCGACCTCGACCACGGCTATCCGTGCCGGCTGATCGGGCCCGGACGGGCCGGCGTGCAGCAAACCAAGTGGGTCTCCGAGTTGGTGGTCCGCTGATGGCACAGCG
>DASUCS010000416.1:0-4926 GCA_036275935.1 Acidimicrobiales bacterium
GCAACGTGGGATCCACCTCGGTCGCGTCATCGACGAGCACAAGATCGAGTTCGACCGCGGCGACTTCCTCATCCGCACTGTGCTCGGCGGTGACCGCGACGTCGGTGCGATCGCGGTCGGCGACGAGGTCGAGATCGGGGCCACCGTCCAGTTCCAGGTGCGGGACGCCACCTCAGCGGACCACGACCTCCGCGAGCTGATGGCTGGCCACCGCGCTCAAGGCGCCCTCGTGTTCACGTGCAACGGACGCGGCACGCACCTCTTCGGCGAACCCGATCACGACGCCCTGGTCGTCAATGCGCACGTCGACGGTGGCGCCACCGCGGGGATGTTCTGCGCCGGGGAGGTCGGGCCGATCGGCGATCGCAGCTTCCTGCACGGCTTCACCGCCTCGATCCTGCTGTTCGAAGACTGACGCAGCGAACGCGGGCCGTACTCCCTGTTGGGAGCTCATCGTCATGGGTAGGGTCGGAAGGATGACGGCGAGCGGAGTCGACACGGACCTCGAGCAGCGGGCGATCAACGTCATCCGCGGCATCTGCATGGACGGACCGCAGGCAGCGAACTCGGGGCATCCGGGCACCGGCATGGCCCTCGCGCCGCTGGCGCACGTGCTGTGGACGCGGGTGATGAATTACGACGCGTCCTGCGTCGACTGGCCCGACCGCGACCGTTTCGTGCTCTCCTGCGGGCACGCGTCGATCCTCCTGTACTCGATGCTGTTCCTCACAGGGTCGAGCGATCTGACGCTCGACGATCTCCGCAACTTCCGCCAGTTCGGCTCGAAGACCCCGGGCCACCCCGAGGTGCACCACACCAAGGGCGTCGAAGTCACGACCGGTCCGCTCGGCCAAGGCTTCGGCAACGGCGTGGGGATGGGCATCGCCGAGCGCTACCTCCGCAGCCGCTTCGGTGCCGACGCGTGCGACCACTACACGTTCGTGATCGCGAGCGACGGCGATCTCGAAGAAGGAGTGAGCCACGAGGCTGCCTCCCTGGCCGGCCATCTGAAGCTCGGACGGCTCGTGTACGTCTACGACGACAACCACATCACGATCGACGGGCCGACGGAGCTCAGCTACACCGACGACGCCGGCATGCGATTCGAGAGCTACGGCTGGCACGTCGACCGCATCGGCGAGGTCGCCAACGACACCGACGCGCTCGAGGCCGCACTTCGACGGGCCATGGCGGTCGAGGACGCGCCCTCGCTCGTCATCCTTCGCAGCCACATCGGGTGGCCGTCACCGAAGTTCACGGACACCGAGCAGGCGCACGGGAGTCCCCTCGGTGAGGACGAGGTCCGCGCCACGAAGGAGATCCTCGGACTTCCACCCGACGAGACGTTCTACGTCCCCGACGACGTGCTCGAGTTCTACCGCGACATGGGGACCCGGGGCCGACCGGCTCGCGAGGAGTGGGAGAAGCGCCTCGCGTCGCTGGCGATCGACAAGGCGGCGTGGGACGCGTGCATCGATGCGACCGGGATGAACGGTTGGTCGTCGAAGCTGCCGACATGGTCGATCGGCGACAAGGTCGCGACACGCAAGTCCAGCGGCGCATGCCTGCAGGCGCTCGTCGATGTGGTCCCGGGGCTCATCGGCGGAGGCGCGGACCTCACCGGCAACACCGGCACGGTCATCAAGGACCACGGCGTGCAGTCCGCGGACGAGCCGGCTGGGCGCCAGATCTACTTCGGCATCCGCGAACACGGCATGGGCGCGGTGATGAACGGCATGGCGTTGCACGGCGGGACGATCCCGGTCGGCGGCACGTTCTTCAACTTCAGCGACTACATGCGCGGCGCCGTTCGGATCGCGGCGCTCAGCGAAGCGAAGGTCGTGTACTCGTGGACGCACGACTCCATCGGTCTCGGCGAGGACGGGCCCACGCACCAGCCGGTCGAGCAACTTGCGTCGCTGCGGGCGATGCCGCAGATCCGAGTGATCCGTCCCGCGGACGCCAACGAGAGTGCCGTCGCGTGGCAGGTCGCGATCGAATCGAACGGCCCGACCGCTCTGATCCTCACTCGTCAGGACCTTCCGGTCGTGCTCACCCCGGAGCAAGCGCAAGGGCTGCGCAACGGCGCGTACGTCGTCGCCGAGTCCGACGGGGTCGACGACCCGGACGACGACCTCGACCTCGTGCTCATCGGAACCGGTTCGGAGGTGTCCGTCTGCCTCGACGCGAAGCCGCTGCTCGAGTCGGACGAGCTGAAGGTGCGGGTCGTGTCCATGCCGTGCTGGGAGCTGTTCGCGCTGCTCGACGACGATGCGCAAGAAGCGGTGCTTCCGTCGGACGTGCCCACGCTCGCCGTCGAGGCGGCGTCGTCGTTCGGTTGGGACCGCTGGTCCGACGACAGCGTCACGTTCGACCATTACGGCGCGTCGGCTCCGGGGAAGGTCGTGCTCGAGAACTTCGGCTACACGGCCGCGAACGTCGCCGAACGCGCCCGCCAACTGCTCGACGAGCTCGACGAGGGAGATTGAGATGACGAAGCTGCAGGAGCTCTACGGAACCCACGGCCAGAGCCCGTGGCTCGACAACCTCAAGCGGGGCTGGCTCACGAGTGGCGAGCTGCGGAAGTGGGTGGACCGTGGTGTCCGCGGCGTGACGTCGAACCCGACGATCTTCGCCAAGGCGATCTCTGGCGCGGCGGACTACGACGAGCAGTTCGGCACACTCGTACGCGACGGCGCCACCGTCGAGCAGTCGTATTGGGAGCTGGTGAAGTCCGACATCGAGGATGCGCTGGCGATCCTGCGACCGGTGTACGACGGCTGTGACGGCAACGACGGCTTCGTGTCGATCGAGGTCGCGCCTCAGCTGGCGCGCGACACGAACGGCACCGTCGAGTCCGCGCGCGAACTGTGGCGCGCGATCGACGAGCCCAACCTCTTCGTGAAGATCCCGGGCACCGCCGAGGGCATCCCCGCCATCAAGCAGTGCCTCGCCGAAGGCATCAACATCAACATCACGCTGCTGTTCGGCATCGACCGGTATGGCGAAGTGATCGATGCGTTCTTCACCGGGCTCGAGGAGCTCGACCGCAGCGGCGGCGACATCACGACGGTGTCGAGTGTGGCCTCGTTCTTCGTGAGCCGCGTGGACACGGAGGTCGACCGCCGACTGGAGACCATCGGAACACCCGAGGCACTTGCGTTGCGCGGGAAGGCGGCCGTGGCGAACGCGAAGCTCGCCTACGCGCTGTTCGAAGAGCGATTCGCCACTGATCGCTGGAAGGCGCTGGAGAAGAAGGGCGCCGCGGTGCAACGTCCGCTCTGGGCGTCGACCTCGACGAAGAACCCCGCGTACCCCGACACGCTCTACGTCGACGAGCTCATCGGACCGCAGACGGTGAACACGATGCCCGACCAGACCCTCGATGATTTCGAGGACCACGGCCGCCTCGAGCGCACCGTTGATCAGGGCGTGGACGACGCGCGTGGGGTGTTCGCCGCGCTCGCCGGTGTGGGTGTCGACATGGCCGACGTGACGCACACGCTGGAAGAAGAGGGCGTCGCGTCGTTCAGCAAGTCCTTCGACGAGCTGATCACGAGCCTCGAAACCAAGGCGGACCAGCTCAAGGGTTAGGGCGGTCCGTCGGAACCGGTAGGTTCTCGCGCCAATGTTCGGAGAGCTGGTCATCGTCGACGATGTCGCCGCGGAGTTCGCGGAACGCGTCATCGAGTGCTTCCACGGTCGACCGAACGACGGCTATTCCATCGCCCTGTCCGGCGGCTCGACGGCGCGGCGCTGTTACGAGCGGCTGGCGGACGACGCGGGGACGCAGATCGATTGGTGGAAGGTCGACGTCTACTGGGGCGACGAACGCTGCGTGCCGCCGGACGACGAGAACTCGAACTACCGGCTCGCCCGGGAGGCGCTGCTCGACCGCGTCGGTGCGGCGAACGCCACGTACCCGATGCGCTGCGAAGAGGGAGCCGACCCGTACCAGCTGCGAATCGGCGAGCTCGGCAAGTTCGACTTGGTGCATCTCGGCCTCGGTCCCGACGGTCACACGGCGTCGCTGTTCCCGGGATCGTCCGCCCTCGCCGCGGACCCGGGCCGACTCGTCGCGATGAACGACGACCCGACGGGCAACAACCCGTTTCCCCGCATGACGCTCACCTTCGCCGGCATCGCCCGCGCCCGGCTCGTACTCGTGACCGTCAGCGGCGAGGAGAAGCGAGACGCGTTCGCGCGCGTGCAGCGCGACGATCCAGGCTGTCCCGCGACGAACATCCGCGCCGACCGCGTCGTGTGGCTCGTCGATCCCGCCGCCTCCGGCGACTGACGGCCGCCAGCGCTCGCTCCCGTTCTGGCGTCGCTCGACCACCACAGCGGTGGTCAGCCAACGCATTTTCGTGGGTGGTCGGGTAGCGGCAGCGTCGAGGGCGGTCAGATCGGACAGACGCAGAACAGGTTGCCCTCCGGATCAGCGAACACCACGAATGCGTCGTCGGGATCGTCGCTGTCGCGCACGTACGTCGCGCCGAGGTCGAGTACGCGCTGGCACTCAGCATCGCGATCAGCGGCAGCGCAGTAGACGTCGACGTGCATCTGATGTCGGTACGTCACGGGGTCTTCGGCGCGCTGCAGCGCCACGTTCCCGTGCCCACCCCTGAGCACGCGAAACGCCTCCCCCGAACGCCGATCGACTTCGAGCCCGAGGACCGCGCACCAGAACTCCGTCATCCGGTCGATGTCTGCGCAGTTGATCACCATGCTCCAGTGCGGGGAGCGGTCACCCATCGCGAGAGCATCGCGCTGCGGCGAACTCCCGACGGCATGGAACATCGGAGACGGTCGAGCACATCACGGGCCGGCACCTCGGCGCCGGCTACCGGGCGGCGCAAGAGGCCCGGCGGCTCGAATGGAAACGGACGCTGCGTCGTACCCGTCACGGCGAGCTGCAGCTAGAGA
>DASUCS010000417.1:0-4229 GCA_036275935.1 Acidimicrobiales bacterium
CACGACGACGACGAACAGCAGCGCGTCGGTCAACCCGGTCTGTGTCGGAGCGTTGTACTTGACGAGCGCGTCGACGATCCCGATCGCTATCCCCGCCACGAGCGCTCGCGGGAACGACACCATCCGCGCGATCAACGCGGCTGCGAGCACACGGCTGAGCGTGTTCGGCCCGATGGTCGTCAATCCCGTCACGCTGCCGGAGGTCCCGGCGAGGAGGACGATCGACACCGCGGAGACGACGCCACCGATCGTCCACACCAGCGTCGAGAGAAGCTTCGGGTTGATCGCGGACAACCGAGCCCGCTCAGGATTCGCGGCTGCCGCGCGTACTGCCTTCCCGATGTCCGTACGCGTCAGGAACCACGTCAACAGCAGCATCAGTGCCGGCACCGCGACGAGGACCGACAACTCGGCGCCGCGCACACGCACGCCGAGCACGTGCCACGTACCTGACACCGCGGTCGGGTAGGGAGTGTCGATGTTCGCGTCGATGTGCGGCAACGCGGTCTGTGCGGCGAGTGCGAGCTGCGCGATGCCGATCGTCGCGACGAGCAGGATGACGCGTGGCGCACGAAACAGCCGAGTGATCACGGTCGCTTCGCACGCCGCCGCGAACGCGCCACCCGCCACGAGCGCGACGAGCACCGCCGGCCAGTAGTTCCAGTGGTACTTGACGACGAGCAAGGCCAACAGGGCCGCCGACAGCGCCCCCATGGCGCCGACAGCGAAATTGATCACCCGGTTCGAGCGGTAGATCAGGACGATCCCGAGTGCGAGGAGGCCGATCGACAGGCCATCGATGAACCCGCCGTAGATCGTCTGGCGTGTGATGGTGAGCGCAAACAGTGCGGTCACGCTTGTTCGCTTCCGAGGAACACCGCACGCACGAGGTCGTCGCGCTCCAACAGGTCGCTTGCGCGGCCTTCGAAGCGGATGCGGCCTTTCTCCATGAACACCGCTCGATCCGCAATCGCGAGCGCGACGTTCAACGACTGCTCGACGATGATCATCGTCTGCCCGGCCTGCTTGAGGCGATCGACGACGCCGAGGAGGTTCTCCACCATGACCGGCGCGAGCCCGAGCGACAGCTCGTCGATCAGCAGGATCTCGGGATCGTGCATCAACGCCATCGCCAACCCGAGCATCTGCTGCTGACCGCCCGAGAGGCGGCCCGCGTCGTCGTCCAGGCGGTCGCGCAACTCCGCGAAGACCGACAGCGCGCGCTCCATCCGGCCACGTCGCTCGCGCGGGTCGCCGCGGTACATGAACCCGGCCATCTCGAGGTTCTCGCGCACGGACATCGGGTCGAAGATCGCCTCGCCACCCGGCAGCTGGTGGATTCCCCACCGCACGCGCGTCTCGGGTGAGGAGAGCGTGACGCTCTGCCCGTTCAAGCGGACGACACCACGCGCCGGGATGCCAAGGCCGCTGATCACGCGCAGCACGGTCGACTTGCCCGCGCCGTTCGTACCAAGCAGCGCGAGTGTCTCGCCTCGGCGAACGTCGAGGTTCACGTCGAACAGCACCTGCACCGGTCCGTACGCGAAGTCGATGTTCCGCATCTGCAGCACGGGGACGTCGCCCGGGTTGTCGCGCAGGCGGTCCTGCTCGGCTTCCACCTCCCGAATCTCCTCCACCACGAGCGACAGGTCGTTCCGGAGGAACCGGGCGCTGTTCATCAGCAGCAACCCGCCGATGATGTTCGCCGGCGCAGCGACCGCGATGACCGCCGTGCGCAGACCGAAGGAGTCCGCGATCAGGCCGCCCAACAGCGCGCCACCGAACCCACCGATCCCGAGCACCATCGCCATGCCGATCGCGGTGCCTTGCCCGCGCAAGTAGTAGGGGCTCACGTTCGCGAACAAGGGGCCGAGCATCGCGAGCTCGATCGGCAGGGCCATCCCGTACAGCGTTCCGAACACCGCGAACAGCCAGATGTTGGGCATCAGCATCTGGACGACGATCAGCACGCCCGCGGGCAGGAACAGCGCGCCGATGAAGACGAGCGTCAACGGCGGGCTCTTGCGGTAGAGACCGTCGAACCGGCGCGCGGCGAGCGGCACCATGAGCAGGCCGACCACCCCGGGGATCATCGCCAGCACGGAACGACCGAACGCGTTCACGTGGAACCGCTCGTCGAGATACAGGCTCATGAAGACAGGCACCGCGACCCAGCTGAACCCCAACGCGGTGAAGGCGGTGATCGCGTTCTTGAACGTCTTGATCTGCGCGATCCGCTGGTACGCCGCGCCCAACGAGATCGGCGGTGCGTCACGCTCCTCGATCACTTGTCCGATCGTCGACTTCTGTTCGAACTGCCCGCGCGGCGGATCGTTCTGGAAGAGCGCGACGATCCCGACGAGGACCGTGGGCACCGCGAGGAACACGAAGCCCCACCGCCACGCCTCTCCGCCGCCGAGCAGTGTGACGAGGCCGCCGACGGCGAGTGGCATGACGAGGCCGCCGAAGCTGCCGGTCATGCTCTGTACGGCGTAGACGCGACCGCGCGCGGCGATGGGATAGCCGTCCGCGAGGATCGGTCCCTGCACGACATACGTGTTCGATCGGCCGAACCCCGTGAGCGCGCGCGTGCAGAAGTAGAGCAACGCGTTCACCACCGTCGCGGTGAGAAGCGAGACCGCTCCCCACGCGATCGTCGCGATGCCGACGATCGTCGTGCGCCGGCCGTTGTCCCCGAGGCGGCCGAGCAACAAGGCGCCGACGATCATGAAGACGCTGCCCGCGACGGTGCTCACGGCGATGACTGCGTCGCTCGTGTGCAACGTCTTCTTGATCTCGGGCGCCAGCACGCCGCCCACACCGTTGTCGAGCGAGTCGACGGCTGCGAGCACCGACAACACCGCGAGCAGAGCGACTCCCGCGCCCGCGCGCGTGCCCTCGCGCAGCGACATCGCGGCGTCGCCGACGCCGGGGAGCTGCTGGTCGTCCAGGACTTCGATCTCGTCCGCGTCGGCCTGGCGCGCGAGGCGATCCGCCTCCTCGTCCAAGACCGCCTGCGTCAGCGACGCGGCGGAGGTCGCGTCGTCCTCGGGCACCGCGGTCACCGCACTCCCCCGTACCGATCCGCGTCTGTGCTGTCGTGTGAGATCACACAGTCAAGAACATTTTCGGCTCGTCGGCAAGGGGGTACTGTAACGTCGTTATCCCACGGACCGGGGTCGTCATGAGTGCGCACGACACCTATGCAGAGCGGTTCGTTCGCGACGGGATGGTGGCCGTCGAGGGCGCGCTCGAACCGGCGTTCTGCGAGGACGTCGTGGCGCGCCGCCTGGCGGACATCGACGTCGACGAGGGCGACCCAGCCAGGTGGCCGAGAGGCCCACGCCACCTGCCACCGACGACGGTCTACGACCTGGAGAACGTCGCGCCGCACGCAGCTGAGGTCCTCTACGAGCTCGTCGGCCACCGCGACGCGCTGGCGTTCTGCGGTCTCGCCGACAACCTCATCGTCAACTTCCCGAACCCGGACGCGTCGTGGTGGCCACCCACTCGGTGGAACGCCCCGACCGCGGGCTGGCACAAGGACGGGGACTGGTTCCGCCATTTCCTCGACAGTCCCGAGCAGGGCATCCTCGGGATCGTGTTCTGGCGCGACGTGACCGAACGCCAGGGTGCGACGTACGCCGTTGCAGATTCGATCGCGCCGATCGCGCGCTTCCTCGAAGCGCATCCGGAGGGTGTTGCGCCGGATGGGTTCCCGATACGCGACGTCCTCGCGACGGCACGCGACTTCCGTGCGCTCACCGCACGCCAGGGAACGGTCGTGTGGGCGCACCCGTTCGTCGTCCACACCGCGTCGGTCAACGCGACCGATCGGTTACGAGTCATCTCGAACACGACCGCCATGCTGCGCGAGCCGCTGCGCTTCTCGGGAGACGGCGCGCGCACGCCCGTCGAGCGCGTCGTGCTCGATGCCCTGGACGTGGACTCGCTCGACTTCCGCATCACCGGCGCGCGCGAGCGCATCGTCCCCGAGCGCGAGCGCCGCTGGCAGCAAGAGATGCGGCACTGAATTTCGCCTGGCGGCACTGGATGCCGCATCGTGCCGTTCACTCGCCCGGGTAGACGACGCCGATCTGAGCGCGCATCGCGTCGAGGGTCGCCATGATCGTGAGCGTCTCCGAGAGCGGCATGACATCGCTCTCGGTGCGGCCGTCGGTGATGCAGCGATGCACTTCGCCGACCTGGAAGCGCAACCCGTCACCGTC
>DASUCS010000418.1:0-5929 GCA_036275935.1 Acidimicrobiales bacterium
CAGGCCGAGATCTTCCCCTCTGCAGTGAGCACGTCGACCTCCCGCCGCACCTCTTCTCGAGCTCGGATGAAGTCTGCGAGCGTGTGGAGCAGATCGGCGAGCCGGCCACCGACGGTCTGTTGGATGCGGATGGCCTGCACCACCCACGCCACGTCCCGGACGTCGAGGCGGTGCGCCATCCGGTCGAGCGCGTCGACGAGCGGATCACCGAGTTGTGTCTCGCTCACGACGCGGGCGAATTCCTCGGCGAGCGGTGGCTCGGACTCCTCGCACATCATCTGGATGGCCCTCAAGAACGTGTGGCCCGCCGACAGCGATGACGCGATCAGCGAGAGTGCGTCCGGGAACTGGGCCTCGAACTTCTTGCGTCGCTTCGAGATGCGACGGCTCAAGTAGAGGTTGCCGAGCACGAAGGCGAAGGCGATGCCGACGAGGCCGACGAACCACTGCGACGTGATCGCCCAACCGAACGCGCCGAACACCGCGCCGGCAGCGAGCAGCACGACGACGTACTCGCCGGGACGCATCGGTACGCGTGCCTTCTCGAGCTTGGTGGCGAGCGTTCCCTTCTCGTCCAGCTGCTCGACGAAGCGCCCCGCGACCTGGCTCAGGTTGTCGACGATGGTCGAGTGCTGCTCGACGACATCGCCGAGGGCGACGTCGTTCTCGCCGTAGGGAAGGTCGAGGATGTCCGCGAGCCGTTCCTCACGGCTGTAGACCCGGGAGAGGATCCCGACGGCCAGCAACGCGAGGCCGCCACCAACGAGCAGCGCGGCGAATACCGTCCCGCCACTCATCGCAATCTCTCCCGCTCTGCGATCTCTCCGACGTCCGGCACTCGAACCCTGCGCCCGTTGCCGTTCGGCTGCCGAATCGGTGGCGGAGCTCGGAACGACGAGGCAGGAACGTCGATCTCCTTCTCGAGCAGCTTGTCCATGAACTTCGGGCGCAGACCGGTGGCGACGAGCTCGCCGAGAGGCTTTCCGCGCTCGCCGCCCGGCAGGAACCGGTACTTGAAGATGTCCTGCAGCAGGATCGTCTCGCCTTCGAGACCTTGCACCTCCGTCATCGACGTGACGACGCGGCGACCGTCGGGAAGCCGGTCGACGTGGATGATGATGTCGATCGCGGATGCGATCTGCTCGCGGATGGCTTTCACCGGCAGCTCGAAGCCCGCCATCAACACCATGGTTTCGAGACGGGTGAGGCCGTCGCGCGCGCTGTTCGAGTGCACGGTCGTCATCGACCCTTCGTGGCCGGTGTTCATCGCCTGCAACATGTCGAGGGCCTCACCGGAACGACACTCGCCGACGATGATGCGGTCGGGACGCATGCGCAATGCGTTCTTGACGAGGTCGCGGATCTTGACCTCGCCCTGGCCTTCGGCGTTGGCGGGGCGCGCCTCGAGGTTGATCACATGCGGCTGTTGCAGCTGCAGTTCGGCCGAGTCCTCGATCGTGATGATTCGCTCGCCGTCGGGGATGAACGACGACAGCACGTTGAGGTTCGTCGTCTTGCCGGTGCCGGTACCGCCCGACACGAGCACGTTGAGCTTGGCGCGCACGCACGCGTCGAGCACCGTCACGAGATCGAGGGTGTAGGTGCCGAAGTTGATGAGGTCCTTGGCGGTGTACGGATCGGCGGAGAACTTCCGGATGGTCAGCACCGACCCGTGGATCGCCAGCGGCGGGATGATCGCGTTCACGCGGGAGCCGTCGGGCAGCCGTGCGTCGACCATCGGTGATGCTTCGTCGACGCGACGGCCGACTGCCGAGACGATCTTCTCGATCACCTGGCGGTACTGCGAGTCATCCGCGAACGCGAGGTCCGTGCGCTCGACGAGGCCGTTTCGCTCGATCCAGATGTCGTCGTGGTTGTTGCACATGATCTCGGTGACGGTTGCGTCTTGCAGCAACGCGTCCAGCGGGCCGTAGCCCAACGTGTCCGAGATCATCTCTTGGACGAACTTGCGCCGTTCGAGCGGCGAGACGCTCACGTCCTCCCGCTGGAGGATGCGGTCGACCGCGTCCTTCACTTCGGTCGTCAACTCGTCGCCGGTGAGCCCGCGCATACGGGGCGCGACCTCTTCCATGACGAGCTCGCGGACCTGGCGCTTGGTCGCGTCCCACGTTGTCGGGGTCGTGCGCGTCCGTTGGTTCGCTGCGGTCGTCGCCTTGCGTCGCGCCGCGCTCGGCGTCAACGTTCCGTTCGCGTTCTCCGCCGCCTTCTCTTCTTCTTCGAGCGCGGCCAACTTCTCGGAAAGCTTCATCGAGTCTCCTGTGGCTATGAGCGCTTGCGGGCGAAGAGGCCGCGCTTCTTGGGCACCGGCGCCTCTTCGATCCTCGCCTGGGCCTCGGCCGGCAACAGCGGACGCATGCCGGTCGCCATCAACCGGCTGATCTCGGCCTGTGGTGATGCCGCCATCACCGGCATGCCGAGGTTGATCGAGCGGCTCACTTCCTTGGCGTAGGGCAGCACCGATTGGAAGCCCTGCGGGAAGAGCTTGGTGACCTGCTCGATGTCGATGCCGACGTCGGACTCGGCCTTGTTCAAGATGAGCTTGACGTTGTCGGTCGAGATCTTGAGTCGGTCGAGCGTGCTGAGGAAGACGCTCATGTTGCGCACGCTCGGAAGGTCGAGCGTCGCCATCACGTAGAGCATGTCGGAGAGATCGAACGCCGCCAGGACGCTCTCGTTGAGCTGCGGTGGTGTGTCGACGATGACGTAGTCGAACTGCTTGCGCACCGCTTCGATGATGCGGGTGACGTCCGGCGGCGTGATGCGATCGGCTTCCGATGGTTCACGCGGAGCGGCGAGCACGTGCACGCCCGTCTCGTGCGCGACGGTGTACTCCTCGATGTGGGCGCGGAGGTCGTCCTCGTCCGTGTCCTCGCGCTGCAACGCGTCGAAGATCGTGAATTTCGGGCGCAACCGCAGCGCCGTCACGACCTCGCCGAACTGCAGGTCGAGGTCGAGCACACAGACCCGCTTGCCCGTGTGGCGCACGAGGAAGTAGGCGATGTTCGTTGCGAAGAACGTCTTGCCGCAGCCACCCGTGGCGGACGAGATCGTGAACACGCGACCGAGCGGACGCTCCGCCGGCTCGAGCGTGGTCGTCGCTGCCGGTGTCGAGACGCTGGTGGTGACCGGCGTCGCCGTCTGTGCGAGCTCGACCGCACGATCGATCGACTCGACGAGCTCCTTGTCGTCGACAGGGAGCTGGAGCAGATCGATCGCGCCGGCTCGCACGATCTCGCGCAGGCTCCCGTCGGGGCGCCGGCTGAACGCCAGGACGACGCTCATGCCGGGGAGCTCCTCACGGATCAGCCCCAACCGCTGCAGCCCCGACCGTGTGCCGAGACTGGGGCCGGCGACGAGAACGTCGAACGGACCTTCGGTCTCGAGCAGCTCGCCGACAGAACCGAGCCGCGTGCACGACACGATGTCCGGGCGGGGGCGCAAGTCGTCAGCGACGTGCTGAACCTGTTGGGCGAGCTCCTCGCCCCGGTCGAGCACGAGGATCTTCGGAGTCCGCACGCCGACCGTCGTGTCCTTGATGGTCGTGGGCCTAGCCGTGGTCGCGAGCATTCGCAGCCTCGGGAGACTCGGCGAAGATGTTGTCGAACGTGCGGCCCGGTGTCGGACCAGCCGGTGCAGCGTTGTCGGCCACTCGGCTCAGGTAGAGGTTCACGCCGGTCGTCGACGAGCCGAAGACGACCTTCTCGACATCGACCGAGTCGAGTGCGAGCAGCACCGTGATGTTCGAGCTCGCCGCGGGACGGGAGGCCACGCCCGTGTCGCTCGCGTTCGACGTCGCGGTCCCGGTGAGCGCCGCGACTTGCGGGGTCACGTCGAGCACCTTCACGTTGGTCAGCAACAGCTTCGTTTGCGGTGACTGCTGCGCTCCCGTCACGACCGACGGCATGACCTCGTACACGTTGACGAGGTCGCCCGACGCGAGGTACCCGGCTCCGCCGGCGACGTACGGCATGCTGACGGCGACCGCTTCCTTGCCCTCGGGCACCGCGACGCTCGGCGTCAGGTTCCGAGGCTTCAGGCCGGCGGACCGGATCTGTTCGCCATGCGTGAACTTGGCGATGAGGATCTGGTTGCTCAGCTGGCTCGGTGTCGTCAGCGCACCAGGTTGGAGGTCCGACGTGGCAATGCGTTGCACCGCCACCTTCGAGATCGCGTCATCGCCGTTCGTTCCGGCCGCCAGGTCCTCCTTGGCCACGAGCACGTCGACCGTGCCCGGTGCCGCTGAGGCCTTCGACGAGCCGCTGTCCCGAGACAGCAGCGCGACGACCGCCACGCCCACGATGAAGAATCCGATCCCTGCAATCACCAGCAGGTTCGATCGACGCACGAGGTGCCCCTTTGCTCCGCAACAGTTCGAGGAGTGTGTCGGCACTCGAGACCATGATCTGGATGGCCTATGCGGACCATTTCGACATGGCCCAAACGGACTAGCCCATGAACATGAGTGTCGCGGGCCGAACGACCTAACTGGCGCGCGAGGTGAAGAGCCGGACCGACCGCAGGTAGGCCGTCATGTCCGCCGCGTCGTAGAAGCGATGCATCGTCGGGTGCTGTGGCGCTTTGCCCACGGCGACCGCCTCGTCCTTCTTCCTCGCCCAGAAACCCTGATAGGTCTGGTCCGGGCGATGCGGATCCGGGATGTCGAACGGCTCGGGCGTCACATCCCACCCCGCCGCCTGCCAGGCCGGCTCGTCGAGGAAGAGCACCGCAGCCGGGCGGCACGTTCGCATCGCTACGTTCAGGGCGGCAGGGTCACCACCGACGTGGATCAGCGCGGTGAGCCCGAGCGCCTCCGACACGTCCCAGCCGCGCTCGAACGCCCGAAAGATCTCGACCGACCAGCGCCGTACCTCTGCCCAGAACCCGATCGGGTCGGGATAGAGGAAGCCTTCGTGGGGGCGGCCGACGGCGAGTGGACGCTCGGTCCACTCGATCAAGGGATCCCGCCACGATGGTGGCTTCGTCGTCACGAGGAGCAGCCACGCGTTGGCGGCGCCGGGGGAGTTGTCCGGCCAACCCTTCACCGCGCGGGCGAGCTTGCCGGCGGCGCGGGGCGAGAGCGCGCGTGCAGCTCGAAGTCGATCGCCGGGGGTTGCTGCGTAGAGGTCGTCCGCGTTTCGGTTGATGGCCGAACTGTACGGTGGCTCGGTGCTGTTGATCGGGCTCACCGGCGGCATCGGTTCGGGGAAATCGACGGTGTCGTCACTGCTGGCGGAGAGAGGCGCAGTGATCATCGACGCGGATGCGATCACACGCGAGCTGCAACAGCCGGGCCAACCGGTGTTCGACGCGATTGTGGAGCGCTTCGGCAAAGAGATCTTGACGGACGACGGAACCCTCGACCGCGCCCATGTCGGACGGATCGTCTTCAACGACGAAGCGGCCAAGAAGGACCTCGAGGCGATCGTGCATCCGGCAGTGGGCGCCGAGATGCTCACGCGCATGGAGTCGGAGTCGAAGACTGATCATGTCGTCGTGTACGACGTCCCGCTGCTCGTCGAGTCCGCTCGTCGCGCGATGGAGTTCGGCGCGGTGATCGTCGTCGACATCGATCCCGAGGTCGCGGTGCAGCGTGTCGTCGAGCAGCGCGGGATGGACGAGACCGATGTGCGCGCCCGCATCGCAAACCAGGCGAGCCGCGAAGAACGCCTCGCAGTTGCGGACAAGGTCATCGACAACTCGGGGACTCGTGAGGACCTGCGGCGTCAGGTCGACGAGGTGTGGGCGTGGATTCAGACGTTGCCACGGAGCTGACCGAGCGTTCGCCGGAGGGGTCGGGGTCGGGGGCAGCGAACGTCCTCACCGTCTTCGCCGTCACCTGGGCGATGGCGAACCTGTTCCATGTCTGGGGTCCGAGCGCGCGCGCGAGCGACGTGTTCGAGCACGTCAC
>DASUCS010000419.1:0-7211 GCA_036275935.1 Acidimicrobiales bacterium
CGGCATCGACGTGCAGTTCCTGAACCCGACGTTCCTCGTCGGTTCGTTCGTGCAGGCGGCGCGCGTGCGACGGTTCGACCTCGCCCCCCGCATCCGTGAGGCGTGGAACCGATGGGCTGCGGATCAGGTCGCCGGCCACACCGACCGGCTGATCCCGGTGACGCAGATCGACCTTGCCGACATCGACTGGTCCATCGCGGAGATGACCAGCATGCGGGCGGCTGGCAGCCGCGCGTTCGTGTTGCCGGAAGCGCCGGTGTCCGGCGTCCGCAGTCCTGATGGCGGCCGCACGCTGGCACGTTCGATCACGCATCCCGACTTCGAGCCCATCTGGGACGCCGCCGAAGATCTCGGAATGGCGGCGTTCGCGCACGTCGGGTTCGCCCGTGAGCGGATCAATCCCGGCTGGGCGAACAACGGCGGCGAGTCCCTGCTCACGTTCAACGTCTTGAACTTCCTGGCCAACCAGATGGGACCGCAGCTGCTGCTGGCGGCGATGGTGTTCGACGGCGTGTTCGATCGTCACCCGAAGCTCACCGTCGTCGTCGAAGAGGTCGGCATCGACTGGCTGCCGCACCTCGTCACCGCGCTCGACGCGAGCATCGGTCGCGTCCCGGAAGTCTTGGTCGATGCCGAGTACCGGCCCGCGCATCTCTCGCCTGGCGACACGTACACGCTGCCGTTGACGCCCGTCGAGTACCTGCGACGACAGGTGCGCGTCACGCCGTTGCCGGCGTCGCACGAGATCGCGCCGGTGTTGAGTCAGGTTCCCTCCGAGCTGCTGTGCTTCTCGAGCGACTTCCCACACGTCGAAGGAGCACGTGACGCAGTTGCGATCGCCGAGCGTCAATTGACCGGCTTCAGCAACGAGGTGCGCGAGGGTTACTTCGGGGGCGTCGCGGAGTTGCTCGGCGTCTGAGCGGAGTCAGAGCGGAACGCGCTCCGACAACAGGTCGAGCGCCCACGATGCGAGCGGCGAGTTCATGTCCGGAACGTCGAGGCCGTTGCGCTTCGCTCGGGCGCGGTTGCCGGCCCCGATGATCGCCAGCTTGAACGCGGCGAGCACGACGTAGAAGCGCATCACGTCCGGGTCGGCGCCGTACAACGCACAGACCTCGTGCGAAGTCGGCATCCCGGGAAGATCGGCCACGGCCTGGCTCGGGCTGATCGGCGGACGGTTCGTCGTGCCCCACCACAACAGGGTGTAGCCCAGGTCCGCGAGCGGATCGCCGAGCGTCGCCATCTCCCAGTCGAACACTCCGTTGATGCGGGTGCCGTCGAACATGACGTTGCCGAGCCGGTAGTCGCCGTGCACGATCGTCGTGCGCGGTGAATCCGGTAGCGCCGCCGCCAGCTTCTCCGAGAGCGCATCGATGACCGGATCGTCGTCGTCCTTCGCTCGATGCCATTGATCGGTCCAGCGCGTGACCTGACGCTCGAGGTAGCCCGTGCGCTTCGCGGCGTCGCTCAGCCCGACCGCGTCGATGTCGATGGCATGCAACGTCGTGAGGACACGGATGAAGTCCTCGCCGGCTGCACGCGCCTGCGCGGGCGAGAGATGCGCGAGCACGTCGGGATCGTGCGGCACGAGACCGTGCAGGCGGCGCATCACGTAGAAGGGCGCACCGATGACGCCTGCGTCGTCGCAGAACGCGAGCACTTCCGGGATCGGCACGTCTGTGCCGCGGAGCGCATACAGGTACTTGTACTCGCGGGAGACGTCGTTCGCCGACGGCAGGAACGCACCGACCGGCGGGCGGCGCACGACCAGCTCGGTGTCGCCAACTGTCACTGCGATGGTCAAGTTCGACGCACCGCCGCTGATGACTTCGTGGCTCAGTGGCCCGTCGACGCCGACCTTGTCGCGCAGCCACGCGCCGAGCGCAGCGGCATCGATGTCAGACATGGATCACGGGATGAGCTTCTCACGCAGCTCGCGCTTGAGGACCTTGCCGCTGGCGTTGCGGGGCAGCTCCTCGTCGACGATCCAGACGCGCGCCGGCACCTTGAACACCGCGAGTCGCGCACCAACGTGCTCACGCACCTCTTCTTCAGTCACCTTCACCCCGTCGCGCACCCGGACCACCGCGCCGACCTCTTCGCCGAGGCGCTCGTGCGGGACGCCGATGATCGCGGCCTCGGTGATGTCGGGATGTTCGTACAGCGCCGCCTCGACCTCGGCGGCGTAGATGTTCTCGCCGCCCCGGATCACGACGTCCTTCAAGCGGTCGACCACGTAGAGGTTGCCGTCGTCGTCGAGCCGGCCGAGGTCGCCGGTGTGGAACCACCCGTCCGTGAACGCCTTCGCTGTCTCCTCCGGCAGGCCGAAGTAGCCGGCGACGACCGTCGGACCCTTCAGCCAGATCTCTCCTACGTCACCGGTGGCGACGTCCTCGCCATCCGGTCCGGCGATCTTCAACTCGATCACCGGCGAGATCGGGAGCCCGACGCTCTCGGGGTTCTTCACGTACGCAGGGCCGAAGTTGGCGACCGCGGCGCCGGACGTCTCGGTCAGCCCGTAGCCGTTGCCGGGCGCAGCTCGCGACGAGAACTGCTGATCGATCCGGCGTACGAGCTCGGGCGGCACGAGCGTCGCACCGGACGACACACCCGTGAGCGACGACAGGGACTTGCCCTTGGCCTGCGCGACCTCGAGCAGCTCGAACATCGTCGTCGGTACGCCGGCGATCGCCGTGATCTGTTCGCGCTCGACGATGTCCGCCGCCTCCTCGGCGTCCCACTTGTAGACGAGGACGACCTTGCCACCCGCCGCGGTGTACGGAAGCAGGAACGACTGCAAGCCGCCGACGTGGAACAGCGGGAACGTCACCAGCGTGGCGAGGGGCTGGGCCGGAGGTGTGTCCGCAGGGGGTGGACCAGCCTCGGCGGCCGCGAGTGCAGCTCTGTACACGCCCTGCATCAGGAAGTTGCCGAAGTTGCGGTGTGTCTGTCGCGCGCCCTTCGGACGTCCGGTGGTGCCGGACGTGTACATGATCGTGGCGTCGTCCTCAGGCGCGATGTCGATGTCGGGGAGCGGCGCTTCGGATGTCGTGAGCGCATCCGTGAAGTCCACGCCGTCGATCGCGTTCGCACCGCGAATCAGGACGGTGCGGCGCACGCTCGTGTCCGCGAGATGCGGCGCGATGCGTTCGGCGCGCTCGTCGTCGACGAACAGCACCACGGCGCCCGAGTCCTGTAGGCCGTACGCCAGCTCGGGCCCGGTCCACCACGCGTTCAGCGGGACGACCACCGCGCCCAGCACTTGGCAGGCCCAGAACGCAATCGCCCACTCGGGGTAGTTGCGCGTCGCGATCGCGACCCGGTCGCCCTGCTGCACGCCTTGGTTGCGCAGCCAGGTGGCGAGTGCCCTCACCTGGCGATGAGCTTCGGCGAACGTGATGCGCTCGTTCTCGTAGACCAGGTAGTCGTTGTCGCCGTGCGCGGCGCTGCCCTCCCAGATGGCACGCAGCGACGGCGGTGCGTGCGTGAAGACCTTGGTCGGCACGCCGCGGATGTCGACGGTCTCGATCTCGAAGAGCGGTCCCAGGTCGGTCACGGCGCGAACTTATCGTTCGTTCAGGTACGGTGCCGACGTGTCGAGCAGACCCGGAAAGGCGGCGATCATGCGGGCCGCCGTCGAGGTGATGGGAGAGGACGGCTACGAGGGCGCGTCCATCCGCGACATGGCGGCCCGTGCCGATGTGTCGGTCGCCGCGCTCTACTACCACTTCCCCTCGAAGCTCGACCTGCTGCGCGAGTTCCTCGACGAGGCCTACGACGTGACGATGGCTCGCATCGAACGACGGTTGGCGACCGCCGGCGACAAGCCCGCGGCGCGCCTCGACGTCATAGTGAGCACGCTCATCTGGTCACACCTGCACGACGACTTCGCACAGCTGGCATCGAACGTCGCGATGCGGGAGTACACACGTCTGAATCCACCCGAGCGCGCCGCGATCGAAGTGAAGCGCAAGGCGCTGCTCGATCTCGTCGAGTCGGTTGTCGACGAGATGGGCCGCTCGAAGGATCCGCGCGAAGCCGCGCGAGCGATCATCACGTTGTCGTCGTCGTTGGTCGAGCCCTACGCGGAGATCGGCCGGCCCCTCGACGAGGTGATCGCGCTCTACCAGCGCCTGGCCCGCGGCCTGGCGCGGGCGTAGCCACCTCAAAGCGTCAGCGGTTCAGGTGCTTGGGGTTGGCAACAGCGAGCTTGTCGCGGACCGCCAACGCCAACGACGGCCAGTCGTCCTCGCCGTGCCACGTCGATGGCGCTTGTGCGAGCTCGCGCTCGACGATGCCGAGCATGTTCGCCGCGACCCGCGCGTGGAACGACAGCCGTCCGGTGGTGTTCACCATCACGTCCTCGGTGAGGAAGCCGCGCACTGCGTCCACCAGCTCGCGCGCTGTCGGTCGTCCGTGCAGCCCTGGCGTGTCCGGAAGGACCTTCGCCGCCGGTGCGTTCTTCGCCGCGTGCCACGCGTCCGGTGCGAGCAGCTCGACGAGGTCCCACTCCTGTTCGGCGACGCGCCGACCGATCGCCGCATGCTCGTGCGACCGCACCGCACCGGACAGGTGGACCCACGCTTGACCCATGCACCCGATCCCCCACTGCAGGGTCTTCTGCACGAGCCACCAGTGGAAGACGTCGCGGTCGACTGACTGTCCACCGGCGCCCTCGTACGCGCTGATCAGCTCGTCGATGGTGCCGATGCCCCCGACCTCGAGCGGCTCACCGAAGCGCCACGCCTTGACGCACAGCCACGCGAGATCTTCGATGGGATCGCCGACGTGCACGAGCTCCCAGTCGATGACCGCCTGCAGTCCCTCGGCGTCGACGATGACGTTGCCCATGCGTAGATCGCCGTGCACCAGCGTGGTCGCCGTCCGTTCGGGCCGATTGGCCACGAGCCACGCACGCGCCTTCTCGAACGTCGGGCTCGTGTCGGGAACCATCTCGTAGGACGTCCAGTACCGATCGAGCTCGTCGACCTCCGCCGCGCCCGGCACTTCCGCGGGATCGATCGAGTGCATCCCCGCGAGGAACGTCGCCAGCTGACCGACCAGCACCTCACGAGCGTGCGCGTACTCGTCGTCGCGAAGGATCTTGCGGGCAAGGGTCTCGCCGGGCACCGCGCTCATCACGAGACCCGCGGTGCCGAGGAGCGAACCGTCGTCGTCCATCAGCACCTCGGGAACGAGAAGGCCGGCCTTGTGACACGCGCGCATTGAATCGGCCTCGAGGCGCGCCGCGCCGGGTGCGGCCGGACGCCCTGGCGGGTCGCGACGCAGGATGAGGCGCCGGCCGTTCGCGGTGAACGACCACGTCTCGCGCGACGCGCCACCGCTCAGCCGCTGCAGCTCGGCGATCTCGACCGGTCCCATGACCGGTTCGAGCGCCGCAACCAGACGATCAGATACCGCTGTTGGTGCCGACAGGTTTGTCATCGATGATCTGATCGAGGTACTCGGACAACCCTGCGCCTTCGAGGTTCTCGTACCGCCACTTCGTCATTCCCTCGGTGATGCGTGTGACCATGCCCTCGCGACGATTGCGAAGCGGGATGTTCGACCACACATCGCCGTCGACGTTGTAGGTGTGGTCGTCGGTCGTGACCGTGATGCGGTTCTTGAGCGGGAACCACTGGTCGTCGTAGTCGGAGCTGAGCTCCGCCTTGCGAACAGGGACCCAGCGATCGTCGCCGTACCGCTTCCGGTCGTAGAGGAAGCCGTGGGACCGGAGCTCGCCGGCCTCGTCGCCGGCGATCGTCACCGCAAAGCCGAGATCCTCACCGAGGTTCACAGTCAGCCAGCGGTACCACCAGATGTTCTGCCAGTAGCGCGGACCCCACGAGTGATCGCGCAAGCCGAGTCCGTCCTTGATCTTGAACGTCTGATCGCCGACCGTGACAGTGCCGACCGAGCGCATGTGCTGCTCGGTGTGACCACGAGCGAACATCTTCTCGGGATCGAGGTCGGGCTTCTGCTCGCCTTCTTCCCATTCGGGTTCACCGCCCTGCGCCGGGCCGACGTTCTTCATGTGCAGGTCGACTGTGCACTCGATGTGGGGATTGTTGGTGAATGCCTCGCGCGGCTCGGCCATCTCGCGCGGATGCTCGAGGACGCACACCTTGCCGTTGTACGTGACGCGGTGCTCCTCGTACGGCTTCAACACCTCGAAGCGCAGACCGCCCGCGTTGTGTTCCTTGTTCGAGTCGATCTTCGGGCGCTTGAACATGAAACCGACGCTGCCGTCAGGCAGGTAGAGGCACACCGTGAGCTCGGCGTAGCCCTCGTTCACGCGGTTCCCCATTCGCACCCAGCCACCGGTGCCCGCGTCACGGTCGAACCAGTTGTAGTAGCGGCTCTCGTTGAAGTTGGAAGCCGACTCGGGCTCGTGCATGTAGTCGTCTTCAGGAAGCCTGCGCATCTTCACCATGGCGCGGAACCTAGCCCATAACTGAGCGAGCGTTCAGATCGGCGCGTAGGGTGCCGTCATGGCCTTCGAGACGATCCTGCAGGAACAGCGCGACAGCACGCTGATCATCACCTTGAACCGGCCGGACCGGCTCAACGCGTGGACACCGTTGATGTCGGCCGAACTGACCGAGGCGATCGAAGCGGCCGATGCAGAGCGTTCCGTCGGCGCGGTCGTCGTGACCGGCGCGGGTCGCGCCTTCTGCGCTGGTGCCGACATCTCGGCGGTGTTCGACGCGCAGCTGCAAGGTGACTCGGCCGCGGCAGTGCCGCAGGGCAAGGACTGGATCTCGTTGATCCGTTCGACGAAGCCGATCGTCGCCGCGGTCAATGGTCCGGTCATCGGCATGGGTCTGACCATGATCCTTCCGTTCGATCGCATCGTCGCCGCACGCGCCGCCAAGATCAGCGTGCGCTTCGTGAAGATGGGCCTCGTTCCCGAGCTCGCGTCGTCGCTGTTCCTGCCGATGCGCTGCGGCTGGGGCGTGGCTTCCGACCTGATGCTGTCGGGGCGAACGCTGCTGGCCGAAGAGGCGCTCGAGTTGCGGATCGTCGACGAGGTGGTCGATCCGGAAGCCGTGCTCGACGTCGCGATCGAACGCGCGCAGTCGTACGGCGAGAACCCGACACCTCAGGTGCGCTGGATCAAGGAGCTCCTCACACAGAACGCGAACGAGACGGATCCGGTCGCCGCGCAAGGTCGCGAGCTCGCGGCCCTTGCCAAGGCATACGCAACG
>DASUCS010000420.1:0-9234 GCA_036275935.1 Acidimicrobiales bacterium
GCTCCCAGTCCTCCTGGCGGCCGAGCGCGGTGAGGTCCAGGAAGTAGTAGGAGCCGCCGGTCGACTCGAGCGCACGCGCGTACTGGGAGTACGTGTGGAACACCCGGCCGTCGACCTGCAGGAAGCAGCTCCGCCCCGGCATGTCGTAGGGCTGCTCGGAGGTCTTCATGCTCTCCTGGCCCATCGCCGCGTACTCGTCGAGCGTGCGGTAGTTGTAGGTGCCGAAGCCTCGGGACTCGTCGATGGTGACTCCGAAATCGAAGTTGAAGTCGGAGCCGAAGGACGAGTACCAGGGCACGTTCCAGCCCTTCTTCTCCTTCCACCGCTCGAGCTTCTCGAGTGGCGCGCGCGACACCATCGCGTAGCTGGTGTCGCGAACGTGGAGGTGTTCGAGGAACCCCGGTGAGATCTCGTCGGTGCCGGCCGTGCAGCTCGAGCACCCTTCGTCCCACTCCGGGTGGAACATGAAGTGGTAGATGATCAGCTGCGGCCGACCCTCGAAGAGGTCCACGAGACCGACCGGACCGTTCGGGCCGTCGAACACGTAGCTCTTCTCCACGGGCACCATCGGCAGTTCCCGCCGCTTCGCGTTGAGCGCATCCCGCCGCCGAGTCAGCTCCTTCTCCTCGGCGAGCAGCTCGGTGCGAGCAGCCAACCACTCGTCCCTCGTGGCGATCCTCGGCAGCGTCATGGTTGTCTCCTTCGTCGACTCGATTGTGACGAGTGGGCGACCCGGAACTCATCGCACGGGTTCGATCCTCGACGGCCCGGACACTCGGTCGACCGGCCATGTCCTCCCGACACGGCGCGACCGTTCTGAATAAAGTCTTTTCCTGGCGGTCGTGGTCACAGGAGTCCGTCGCACTCAACAGGGGGGATCGTCGATGCCGGGTCGCGTTGCGCGCCTTGTCGCGGCACTGATCGTCGTTGCCGGCATCACTGCCGGATGCAGCAAGAGCGACAACAAGAGCACCGGAGCGTCGGCGGCCTCGTCGAACCCCAACTGCACAGGGGCGCCGCTCAAGTTCACGTCGATCGCGACGTTGAGCGGTCCGCTCACGTTCCCGAGCCTGCTCACGGAGGCCAAGAACGCCGGTGACGCCGCGCTCAAGGCGGTGAACGCCGAGTGCGCGCTCGGACGTCCGATCGTGATCAACGTCTGCGACGACAAGGGCGATCCGAACGAGGCCACGAAGTGCGGCCGCGCCGCGCATGACGACGGTTCCATCGCGCTGTTCGGTTCGAGCGGGTCGTACGACGGCGGCACCAGCGCCGCCAACCTGCCCGGCGTCCTCACCGGCGGTGGAAGCGTGTTCGACCTCACCGATCCCCGATCGTTCTCGATCAGCTCGCCGCTGACGCTCGTCGTCGGTGGATCGTCGACCGTCGCCGCTGCGGGGAAGACGGACGCGCTCATGGTGTCAATCGACGCGGCGGTGACCCGGACCTTCGTGCAGACGTCGCAGGACGTGGCGAAGGGCATGGGAATCAAGCTCGACGCCCTGTTCATCCCGCCGGACACGACGGACTTCGCCCCGATCGCCGCGCAGATCGCCGAACGCAAGCCGAGCGCGTTGGGCTTGATCCTGACGACGCAGATCGTGCCGTTCTTCAACGCGCTCGCCGCCGAGGGCATCTCGGCTCACGACGTGCCCATCTTCACGGCCGTGACGTTGATGGCGCCGGAGGTGCTGCACCAGCTCGGCGACAAGGCGAACGGGGTGTACCTGCTCACGCAACAGGCGCCACCGTCCGACAAGGACAACCCTGGCATCCAGCAAATGCTCAAGGAGTTGAAGGACTACGGCTACCCGGCCGACGGCGACCAGCTCAGTCCCGCGTCCACCGCAGCATGGGCCAACCCGCACGCGCTGGTCGACATCCTGAAGAAGTTGCCACCCGCCGACATCGCCAGCCTCGACTCGGCCAAGCTCGTCGACGCGATGGCAAAGGCCGGTCGGATCAGCCGTCCGGAGATCGCGCCGTTCGACTTCACTGCGCCGGCGTACCCCGACATCCCGTCGCTGGCCTCGTTCCGGATCTTCACGCGCGACGCGATGGTTGTGCAGGTCGAAGACGGCAGCTACAAGCGGGTGTCCGCCTTCGCCGACACCACGAAGCCGTTCAAGCTCGAGAACTGACGCCGTGGTCATCGCCACCGAGTTCCTCAGTCAGACGACGCTGAGGTTCGTCCTGCTCGGAATGGCCACCGGCGCGCTGACCGCGCTCGTCGCGCTGTCGATCGTCATCGTGTACCGAGTGTCGGGCGTGCTCAACTTCGCGGCCGCGGCGCTCGGGGCAGTGGGCGCGTTCATCTGCTACTCGCTCCGCGACGACCACGGCTGGCCGACTCCCCTCGCACTCGGCGCGGGCCTGCTGGTCGGCGTCGCACTCGGCATCTTCACCTACGTGCTGATGGCAGCCCTGCGGCAGACGTCGCTGCTCGCGCGGTTGATCGCCACGCTTGCGCTCCTCACCGCCGCGCAGAGCGCCATGCTCGTGATCTGGAGCAACCAGGTCAGCGCGCCGTCGTCGCTGTTGCCTGACGACTCGATCACGATCGCTGGCGACATCCGCATCACGCAGGACCGATTGATCCTGATCGGCATCGTGCTCGTCCTCGCCGTCGCGTTGCGCTTCGTGTACAGCGGCACGTTGTTCGGACTCGCGACGTCCGCGGTCGCGGAGAACCGACGCGTCGCCGCCATTGCGAGATGGGCCCCGAGCCGCATCGAGTTCGTGAACTACGCGATCGCGGGGCTGCTCTCGGCCCTGGCCGCGATCCTCCTCGCGCCGATCGTCGGCCTGAACGCGGCCATCTTGTCGATCACGATCCTTCCCGCTCTCGCGGCCGCGCTGGTCGGTCGATTCTCGTCGTTCGCCCTCACGGTCATCGCCGCCCTGGGTATCGGCATCATCCAGAGCGAGCTGTCGCTGTACCAACCTGACCTCGCCGACTTCTTCTCGGTGAGCACGGCGTCGCTCACCGGCCTCACCGAGGCCGTCCCGCTCATCATCATCCTGGTCGTCACTGTGTTCTCGGGGAGAGCGCGGCCGACGCGCGGCGAGATGGCGTCGCGCCTTCCACTGCCCGGAAGTGGGCAGGTCGCTCGAATCCCATTGGCGATCGGACTGGTCGCAGCAGCAGTGCTGATCGTGGCGGTGCCGAGCTACGCCGATGCGCTGATCGTGACGTTCGGACTCGGGATCATCATCGCGTCGGTGGTGGTGGTGTCCGGCTACGCCGGGCAGCTGTCGCTGTGCCAGTACGCGCTCGCCGGGTTTGGGGCGTGGGCCGCCGCCAAGACCGCGAACTCGTTCGACGCGCCGTTCCTCGTCGCGATCGTCGTCGGCGTCCTGGTCGCGACGGTGATCGGCGTGCTGGTCGCGTTGCCGGCCGTGCGGACGCGCGGCGTGACGCTCGCGATCGTCACGTTGGCCCTGTCGCTCGTCTTCAGTGCGATCGTGTTCCAGAACGCGTCGCTCACAGGGGGGTTCTCGGGGATCAAGGTCCGGAGCCCGGAGATCTTCGGGTTCGACATCGATTCGTTCGAACACCCGCAGCGCTACGCGGCTGTGATGCTGCTCGCGCTGGCCGCGGTGTCCTTCCTGGTCGCCAACATCCGACGGGGTGCGAGCGGTCGGCGGATGATCGCAGTGCGCAGCAACGAGCGTGCCGCCGCCGGCCTCGGGATCAGTGTCATCGGCGTCAAGCTCTTCGCGTTCGCGGTCGGCGCCGGCATCGCTGCGCTCGGCGGGATCCTGCTCACCTTCCGTCAGACCAACGTGCAGTTCGGTGGGTTCGATGTCTTCAGTTCGATCCTGCTCGTGCAGTACGCCGTGATCGGTGGGCTGGGTTGGATCTCGGGTGTCGTGCTCGGGGCCAGCGCCGCGCCGGGTGCGATCTCGACGCGAATCACCAACGACCTCTTCCCGAACCTCGACAACGTCGCGGCGTGGATCGCGATCTTCAGCGCAGTCGGCGTCGTGCAGCTGCTGCGCCGGGCGCCGGACGGCGTGGCGTCGCTGTGGGCCGAGTTCGGCCGCCGGGTTCCCGTCCTCGCTCGTCGACGAGCAGTCGTCGCCGCGGCTGCGATCTCGGAGTCCGACGAGTCGCCGTTGACGGCCAGGGAGCTCGAGGTCCGCGGCGTGTCGGTCAGCTTCGGAGGCGTGAAGGCCGTCGACGACGTGTCCTTCAACGTCACGCCCGGCGAGGTTGTCGGCCTCATCGGCCCAAATGGCGCGGGGAAGACGACACTGCTCGACGTCATCTCCGGGTTCACGCGCCAGCAGTCCGGGCGCGTGTTGCTCGACGGCAAGGATGTGTCGACGTGGAGCCCTGAGCGGCGGGCCCGGTCAGGAATCGTTCGGTCGTGGCAAGGTGTCGAGCTCTTCGAAGAGCTCACCGTGCGCGACAACCTGCTGGTGGCCGACGACCAGATGTCGACACCGCGCTACCTGCGCGATCTCGTGTGGCCCGGACGCAGCACGTTGTCGTCGTACGCGGAGTCCGTCGTCGACGACCTCGGCCTGCGGGCAGTGCTCGATGAACGCCCGACGACGCTGTCGCACGGCATGATCAAGCTCGTCGGGATCGCACGCACGATCGTGTCGAATCCGAGCATCGTGCTGCTCGACGAGCCCGCCGCGGGACTCGATCGCGACGAGAGTCGAGAGCTCACGAGCGTGATCCGTCACTTCGCGACTCGCCACGGTGTCGCCGTGGTGATCATCGAGCACGACATGGCGTTGATCCTCAACACATGTGACCGAATCGTCGCCTTGGATTTCGGTCGCGTTATCGCCGACGGCACGCCACGCGAGGTGCAGACCGACGAGCTCGTGATTCGCGCGTACCTGGGCGAACCAATCGTCGATCCGACGACGCCGACACCCACGCTGTCGGCGGTCGAGGTCGATGCCTCGTGACGGCGCTGCTCGAGGCCAAAGGTCTGTCCGCTGGCTACGGCAAGGTGGTCGTCGTGCGCGACGTCGATCTCGAGATCCGTGCGGGCGAGGTTGTCGCGCTGCTCGGACCGAACGGCGCGGGCAAGAGCACGACGTTGCTCACGCTTGCCGGTGACCTCAAGCCGCTCGGCGGAACGGTCTCGTGCCTCGGGCTCGACGGCAGCACGTCACTGCACCGACGGGCCCGAGCCGGGCTCGCGCTCGTCACGGACTCCAAGACCGTGCTCACCACGCTGACGGCGGCCGAGAACATGCGCGTCTTCGGCACCACAGCCGAGGCAGTCATCGCACTGTTCCCCGAGCTCGAGCCGCACCTGCGGCGAAAGGTCGCACTGCTCTCCGGTGGCCAGCAGCAGATGCTGGCGCTCGGTCTGGCCCTTTCCCGCGACCCCGCCGTCGTGCTCGCCGACGAGCTGTCGATGGGTCTCGCGCCCATGATCGTCGATCGCCTGTTCTCGGCCCTGCGCGAGGCTGCAGATCGCGGCGCGGGCGTGCTTCTCGTCGAACAGCACGTGCACAAGGCGATGGCGATCGCCGACCGGATCTACGTCATGGACCGCGGCCGCATCGGCATCAGCGGGACAGCCGACGAGTTGCGTCAACAGGTCGACGCGATCCAGTCGTCGTACCTCGCAGACTCCTCAGCCTGACCGCGGTGCGCCGCCGATCGCCCGAAGGAGTTGGTCCACGAAACGACGCCACGCCTCCGGATCCGGAACGGCTTGGCCCGCACCGCGCTGCACCAGCAAGCCGAGCTGCAGCGTCTCGATGAAGTAGAGGATCGACTCGAAGTCGGCATCAGGGGTCGCCGACCCCTCCTCGATCACTCGTTGGATCAGGGGCTCGACGATCGTCGTGCGCCAACGCTTGCGGTTCTCGGTGATCGCGTCGGCGATGTTCGGCTGCCGGCGCGCGGCGATGAACGCCTCGAGCTGCATCGCCTCGACGTCGTCGAGAGCTCCTGAGGCCCGACTCGACTCGACGAGCCCTTGCTCCACCGTCGTGCCTTCGAACCAGCGCCCGATGGGAATCGTCTCCACCTTTCGGAGGATCGCCTCCATGAGAAGCTCGTCCTTCGACGCGAACCGGCCGTAGACCGCGCCACTCGACAGGCCCGCCGCCTTGACGATGTCCATGATCTTCGTGCCGTCGTAGCCCTTCGACGCGAACACCCGCGCCGCGGCATCGAGGAGCTGGACTCGGAGCGGATCCTCGGCGTCGGCGTCCCCGAGGTCGACTGCGGGTTCCGCCGAGTCCTCCACGCCGACGAGGCTAGTGCCGTGTAATGGACGTCACTCGAGGTCGGTCGCGACCGCGAGTGACGCTGCTTCGTCCGGCTTCTCCGCGGCGCGCAACGCCTGCAATCGCCGCGTGGCCTCACGTCCCGGCAGCCCTATCGACGCCACCAGCGCGAGCACGCAGCTGACCGCGGCGATGAGGAACACGAGGTCGTACGCGGATTGCGCGGTGGCGATGTCTCCTGGGTTGGTCGGCGGGCGGGCGATACCCGTGAGCCGCGTGGCGATCACGGTCGAGAGCACCGCGACGCCGAGCGAACCGGCCACCTGGCGGCTCAGGGTCCGCAGCGACGACGCTTCCGCCGCCATCCGGTTCGGGAGCGACAGCAGCGCGGCGACGGTCGTCGGCATCATCGACAGACCGAGACCGACGCCGCCGATGGCCAGCACGCCGGCGATCACCCACTCCGAGGTGCCGAGCGTCAACCTCGACAGCGCGAACGTCGAGACGCCGATGCACAGCACGCCCATCGTGGTCGGAAGACGCGGACCGATCCGGTCGGCCAACCGTCCGCCGATCGGCATCGTCGCCGCCGCCGTGAGCGCGGTCGGTACGAGCAACACCCCGACGCGCAGCGCCGAGAAGTGACGCAGGTCTTCGAGCTCGAGCGGAATGAACACGAGCCGGCCGTACTGCGCCATGGTGAGCAGCAGCAACACGATCATGCAGAGGCTGAACGTCGGCTCGCGGAACATCTTCATGTCGACGAGCGGATTGCGGATGCGCCAACCACGCAAGGCCCAGGCACCGGTGAGCACGCCGCCGACCACGAGGCACGAAACCGTCGCGCTCGATCTCCATCCCCACTCCGGTGCCTCGGACAAGCCGAGCAGCAACGCTCCGAGTCCGATCGTCGCCAGCAACAGGCCCTGCCAGTCGAGCGCGCGGCGGCGACGCGGCACCACATCGCGCAGCAGACGGGTGGCGAGGATCAAACCGACGACGCCGATCGGTACGTTGACGAGGAACAGCACGCGCCATGACACCGCCGTGACCAGCCAGCCGCCGAGCACCGGTCCGATCGCAGGCGCGGCCATCGCCGCGATGCCCCAGATGCCGAGGGCGGTGCCCCGACGATCCGACGGGAACAGCTCGTAGATGATGGCGAGGCCCACCGGGGCCATGCCGCCGCCACCGAAGCCTTGGAGCACACGGAACCCGACGAGCGCGCCGAGGTTCGGCGCGGCGGCGCACAGCAGCGACCCGGTCGCGAACAGGACGAGGCAACCGCAGAACACCAGCCGTTTGCCGAACCGGTCGGTCAGCCACCCCGTCGGTGGTTGCGCCAGGCCGAGCGCGAGCAGGTACGCGGTCACGATCCATTCGACGTCGGTGATCGAGTGGAACTCGACGCCGATCTGCGGGAGCGCGACGTTGACGATCGAGGTGTCGAGGATCACCATGAAGACGCCCACCAGCACGACGCCCATCGCTACCCATCGGTAGCGAGAAAGGTCGTCGTCGTCAGCGTCCGTGCGCTCTGTGGTGGTGCGCTCGATGACGTCAGTCACGTCGCCCAAGGCTACGGCCTGATAGTTGTAGTCATGCAATCATTCCGGTCGCTCTCTGTGTGTCGGGCGGACCCCGGCGGGCGGGCCTATCGTCCCGGCGTGGTCCACCGGTGATCCGCGATCTCACGGACGACGAGGCTCGTGTCGCGCTGCCCGTGAAGTGGGGTTCGGTGGACGCGGACGTCCTCCCGGCGTGGGTGGCCGAGATGGACTTCGCCCCTCCTGAACCGGTGATCGACGCGCTCCAGCAGGCAGTCGCGGCGCGCCAGCTCGGCTACCCCGGCTACTCACACGGCATCGATCTCGCGATTGCGTACGCGGGGTTCGCGTCTCGCCACTACGACCAGTCCGACCTCCGGGTGCTGCCCGTCGTGGATGTGACTGCCGGGCTGCGGTTCGCCCTCGACGTGCTGTGCGACCCTGGCGCGCTGATCGTCCCGATGCCGGCCTACGGGCCGCACCACACGCTCGCGAAGATCACGGGCCGCGAACGCGTCGACCTGACCATCGATCCCGACGCGCCGCGGGCCGAGCTCGACCTCGATCAGCTCGAGGACTTGTTCCGCTCGGGTGCTCGAACGCTGCTGCTCACGCAGCCCCACAACCCGTGGGGTCGGGTCTTCACGCGCGCCGAGCTCGAGGGAGTCCGCGACGTCGTCATTCGCCATCGCGGACGCGTGCTCAGCGACGAGGTGCACGCGCCGCTGACGTTGCCGGGAGCCACGCACACGCCCTACCTCTCGCTCGAGGGGACGAACGACCATGCGATCGCGGTCGTCTCCGCGTCGAAGGCGTTCAACATGGCGGGGCTGCGGTGCGCGCAGATCATCACGACGAACGACGACGCCCTGCGCCGGCTGATCGACGCGCCGGTGGCACTGAACGACTCATGGGCGACGTTGGGTGCGGTGGCATCGATCGCCGCGTACACGGACTGCGACGGCTGGCTCGCCGCCGTCATCGCGCGACTCGACGCGCAGCGCTCGTTGCTCGGAGCCCTGCTTGCGTCCGAGCTCCCGAAAGCGACGATGCGACCGTTGGAAGGTACGTACCTCGCGTGGATCGACCTTCGCGAGTACGGCCACGAGCATCCCCACCAGCTCGCGCTCGAACGAGGTCGCGTGCGGGTCTCTGGTGGCAACGAGTTCCAGCCCGGCCTGCCTGGCCACATCAGACTCAACATCGCCACGTCGCCCGAACGCCTCACCGAGATCGTTCGCCGGCTCGCCGTCGCAGTGGCATAGTCGGGCCCATGCGGATCATCGATGTCGATGCTCATCTGCACGAGCCGCTCGACTGGGTGCAGCGCACTGATCCGGAGCTCGCCGAGCAGCTGGGCCCTCCGGCGCGGTTCCTCGACATCGCCGACGCGATCTTCGGTTTCCGCGACCGATCGTTCGCATCCTTGCCCGAGCAGCAGCAGCCGGCGGGTCGGTGGGATCTCGTGCCGCCAGGG